>CAYJMY010000085.1:0-18606 GCA_964371125.1 uncultured Mesorhizobium sp. | reverse complement strand
CAGGTCGCCTTCGGCCTGCTCTACCTTGGCCTGACCCTGGTCATCATCCTGTCGGCGATCTGGACCGGCATCGCCGTCGCCGATCGACTGGTGCGGCCCATTCGCCAGCTCATCGGCGCCGCCGATGAAGTCGCGACGGGCAACCTCGACGTGGCGGTTCCGGTGAGGGCGTCGGACGGCGACGTCGCGTCGCTGGGCGACACTTTCAACAAGATGCTGCTGCAGCTCAAATCGCAGCGCAACGAGATCCTTCACGCGAAGGATGTGATCGACGAGCGACGACGGTTCTCGGAAGCGGTTCTGGCCGGTGTCACGGCGGGTATCATCGGCGTCGACCCCGACGGCGTCATCACCATCGTCAACAAGTCCGCCGAAACCATGCTGGCCATACCCGCCAGCTCCGCCGTCGGAAGCAGGCTTTCGGTCGTCCTGCCGCATGTCGGGCGCGTGCTCGAGATCGGACGCAGCTCGCGCCGCCCCGTCTACCGGGAACAGGTCACATTCTACAGGGGCGGTACGGAACGCACGTTCAACGTTCAGATCACCACGGAAGAAGGCGAGACGCGCGTCGAGGGCCAGTCGCACGTGGTCACGATCGACGACATCACCGACCTTCTCCAAGCGCAGCGGTCCTCGGCATGGGCGGACGTCGCGCGGCGCATTGCCCACGAGATCAAGAACCCGCTGACGCCCATCCAGCTCTCCGCCGAGCGGATCCGTCGCCGCTACGGAAAGGTCATCACCGAAGACCGCGAGGTGTTCGACCAGTGCACCGACACCATTATCCGCCAGGTCGGCGACATCGGCAGGATGGTCGACGAGTTCTCCGCCTTCGCCCGCATGCCGAAGCCGGACATGCAGCTGATGGACCTGCGCGAGGCACTGCGCGAAGCATCGTTCCTGGTCGAGGTGAGCCGGTCGGACATCGCCTTCCAGAGGGATTTCGGTTCCGTTCCGTTGAAGGGAACGTTCGACAGCCGGCTCATGGCCCAGGCCTTCGGCAACGTGATCAAGAACGCGGCCGAGGCGATTGAGGCGGCGGAGCGCGAAAGCGGGCAACCCGGCGCGATCCTCATCCGGGCTCGCCTCGAAGGCGACGCCATTCGGATCGACGTGATCGACAACGGTAAGGGATTGCCGCGCGACAACCGGCAGAGGTTGCTCGAGCCTTACACGACGACCCGGGAAAAAGGGACAGGGCTCGGCCTCGCAATCGTCAAGAAGATCATCGAGGACCACGGCGGAAGCCTGGAACTCCACGACGCCCCACCGGAGTTTCACGGTGGGCGCGGCGCAATGATCACCATGCTCTTGCCGGCGGCGAAATCGGAGGGCAATGCCTCTCCGGTCGTCGCCGACAAGCAAAGAGAACCTGAGAAGGTCGAGAATGGCGTCTGATATCCTTGTCGTCGACGACGAAGCGGACATCCGCGAACTCGTCGCCGGAATACTGAGTGATGAGGGCCACGAGACCCGGACGGCGCACGACAGCGACAGCGCCCTCGCGTCGATCGCCGACCGCGCGCCGCGCCTGGTGTTCCTCGACATCTGGTTGCAGGGCTCGAAGCTCGACGGCCTGGCGCTGCTTGATCAGATCAAGATCCTCCACCCCAGCCTGCCGGTGGTGATGATTTCCGGACACGGGACGATCGAGACGGCGGTCTCGGCGATCCGGCGTGGCGCTTACGACTTCATCGAGAAGCCTTTCAAGGCCGACCGGTTGATCCTCGTCGCCGATCGCGCCCTGGAAACCTCCAAGCTGAAGCGTGAGGTTTCCGACCTCCGTCAGCGCAGCGGCGATACACTCGAACTCGTCGGCACGTCGTCCGCGATGGGACAGCTGCGGCAGACGATCGAACGGGTCGCGCCGACCAACAGTCGCGTGATGATCATCGGTCCGTCCGGATCGGGAAAGGAGATGGTGGCCCGCGCGCTCCATGCCGCGTCGGCGCGCAAGACCGGGCCTTTCGTCACGCTGAACGCCGCGACGATCACGCCAGAGCGCATGGAGATCGAACTGTTCGGCACGGAGTCCAACGGTGGCGAACGCAAGGTGGGCGCGCTCGAGGAGGCCCATCACGGCATCCTCTACCTGGACGAAGTTGCCGACATGCCGCGCGAGACGCAGGCCAAGATCCTGCGCGTTCTCGTCGACCAGCAGTTCGAGCGCGTCGGCGGCACCAAGCGGGTCAAGGTCGACGTGCGCATCATCTCCTCCACCGCTCAGAACCTGGAGGCCATGATCGCCGACGGCCGTTTTCGCGAAGACCTCTACCATCGGCTCGCCGTGGTGCCGGTCTCGGTCCCGGGTCTTTCCGAACGACGCGAGGACATTCCCTACCTGGTCGACTACTTCATGCGCCAGTTCGCGCGCCAGGCCGGCATCAAGCCGCGGCGCATCGGCGACGACGCGCTGGCGGTGCTCCAGGCCCACAACTGGCCCGGCAACATCCGCCAGCTGCGCAACAACATCGAACGGCTGATGATTCTCGTCCGCGGCGACGATCTCGACGCGCCGATCACCGCCGACCTCTTGCCGGCGGAGATCGGCGACGTCATGCCGCGAGCGCCGAACCAGTCGGATCAGCACATCATGGCTCTGCCGCTGCGCGAGGCGCGGGAACTGTTCGAGAAGGAATACTTGATCGCCCAGATCAACCGATTCGGCGGCAACATCTCGCGCACGGCAGAATTCATCGGTATGGAGAGGTCCGCGCTTCACAGGAAGCTGAAGTCCCTCGGGGTCTGAAGACAAATGAAGGTCATCATCTGCGGCGCCGGCCAGGTCGGACACGGTATCGCCGAACGACTCGCCGCCGAGAAGAACGACGTCTCGGTCATCGACACCTCTCCTGAACTCATTCGCGCCATCCGCGATTCGCTCGACGTTCGCGGTTTCGTCGGTCACGGGTCCCACCCCGACGTCCTCGAGGCCGCCGGCGCCCAGGAAGCGGACATGCTGATCGCCGTCACGCTTCACGACGAGGTCAACATCGTCGCCTGCGAAGTTGCTCACGCCCTGTTCAACGTTCCGACCAAGATCGCCCGCATCCGGTCCCAGTCCTATCTTCAGCCGCATTACCAGGACCTGTTTTCGCGCGACCACCTTCCCATCGACGTGATCATCTCGCCCGAGCTTGAGGTGGCGGAGATGGTGCTGCGGCGAATAGCGCTTCCGGGCGCGACCGACGTCGTCCGCTTCGCCGAAAACAAGATCGCCATGGTGGCGATCGAATGCCTTGAGGAATGTCCGGTGATCAACACGCCGCTCGCCCAGTTGAGCGAGCTGTTCCCGGACCTGCCCTCGACCGTGGTCGGGGTGACGCGCAACGGCAAGCTGTTCATTCCGCACTCCGCCGACCAGCTGATCGCGGGTGATCTCGCCTATGTCGTCACCACCAAGGACCAGGTGCGCAGGACGCTGGGCCTTTTCGGTCACGAGGAGCCCGAGGCGACGCGGATCGTGATCGCCGGCGGCGGCAACATTGGGCTCTATGTCGCGCGCACGCTGGAGCAGCGCCAGAGCCGTACGCGGGTCAAGATCATCGAGAGCAACCGGGAACGCGCGGTCGCGGCGGCGGACGAACTGCGCCGTACCGTCGTGCTGCAGGGCAGCGCGATGGATCAAAAGATCCTGCTCGAGGCGGAGATCCAGGACGCGGACCTGATGGTGTCGTTGACCAACGACGACCAGGTGAACATCCTCGCCAGCGCCATGGCAAAACGGCTCGGATGCAAGGCCAACCTCGTCCTCATCAACAATCCCGCATTCCACGACCTGATCAAGACGCTCGGCATCGACGCCTATGTGAATCCGCGATCGGTGACCGTCTCGCGGGTGCTCCAGCATGTCCGCCGAGGCCGGATTCGGGCCGTCCATTCCGTCCAGCGCGGAGCCGCCGAGATCATCGAGGCGGAGGCGCTCGACACGTCGCCGCTCGTCGGGCCGGTGATGCGCGACCTTGATCTGCCTGCAGGCATGCGCATCGGCGCGATCTACCGTGACGGCGAGGTGCTCAAGCCGAGCGGATCGCTGAAGATCCAGCCACGAGACCGTGTCGTCATCTTCGCTCTCGCCGACGCCGTGAAGCAGGTCGAGCAACTCTTCCGCGTGAGCCTCGAGTTCTTTTAATCTCCAGCGGGACCGCCGCGGGCGCGCATCGGTGGACCGCAAATCCTCTCGCCCAAGGAAAGCAACGAATGCCCCGCATCGCCTATGTGAACGGACGCTACCTGCGCCATGCCGAAGCGGCGGTCCATATCGAGGACCGCGGCTACCAGTTTGCCGACGGCGTCTACGAGGTCTGCGAGGTCGCCAGCGGCTATATCGTCGATATGCCGCGCCATCTCGACCGGCTGGCCCGTTCGCTCAAGGAACTTTCGATCGGATGGCCCGTCCATCGGAACGCGCTCGTGCTGATCCTGCGCGAGGTGGTGCGCCGCAACGGCGTCGTCGACGGTATGGTCTATGTGCAGGTGACGCGCGGCGTCGCCAGCCGCGACTTCCCGTTCCCCGACGGTGTGAGGCCGGCGCTCGTCGTCACGGCGCGAAAAGTCCCGGCCGGCACACAGGCCAAGCGCGCCGAGGCGGGGATCAAGGTCGTCACCACGCCGGACAACCGCTGGGACCGGGTGGACATCAAGACGGTCGGGCTGCTGCCGAACGTGCTCGCCAAGCAGAAGGCCAAGGAGGCCGGCGCCCAGGAAGCCTGGTTCGTGGATGGCGAGGGCATGGTCACCGAAGGCGGATCGTCGAACGCTTGGATCGTCACCAAGGACGGCGTGCTAGTGACCCGGCCGGCGGAGCACGGCATCCTTCGCGGGATCACGCGCACGACCCTGTTCGATGTCGTCGCCAAACTCGGCTTGAAGGTCGAGGAGCGCCGGTTCACCGTCGAGGAAGCCAGGTCGGCGCGCGAGGCCTTCATCAGTTCGGCAACGACGATCGTCATGCCCGTTGTTGAGATCGACGGAAAGCCGGTCGCCAATGGCCATCCGGGATCGATTGCACTTTCCCTGCGGCGTGCGTTTTTTGACATTGCGGAGAAAACCAAGGCCTGTTAACCACTTAAGGCAGTGTTGCTTACCCAATTGTGGGTTAGTTCTTGTCGCGGCCATGCCGACACCGCCTATGCGTTCTTGACATCGCGGGGCCGTTCAGGCGCTACTAGCGGCAGGACCTTCGGGGATGGCGGAAGATAAAAACAATGGCGGAACGGTCGCAAAATCTGCAGGATCTCTTCCTGAACTCTGTTCGCAAGAGCAAGAACCCGCTGACGATTTTCCTCATCAACGGCGTAAAACTCACGGGCGTGGTGACGTCTTTCGATAATTTCTGCGTGCTCTTGCGTCGTGACGGACATTCCCAACTCGTCTACAAGCACGCAATCTCGACCATCATGCCGAGCCAGCCGGTTCAGATGTTCGATGGCGAGGAAAGCAACCGGGACGCCTGATTTGTGAATACGGACAGCGCCGGCTCCGAGCCCGGCAAGAACGCGCCGGAAGCGTCGTCCGGGGGCCAAGGCACGCGTACGCGCGCAGTCGTCGTCGTTCCCGTTCTCACCAGGCATCCGCGAACGGAAGACGACGGCGCGCAGGGCAGGCCGCGCCTGACGCGCTCGCCCGAGGCGCGACGCGACGAAGCGGTCGGTCTTGCGCTGGCGATCGACCTCGATCCTGCGCATGCGATCATCGTTACCATCGCCGATCCCAAGCCCGCGACCTTGCTCGGTGCGGGCAAGGTTTCCGAGATATCCGGGTTGGTGAAGGAGGCCGGCGCCACCCTCGTCGTCGTCGATCATCCCCTGACTCCGGTGCAGCAGCGCAATCTGGAGAAGGAGCTGAACGCCAAGGTCCTCGACCGTACCGGCATCATCCTTGAGATCTTCGGCCGCCGCGCGCGGACCAAGGAAGGCGCGCTGCAGGTCGAACTCGCCCATCTCAACTACCAGAAGGGCCGCCTGGTGCGCAGCTGGACGCACCTCGAACGCCAACGTGGCGGCGCCGGTTTCCTCGGCGGCCCCGGCGAAACGCAGATCGAGGCGGACCGCCGCATCCTCCAGGACAAGATCGTCAAGTTGAAGCGCGAACTGGAGACGGTGCGGCGCACGCGCGACCTGCATCGCGCCAAGCGCAAGAAGGTACCGTTCCCGATCGTCGCCATCGTCGGCTATACGAATGCGGGAAAGTCCACCCTTTTCAACCGCTTGACCGGGGCGGGGGTGCTCGCCGAGGACATGCTCTTCGCCACGCTCGACCCGACGCTGCGGCGCGTGCGGCTGCCGCATGGCACGACGGTGATCCTGTCGGACACCGTGGGCTTCATCTCGGACCTGCCGACGCATCTGGTCGCCGCCTTCCGCGCCACGCTGGAGGAGGTGATCGAGGCCGACCTCATCATCCATCTGCGCGACATATCCGATCCGGACACGGCCGCGCAGGCGGAGGACGTCGAGCGCATCCTCGGCGACCTCGGCGTCGACGCCAGCGACACGAAGCGGGTCATCGAGGTGTGGAACAAGATCGACCGGCTCGACGCGTCCGCCCGCGAACAGCTTCTGGAGGAGCCGAGTGGGCGCAAGGACGCACCGCCGATCGCCATTTCGGCAATCAGCGGCGAAGGAATCGGCGCTCTGGTGGCGGTGATCGAAGAACGCGTCGCCGGTTCGCTGCGCCCGATGACGGTGACGCTGGGTCCGCAGCAGCACAAGATGATCGACTGGGTCTACCGCAACAGCGCGGTCGTCGGCCGCGAGGACCATGACGACGGCAGCGTCACGCTGACCCTCAGCGTGACGGATGCGACACAGCACGAGCTCGAAACGAGAATATCGAGCAGGAACAGCGGATAGTTCGAGCTACTTCGCGCTCTTTGCGAGTTGCCAGAGGCGCTCCATCTCCGCCAGATCGGTCTCTTCGAGCGTACGCCCGGACGTCATCAGCGCACGCTCCATGTGATGGAATCGCGAACGGAACTTGTCGTTGGTTCCACGCAGCGCGGATTCGGCGTCGATTCCGAGGTGGCGTCCGAAATTGACCAATGAAAACAAGACGTCGCCGAACTCGTCGGTGATCGCGGCGCGATCGGTCGTGTCGATGGCATAGCGAAGCTCGCCGATCTCCTCCATGATCTTGTCGAGGATTGGTTTTGCCTCCTTCCAGTCGAAGCCGACTCGCGCCGCCTTTTCCTGTAGTTTCTGCGCACGGACCAGCGCGGGCAGGGCGACGGGTACCCCGTCGAGGAATCCATGACCGCCGTCTTCCGGGGGCAAGCCGCGCGCCAGGCGAGCCGTGCGTTTGGCGACCTTCTCCTCGGCCTTGATGCGGTCCCACATGCCCTTCGCCGAACCGGCGGCGCGCGCTTCAGCATCGCCGAAGACGTGGGGATGACGCCGGATCATCTTCTCGGTGATCGCCCGCACGACGTCTCCGAAGGCGAACTCGCCTGCTTCCTCGGCCATGCGCGCGTGGAAGACGACCTGGAGAAGCAGGTCGCCCAGCTCGTCGCGCAGATCGTCGAGATCGCCGCGCTCGATGGCGTCGGCGACCTCGTAGGCCTCCTCGATGGTGTACGGAGCGATGGTGCTGAAGTCCTGCTGCAGATCCCACGGACAACCCGTTCCCGGCGTACGCAGCGCCGCCATGATCTCGAGGAGCCGTGCGATGTCTCGTGATGGTTGCATGGACCGACACTATCCTGCGCCGCTTCGCGGCGACACGGGGAGGCGCCGCGGCGGGCCTCTTGTCCACAGGCCGGGGACATGGGCGCCGGTTGAGGGCCCGACGGTCCCGCGTGGGGATCAGGGCTGCGCTGCAGCCGTGAGAACGCCGGCGCCGATCAGTTCGAGGCAGTAGGGGATCGCCGGGAACACGGCCCTCAGGCAGACATCGATCGACGCCGGTTTTCCCGGCAGGTTGACGATCAGCGTCTTGCCGCGCACGCCCGCCGTCTGCCGCGACAGGATCGCGGTCGGCACCTGCTTCAGGCTCTCCTGCCGCATCATCTCGCCGAAGCCAGGCAACTCCATGGTCATGACCTGGCGCATGGCCTCGGGCGTCAGATCGCGCGGCGACGGCCCGGTTCCGCCCGAGGTGAAGATCAGGTCGACGCGGTCCTCGTCGCAGAGCCTGACGAGGATGTCGCGCACGCTGTCGACACCGTCGGGCACGACGTGGCGCGATATCGTGCAGGGCGAGCCGACGGCCCGGCGCAGCCAGGCCTCGACGGCCGGACCGCTGAGGTCCTCGTATTCGCCCCGGCTCGCCCGGTCGGAGATGGTCACGATCGCGATTTCGGTCATCGATGTCTCGTCGTTCATGCGGCCTGCGGACTGCGGCAGCCCGGCGCGCCGAAGGCGAAGCCATCGACCATCGCGCCGGGCAGGTCCAGACAGGATAGCAGGAATCGCGCGTTTTCGGGCGTGTCCCTGCCGTCGACGAGATCGCGATAGATTTTCGCGACCGCAACCATATCCACGGTCTGCGGCGACAGGCGCAGGCGCGAGATGCCGAGATCGACCAGTTCCGCAGGCGCAAGGCAGAGCACGTGCACCTGGCTGGACAGGGTCTGCACGCCGTTAATGGCGAGGAACCTCTGGTCGTCGAGCGTGTCGACGGCGAGGCCATCGGGGTCCTGTTCGCACATGAAGCGGCAGGAATCCTTGTGCAGGCCGTGGATGCGGGCGTGATAGCAGCGGCCGGAGATGGCCAGCGGCAGCCGGCCGAAGGCGAAGGCCTCGAATTCGATCCCGGTGCAGCGCTTCGCCATTCCGGCGAGGGCGCCGAGCGCCAGTTCGACCGGCGGGCAGATCGTGCGCGCACCCTGCGCGGCGAGAAAGGCGGCGGCCGCCTCGTTGTAGACATTGAGGAACGGGCCGGTGACGAAGGGGCGGCCGCTCCGCCAGCGCAGCGCGGTGACGTCGTTGGCCTCGACCAGTCTGTCGTCGCCGCACAATTCCTCGATGCCGCGGCGTTCGCGGACCGTCGCCGGCGCGGCGAGCGTGGAAATCACGACCTCCTTGCCGCCGCGCTCGAGCCGCTCGATGATCTCGGGCCAGGTCGCGTCGGTGAAGGGCATGCGCTTGCCGCAGACGGTCTCGCCGACGTGGACACGGTCGACGGGTGCCTCGTCGGCAACGCGCCGATAGAAGTCGAGCAGCCTCTCGGCAGGCCAGTGGAAGAACACGGGGCCGAGCGTCAACGATATTCCTGACACGCTTACCTCCACGTCTTCTTGTAGGCGCCGGTGGTCTGGCGTCCGCCTTCGGACTGCGCCGCGAGCAGCCGGTCGATCTCGACCGGGTCGCCGCCGGCCTCCACCGCATCGACCGCGCGGCGAAACGCGCGCACGACGTCGCCGACATAGCCCTTGCCGCGCTGACGCCCCTCGATCTTCAGCGCCGTGACGCCGGCGGCCTTCAGGGCCGGCAGCATGCTTGCGGCGTTGAGGCTGACCGGATCCTCGAAGAGGTGCGAGGTCTGGCCGCCGGCCTGGAATAATCCCTTGCAAAGCGTCGGATAGCCAGCGGGCGCGCCCGGTGCATAGCGGTCGATGGTGAAGCCGGCGAGGCGCGCGGTGGTTCCTTTAGCCGTCTCCGTATAGTCGACGAATTCCGGCGGCGAGCAGACGCCGTTGAGATTGGGGGATTTGCCGGTGGCGTAGGAGGAGAGGTAGCAGCGGCCTTCCGTCATCACGCAGAGCCCGCCGAAAACGAAGACTTCGGTTTCGACCGCGATGGCGCGGTTCAGCGCGGCGATCTCCTCGACGGACAGCACGCGCGGCAGCACGACCCGGCGGACACCGAAGGCGCCGACGTAGAAGGCGATCGCCTCCGGCGTCGCCGCAGCCGCCTGGACCGACAGATGCAGCCTGACATCGGGGTGCGAGCGTGCCATGTGGTCGAGGACGGCGAAGTCGGCGGCAATCACGGCGTCCGCCCCGCAGCGTACTGCCGTGTCCGCGGCCTGCCGCCAGCGGTCGATCTCGCCGACGCGGGCGAAGGTGTTGATCGCGACGAGCACGCGGGCGCCATGGCCATGGGCGAAGCGCACGCCTTCGGCGAGTTCCTGGGGCGAGAAGTTGAGGCCGGGGAAGTTGCGCGCGTTGGTGTCGTCGCGAAATCCGCAGTAGACGGCGTCGGCGCCCGCCTCGACGGCGGCTCGCAAGGTGGCGGGGGTCCCCGCCGGGCAAACCAGTTCCATTGGCAAGTCCTTCAGATCTCGCGCCGGTTTCCCGCCGGCGGCGCGGCGAGGATGCGGCGGGCAGCGTCGAGACCGCCGAGGATACCCGTATCGGCAATGCGGGCGAGGGCGCCGGTCAGGCCCAGGAGGTCCGCCGGTTTCAGTTCGGCATCTTCGATGGTGTTGCGCAGGGCGAGCACGGCCTCGGTCCGGCCGCTGATCGTGACGATCCGGCGGAAGAAGAGCGTGTCGCCGTCCATGGTCCCGTCGAGAAGGCCGAGCAGCATCAGGATCGGGCCGCGCACGACCACTGGTGCGTTGGCGCCGTCCTTCTTGCCGACGACGCGAACCAGCGAACGCTCTCCATCGGGGACGATGGTGAAGGCGAAACAGAGATCGGTCGGGTCGATGAAGAACCGTTCCCGCGAGAATTCGCCGAGCCGATCGAAGATCCCCGGCTTTCGCCGGGCCAGCGCGCGTAAGGCGCCGGTGAGCAGCGGGCCGGCCGGCAGGGCGGCGAGCGGTGGCAGAAGGCGGACGAATCCCGGGAGTCTGGCTTCGACGATTTCGGCCGCCATCATGGTCTCCCGGGTTGTTCCTTGCGCCCAAGAACTAGAGTCCGACGAGCCGTTCCGACTTGTCCTAGATCATGGACGGCAGCGAATTCCTCGTTCCGAATGAAGGAGCGGAAGCGGATCAGGGGCAAACTATCCGACGTGCCCATGCGCTCTTTGCGCGGGCGCAATGTTCTCGAAGCTGCCGCGTGGCATGGGCGGCGAGGACGCCGGCGGAGCCGGCGGGATCGGAGTGCGAATGGACGGAAAGCGGGCATTCCGTCTCGCGGGCGGGGATCTGCGGAGTCCGCATTCGGCGAGCCGCCCACGCGCTGGCGGGCGACAGGCCTGAGGTATCGGGAACATGCATCGCCGGGCCCTCCCTCCCTTTGCCGATCTACGTTCCTTTCTCGACCATCTGCGCCATGAAGGCGATATCCGCACGGTTTCCGCGCCGGTGGCTATGGAGCTCGAGCTCACCGAACTGCATCGTCGGGTGATCGGGCGGGGAGGGCCGGTGCTGCGCATCGAGAATCCGGTGATCGCAGACGGAAGGATCTCGTCGACGCCCGTCGTCACCAACCTGTTCGGAACGGTCGAGCGGGTGGCGGCGGGACTGGGGACGACATCTTCCGGGCTCGCGGCACTTGGCGAACTCTTCGCCTGGCTGCGGTCGCCGCAGCCGCCGCATTCGCTGCGCGAGGCGCGGGACATGCTGCCCGCGGCGCGCGGCGCGCTGATGGCGAGGCCGAAGATCGTGCGCCCGCCGCGCGATCTCCACGACCTTGCTCCGGATTTCGGGCTGCTGCCGGTACAGACATGCTGGCCGGGCGATGCCGGGCCGCTGATCACCTGGCCGCTGGTGGTCACGCGCGCGCCGGGCGAGGACGACCCGGCGTCGTACAATCTCGGCGTCTACCGCATGCAGGTTCTCGACCGCGACCGCGCCATTGTCCGCTGGCTGCCGATGCGCGGCGGCGCGGCCCACCATCGCGCTTGGCAGGCGAAGGGCGCCGACATGCCGATGGCCGTGGTCATCGGCGCCGACCCGGCGACGATGCTATCCGCTGTCATGCCGTCGCCCGAGGGCGTCTCGGAGCTCGGCATCGCCGGGCTGATCAACGACCGGCGCGCCACCATCGCGCCCTGCGCGGCGATTCCCCTGCATTTTCCGGCAAGCGCCGAAATCCTGCTGGAGGGGACCGTCTCGGCGACCGAAACGGCCGTGGAGGGGCCGTTCGGCGACCACACCGGCTATTACAATGCGCCGGAGCGCTATCCCGTCTTCCGGCTGAAACGCCTCGGCGTGCGCGTGGGTGGCTGCTATCTCACCACCTTCACGGGCCGCGCGCCGGACGAGCCTTCGGTGATCGGCGAGGCGCTGCTCGATCTGTTCAAGCCGCTGCTCAGGCGACAGATTCCGGAAATTCTCGACGTCTGGCTACCGCCGGAGGCCTGTTCCTACCGGATCGCGGTCGTCTCCATCGACAAGCGCTATCCGGGCCAGGCGCGACGGGTGATGATGGGTTTCTGGTCGCTGCTGCCGCAATTCTCGATGACCAAGATCGTCATCGTCGTCGACGGCGACATCGACATCCGCTCGTGGAGCGAAATAGCGTGGGCGGTGGCAACGCGCATGGACCCCTCGCGCGACCTGATGACGATCGAGCGCACGCCGGTCGACCAGCTCGACTTCGCCTCGCCGCTCGAAGGGCTCGGCGGCAAGCTCGGCATTGATGCGACGCGAAAGACGGGCGCGGAGACGAGCCGCGAATGGGGCGTCGGGCTGGCGATGGATCGCGCGATCGCCGAGCGCGTGACGAGCCGCTGGGCGGAGCTGTTTCCGGAGGATATCCGTGTGTGAGGAAAGATCGAGGCGGCTGGTCGTCGGTGTCACCGGCGCTTCCGGCGCGGTGCTGGCGCTGGAGACGCTGAGATTGCTCGGCGCGGCGGGGATCGAGACGCATCTCGTCGTCTCGCGCGGTGCGCGCATGACGATCGCCCACGAACTGGGGCCGCGCGGCATGGAGCAACTCGCGGCGGAAGCCAGCCATGTGCACGCGCCGGACAATCTCGCGGCGCCGATCGCCAGCGGCTCGTTCCGCACCGGCGGCATGATCGTGGTGCCCTGTTCGATGCGCAGCCTCGCGGCGATGGCGCACGGGCTGGGCGACAACCTCGTCACGCGCGCCGCCGACGTCGTGCTCAAGGAGAAGCGCCGGCTGGTCGTCGCGCCGCGCGAGGCGCCGCTGCACGAGGGCCATCTCGAATCGATGCTGAAGCTGGCGCGCATGGGCGCAGTGATCGCGCCGCCGGTACCGCCTTTCTATACCCGCCCGGCGACGATCGACGACCTCGTGCGTGAGATCGCTGCCCGGCTGGTCGGCTGGGCCGGCGTCGACCCGGGCAGGGCGATCACCCGGTGGGGCGAGGGCGGGGCGGAGGTTTAGCGGGCCGGCGTCAGACCCCGCCCGGCCTTACATGTGCCGCCTGCGGCTGTTCGGCGAGCACCTGCAGCGAGCGCGAGCCTTCCGCAGCGGCCGCGGCAATGTCGTCGAAGAGCAGGGCGATTTCGGCGAAGACGCTGCGATCGGCCTCGGTGGCGACCAACTCGTCGAGGTCCTTCAGGAAGGCGAGGATCGCCTCGATCCTCTCGCGCTGCCTGCGCGCGTCGGCAAGGTGGGCGCGCGCGATGCGCCGTTCCTCGAGCGTCGCGAAACGGGCAAGCGCCTCGTCGAGGCGGGCGCGGCAATCGCAGTCGAGTTCGACGTCGCGGATCACTGCGGTGAGACGGCGGAACGTCGTATCGCCGGCGGGTCGCCGGCCGTGGGATCGTGAAATGCCGTCTTCCATTTGCGCACCCGGATTCCTTCGCTCGACGCCGGGAAATCTACACCTCCGTCCCGCGCGCGGCTTGCGCCGGCGCAAAGAACGGCACGCGGCGGCAGGCGATTCTCGGCGCCGCTGGTCGGGCGGCCGGACGCCGCTCTTGTGGTGCAGCCTGAAAAGCCTATGTCTGGCGCGAAGCGATCGGGCGGAAGCGCGGGGCGCGTCGGGTCGACGGTACGGAAATGGCAGAAGGACGCGCGATGCGGCCGCTTTGGTTCGCCCTCGGATCGGCCAGCCTGGGCCTCGGCATCATCGGCATCTTCCTGCCGCTGCTGCCGACGACGCCATTCGTCCTGGCCGCGGCCTTCTTCTTTTCGCGCTCGTCGCCGGTTGTCCACGACTGGCTGTTGGCGCACAGGACCTTCGGCCCGGCGATCCGCGACTGGCGCGAGCGCCGGGCGATCAGCCGGCGCGGCAAGACTGCCGCGGCGATCGCCATGGCAGCGGCGCTTCTCATCTCGTTTGCAACCGGTGTGGGCTGGGCGGTGATCGCCATCCAGGTCGCGGTGATGGCCGGGGCGCTGACCTTCGTGCTGACGCGCGCCACCGCCGACTGAGCGGAAACCCACCTCAGCTTGCCGGGTCGTCGATCAGTAAATTCGGCTTGGCCAGCGATTCCAGCGCCTTGCGGTCGGTCATGCGGACCGTGCCGCCGTCCACCTCGACGCCGTAAGGGCGCAGCGTGTTGAAGGCGCGCGACAGGTTCTCGGGCGTCATGCCGAGCAGGGACGCGAGCGTGCGCTTGTCGAAGGGCAGTTCGACCGTGCCGGTCTCGCCCTGGTCGCGGTCGAAGCGCAGCAGGCGGTTGGCGAGCCGTTCCACCGCGGTTCTCAGCTTCAAGTCCTTGTGTTCCTTGACGACCCCCCGGTAGCAGTTGGCCAGTTCGACGACGATCGCGCGGGCGAAGCCGTCGTCGCGGGCAAAAGCGTCGCGGACATTTTCCGAAGGGATCAGAAGCACCTTAGAGCGCAGGCTGGTCCTGGCCGACATGAGGAAGATGGCGTCCTTGATCGCCGCGGCGAGGATGAAGGTCCCGACCGGCGTGACCATGCCAAGCGTCGATTCGCGCCCGTTGGAACGGCCGTAGAGTTCGACGCGCCCCTCGAGGACTACGTAGAGGAAGTCGGCCGGTTCACCTTCGGCGATAAGGTCGAGCTGCGCCGGGAAGGTCTGCAGGTAGGCGGCCTGCATGAGCGACTCGAAATTTTCGTCCGTCATGCTGACGAAGAGCGGCAGCGCCCTGACCTGCGGCAAATCCGAAGATCGCATCGCGGACCCCTCTTGATTTTCATCAAGCATACAAATGATGGAATTGCCGTCAACACCCGGGAGGTGAATCGAGCGGAATTTCTCATTCGGTTCATGTGGGATGATCGATTTCCCGCCGATCCTTGTTTCTTTGGACCGCTCCGGACGGCTTGATCCAAATCAACAGTCCGAGCCCCCGTTCACGGAACCTCGCGCCGCAACAGGCCGCCGGGCACCATTCCAGCCCGGCTTTTTCGGGGGTCGGAGATGAATTCGCTCGAGCAAGTCACGCCCGCGCAACAAACCCGGGTCCTCGGCATGAGCACCGTCGCGTTCACGGTGTGCTTTGCCGTATGGACGATCTTTTCCATCATCGGCGTGCAGATCAAAAAGGATCTCGGCCTCAACGATACGCAGTTCGGCCTGCTCGTCGGCACGCCGATCCTCACAGGTTCGCTCATCCGGCTGCTACTCGGCGTGTGGACCGACCAGTATGGCGGCCGGATCATGTTCGTCCTGGTCATGCTGTCGGCCGCCGTCGCGACCTGGCTGCTGACCTTCGCCTACGACTACCCGACCTTCCTGCTCGCCGCGCTCGGCGTCGGCATCGCCGGCGGTTCCTTCGCCGTCGGCATCGCCTATGTGTCGAAGTGGTATCCGAAAGAGCGCCAGGGAACCGCGCTCGGCATCTTCGGCGCCGGCAATGTCGGCGCGGCGGTGACGAAGTTCCTCGCCCCGATGATCATGGTCGCGTTCGGTTGGGAGACGGTGGCGCAGCTCTGGGCCGCCGGCCTGGTCGTCACGGCGATCGTCTTCTGGTTCACCACCGACGACGATCCGGACCTCGCCGAGCGCCGGCGCAAGGGTGTGAAGCCCGAGCCGCTGTCGGCGATGATCAAGCCGCTCGCCAACATCCAGGTCTGGCGCTTCTCGCTCTACTACTTCTTCGTCTTCGGCGCCTTCGTCGCCCTCGCGCTCTGGCTGCCCCGCTACTATGTCGGTGTCTACGGCCTCGACATCATCACCGCCGGCTTGCTCGGCGCCGCCTATTCGCTGCCGGGCAGCCTGTTCCGCATCCTCGGCGGTACGCTTTCGGACCGCTACGGCGCGCGGCGGGTCATGTACTGGACCTTCATCGGCGCGGCAATCACCGCGTTCCTCCTGAGCTATCCGGCGACCCGCTATATCGTCGCCGGCATCAACGGGCCGATCGAGTTCGAGATCGCCATCGGCTTCCTGCCCTTCACCATGCTGACCTTCGTGCTCGGCTTCTTCATGAGCCTCGGCAAGGCGGCGGTCTACAAGCACATCCCGGTCTATTACCCCAACCGCGTCGGCGCCGTGGGCGGCATCGTCGGCCTCGTCGGCGGCCTGGGCGGCTTCATCCTGCCGATCGCCTTCGGTGCGTTGAACGACCTGATCGGCGTGTGGACGAGCTGCTTCATGCTGCTTTTCGTCATCGTCACGATCAGCCTGATCTGGATGCACCTCGCCATCCGCGAGATGGAGAAGTCCGCGCATCCCGGCCTGCGCCAGCCCCGCGACTTTCCCGAACTCGAAGCGACGCAGATCGCCGCCGGCAAAACCGAGCCGAAGCTCGCGGCGCGCGTCCTCGGCGTCGCGCCGGCCGCGAAGCACTGAGCCTCTTTCGGAACTGAATTCGAACCGTCGACGGAGACCGTCATGACCGACACCAACATCACAGCGAGCGCCGGCGGCGTGCTCGGCCGCTGGGAACCGGAAAACGAGAGTTTCTGGAACGCGACCGGGCGTTCGATCGCCAACCGGACGCTCGCCGTCACCACAATGGGACTGATCCTTGCCTTCATCATGTGGTTCGTGGTCTCGGCGCTCGTCGTGCGGCTGCCGCAGATCGGCTTCCAGCTTACTACCGGCCAGCTGTTCTGGCTGGCGGCCATGCCCGGCCTCGCCGGCGGTACGCTGCGGCTCGTCCACATGTTCCTCGTGCCGATCTTCGGCACGCGCAAGGTCGTCAGCATCTCGACGCTGTCGCTGATCATCCCCGCCGTCGGCTGGTACTACGCCGTGCAGGATCCGACCACGCCGTTCTGGTGGTTGATGGTGCTGGCCTTCCTCGCCGGGCTCGGCGGCGGCAACTTCTCGTCTTTCATGCCGTCGACCAGCCTGTTCTTCCCCAAGCGCCTGCAGGGGACCGCGCTGGCGATCCAGGCGGGCATCGGCAATTTCGGCGTGTCCGTCGTGCAGTTCGTCACGCCGTGGATCATCGGTTTCAGCCTTATCGGCGGCAGCGCCTGGCTGGGCGCCTCTCAGACCATGACCAAGGGCGGCGTCGAGAGCCAGGTCTTCCTGCAGAACGCGGTCGCGATCTACGTTCCGATCATCCTGGTCGTGGGCCTGCTCGCCTGGGCGTCGCTGCGTTCGGTGCCGGTCAAGGCGAACTTCGCCGAACAGTTCGACATCTTCGGCTCGCGCCACACCTGGTCGATGACGTCGCTCTACATGATGACCTTCGGCGCCTTCTCGGGCCTGTCGGCAACCTTTCCGCTGCTGATCAAGCAGTGCTACGGCGGCCTCGAAGGCGCACCCGATCCGCTGACCTACGCCTTCTACGGGCCGCTCGTCGGATCCGTCGCGCGCGTCATCGCCGGCCCGATCTCGGACCGCCTCGGCGGCGCCCGCGTCACGCACTGGTCGGCGCTCGGCATGCTCGTCTGCGCCGTCGCCGTTCCGTTCTTCACCACGCCCACCTCGATGGCGCAGTTCCCGCTCTTCGTCACGGCGATGCTGGCGCTGTTCTTCTTCTCCGGCGTCGGCAACGCCTCGACCTTCAAGCAGATGCCGATGATCTTCCCGCCGCGCCAGGCGGGGGGCGTGATCGGCTTCACCGCCGCGATCGCCGCCTACGGGCCTTTCATCTTCGGCATGATGTTCAGCTGGGCCTTCGCCATATGGGGCAACCCGAACGCCGTGTTCTGGGCGCTCGCGGTGTTCTTCGCCATCAATTTCGTCATGAACTGGCAGATGTACGCGCGTCGCGACGCGGCCACACCCTGCTGATCGCCGATCGGAGGAAAAGATATGTCTCACCTTCTCGACCGCCTCAATTTTCTCGCGCGCAGGACTGCCGGGACCTTCTCCGAAGGCCACGGAGTAACGACGACCGAGAGCAGGGCCTGGGAGGACAGCTACCGGAAGCGCTGGCAGCACGACAAGATCGTGCGTTCGACCCACGGCGCCAACTGCACCGGCTCGTGCTCCTGGAAGATTTACGTCAAGGGCGGGATCGTCACCTGGGAGACGCAGCAGACCGACTACCCGCGCACCCGACCGGACCTGCCCAATCACGAGCCGCGCGGCTGTTCGCGCGGGGCGAGCTACAGCTGGTACATGTATTCGGCCAACCGGGTGAAGTACCCGCTGATCCGCTCGCGCCTGTTGAAGCTGTGGCGCAAGGAGAGGGCGGTACGCACCCCGGTGGGCGCCTGGGCCGCCATCCAGGAGGACCCGGGGAAGCGCAGCGAGTACATCCGCGTGCGCGGCCTCGGCGGCTTCGTCCGCGCGACCTGGGACGAAGTCAACGAGATCATCGCCGCGGCCAACGCCTACACCGCGAAGAAGTGGGGGCCTGACCGCGTCATCGGCTTCTCGCCGATCCCCGCCATGTCGATGGTTTCTTATGCGGCCGGTTCGCGCTACCTGTCGCTGCTCGGCGGCGTCTGCATGTCGTTCTACGACTGGTACTGCGACCTGC
>CAYJMY010000084.1:3699-18610 GCA_964371125.1 uncultured Mesorhizobium sp. | reverse complement strand
GGCGGCAACGCGCCGCGCCTGCCGGTGCTCCTGATCGTCAGCCTTCCCGCGCCGCGCTTCCACCGGCTGCCCCGGCCGCCCGACACGTCGTGACGGCCGCCGGCCTGCGAACCCCCCCCTGAATCCGCGAAACCGTCCTGCCCCCAGGGCACGATCTCGGCTGTCCGCGAAGAAGAGCGCCGCCGGAGCCGCCCCTCAGGCCGGGTCCCATTCGGGCGAAAAATCGAAGTCGCAGATGCGCCGGCCGGCTGTCGCCGGCGGCTCGGTCATTGCGCCGGCTTGGTCCTCACGGCGCCGCGCGAACTCCCGGGGCTGATCATCGGTTCGGTGATGCGCCGGGCGAGGCCGATCGCGCCGAAAAGCCGGATTGTCCAGTAGGTGACGTCGATCTCCCACGGCCGATGTCCGTGGCGCGCCGAGCGCGGGTCGGCGTGGTGGTTGTTGTGCCAGCCCTCGCCCATGGCGGTCAGGCCGAGCACGATGTTGTTGCGGCTATGCTCGTCGGTCTCGTAGTTGCGGTAGCCCCACATGTGGCTGACGGAATTGACGGCCCAGGTGTTGTGCCAGTTGAAGACGGTGCGCACGAAGACGCCCCAGACCACGAGGCCGAGACCGAACTGCAGCGCTTCGGCCCCCGTGCCGCCGGCAAGCAGCGTCCAGCCGGCGCCGGCGCCGAAGAAGACGAACCAGTGGGCGACGATGATGCCGAGGTAGACCCGCTGGTTCTCCAGGCTGCGCAGGAACGGGTCGCGCAGCACGTCCTTGGCGTAGCGCGCGTAGATCTCGTAGCGCGACATGTCCGGCGAGTGCACCAGGATCCAGCCGACATGCGCCCACAGGAAGCTGCGCACCGGCGTGTGCGGGTCCGGCTCGTCGTCGGCGAACTCATGGTGGCGGCGGTGCACCGCGACCCAGTGCGCCGGCGTGTCCTGGAAGGAGCAGATCGCCATGACCGCCATCCACTTCTCGAACCATTTCGGCGACTGGAAGCCCTTGTGGGTGAGATAGCGGTGATAGAAGACGTTGATGCCGATGGTGCCGAAGACGAAGGTGCCGGCGGCCGCGACGATCACCGCGGTCCAGCTGAAGAAGTAGGGAAAGAACGCCAGGGCGGCGACGAGGTGGTAGAACGAGATACCGACGATGTTGACCCAGTGCGGCCGGAGGGCCGGCCTGGCGGCCGTCGCTTCGGCGGCGGTCGTGATGCTGTTCATGGAGGCTCCTGCCCTTCTCCCCGCCGCAACGCGGCCCGACAGGCTTCCATTCTCCCGAAGGTGCGCTCGGGTGTCAATCGCGCGACCCGGAGCACCCGCGCCCCGCGCGCCCGTCACCCCGGCTCCGACCCCGAAGTGTCCTCGCCCCGATGGGCGGGCGACGGCCCAAATGGCAGACGTCTTCCAATGCGCGACTGGCCGTCGAAACGTCCTAGCAACCGCGCCGGGCCCTATGATACGAAGAGCGACGGGCCGCGTATGACGTCCTGAACATGTCTACCGGCATCGTGCGTTGTGCGAATGGGCGGGGCAGCTGTCGCAATGGTTAGATCTCTGCATGGAGCGCCGGCTCTGCTGGCCGCCGCGCACTTCCTGTTCGACCCGATCGGTGCAGCGGATGTCCTGAACCGCCGCTATGATGGGGCGGTGGCTCTGGCGTTGCCGGGCCGGTGGCGGCGCGACAGGCCATCCTTGTACTTCTTCGCCGGTTCGGCCCTCAATCGCCTCGTTTATGATCGTTGGGAAGACCTGCAGCCGAAGAACATCTGGCCTGTCGAAGGGCCGCGCGGATCGGCGCAAGAGGCACTACGGCGAAGCTATCTGCGTCTCACGGGCGCCGAGCACGACGGCTACGCCGGACACATCGCCGACACGTTCCGGAGGACCCATGTAACCACCTACAACGACGCGATCTCCGCAATCGTGTCGGACGAACTCGACCGCTGGCCGACCGGCCGCGCGACAGACCTGGGAGCCCACTGCAAGGATCTCGCCATACGGGTGACGATGTCCGTGCTCTTCGGCGAGCACGATCGCGACAAGGCCCTCGCACTCGGTCATCTGCTTGACAATTTTCATCTCCAGAACTGGTCGCTTGCACCGCGCATCCTACGCTTGCCGTACTCCTCGACACCTTTTGGCCGCTTGCTTCGCAGCGCAGATGAGGTGTCCGCCACGATTTCCGAGTGGGCCGCCGAGGATGCACCGGGTCTGAGAGCAGCTTTCAAGGCCGCCGAAGAAAGCGGGGATCCCGAGAGGGGGTCCCGGCTGGTAGCCAATGTGGCGACGACGGCATGGGCAGCTTTCGAAACGCCGGCGCTCGCGTTGGGCTGGGCGCTCGTGCTCCTCGAGCAGCATCCCGAAATCGCACGCGCGCTCCACCAGGAAGTCGCGGGATTGCCCGAGCGGTACGGCCTCGAAGACCTGAACGCCATGCCGCTCCTCGAGGCGGTGATCTTCGAAGCGCTTCGGGTGCTGCCGCCGGCGCCGTTCATCGGGCTACATCCGGTCAGAGAAACCATGATCGCGGACATATCCGTCGGCCGCGAAGCCACGATCATCCTGAGCCCGTGGGTCACGCACCGCGATGCCGCGGTGTTTGCCGACCCGGCGCGATTCCGCCCCGACCGCTGGTTCGAGCGGCGGCCGACAGCTTATGAATTCATCGCCTTTTCCGGCGGAATACGGCGCTGCCCGGGCTATCATTTTTCTTTGCTTTACTTGAAGATCGCGCTTGCCGCGCTCGTGCGTCGGTACCGCGTGCGCCTGTCGGCCAAGAGCCGCTATTCCTATGTCATCAAGCCGTCGCTCCGGCCCGCTCGCGGCGGTATCCCGGCGGTCCTGCTGAAACAGGACGGCGTTTTCTCCCGGACGCCCTTGCACGGCCCGCTTGCCAGCCTTCTATCGGTGGAAGACCGGCCCGTGCGCGCCAAAAAGCCGAGTAGCGCACGGCTGCACTTGGGCGATGCGCCGGATCAGGAGAGTACGGAAGTCGCGGCCGTATCGATGAGCAACTAGCCGATCTCGTGCGCGTGCGCGACGAGTCTGGAAAAGGCGTTGCCCTTCAAAATCCAAGTGCTGCGGCGGCAGGCGGGCGCCGCTGGCGGTGGCTTTCTCGTGTCCATGGTCCTATCGAACGCTTGCCCCCTGCTTGCCAATTTCCGCAAACGCCTGCAACAAGGGCGTCGAACGGAGGCAAGCTATGACGCCCCTGCGCGCCCGCTCCCCGCGCATCGAAGCGATCGACCTGGCCCGCGGCCTGGCCCTCGTCGCCATGGCGGTCTACCACTTCACCTGGGACCTCGAATTCTTCGGTTATGCCGAAGCCGGGCTCACCGCGCATGGCGGCTGGAAATTGTTTGCCCGCTCGATCGCGTCCTCCTTCCTTTTTCTCGCGGGCGTCAGCCTCTATCTCGCCCATGGCGAAACCTTTCGCCGCAAGCCGTTCCTGAAGCGACTGGCGCAGGTCGCAGGCGCCGCCGCCGCGATCTCGGCGGTCACCTGGTTCGCCGTGCCCAACGGCTTCATCTTCTTCGGCATCCTGCATCAGATCGCGCTGGCGAGCCTTCTCGGCCTCGCCGCCCTGAAACTGCCCTGGCCGGTGACGCTCGCCCTCGCCGCTTTCTTCGTCGCCGGGCCGCATGTCCTGCGCTCGGCGTTCTTCGACCATCCGGCCTGGTGGTGGGTGGGGCTTTCCAGCGTCAATCCGCGCTCCAACGATTACGTGCCCCTTTTCCCCTGGTTCGGCGCCGTGCTCGCCGGCATCGCCGTCGCCCGCCTGGCGCGCGGCGCCGGGCTGCTCGACCGCCTCGCGCGGCTCTCGCCCGGCGACTGGTCGCGGCCACTGCAACGGGCCGGACGCCACAGCCTCGCCGTCTACCTTGTCCACCAGCCGGTGCTGATCGCCTGCGTCTGGGCCTTCGCCCAATTTTTCCCGGCACCTGAGGAGACGCGAGAGGTGCGCTTCATGCGCAGTTGCGAACGCCAGTGCGCGGAAATCCGAGACGGCGAGTTCTGCACGCGCTACTGTGTCTGCATGCTCGACGCCATCGAAGGCGCCGGACTCGCCGACGCGGTCTTCGCCGGCCAGGCGACTGCCGACCTGCAGACGCGCCTGGAGGACCTTGCCAGCGTATGCACGTTCGATACGGATCGGGGCGCTCCGGTTCCCGCCCCGCTGCCGGAAGGAGGAAGCGGATGAACGACATCGAACGCCGGCCGAACCGGTTGCCCTGGCCGCCGATGCTCTACGTCTCGGCGATCGCGCTCGCGGTCCTCGCCAACCTCGCCTACACGCTTCCCTGGTTCACGCCGCCACTCTCGGAAATCCTGTTCGCCGTCGGCTGGCTGCTGATCGCGGCGGTCGTCGCCATCGACGTCTCGGCGATGCGCACGCTGGCGCGGGCGCGCACCACGATCCTGCCGCACCGCGGCGCCGACCACCTGGTGACCGGCGGCCCGTTCTCCTTCAGCCGCAATCCGATCTATCTCGCCAACACGCTGCTGATGATCGGCGTCGGCCTGGTCTCCGGCATCGCCTGGTTCATCCTGTTCGCCGTCGCCGCGGCGTTCGTCACACAGAAACTCGCCATCGAGCGCGAGGAGCGACACCTCGAACAGCGCTTCGGCAAGCGCTACCGCGACTACAGGAAGAAGGTCAGGCGCTGGATCTGATTGCGGCCAGGCGGCGGCCAATCGCGAACAGCAACGGGATCGACAGGGCGAGCGCGGCAGCGACGGCCGGCCCGGCGTAAGCGAAGACCGGCCAGGAGACCCAGCCTTCGGCAAAGGCGGCCGCAAGGAGCGCGGCACATGCCGGCAGGTTGAGCGCCAGCGCCGTCGCCGTGCCCGGCATGTAGCGCCGCAGCAGGACGGTCGCCGCGAGGTGCGGAGCGAAGACATTCGCCAGTATGGCCAGCGCATAACCGGCGAGGAGATAGGCGCCGACGCTTTCCGGCCCCTGGGCGACCGCGAGCACGGCGACTGCCGCCGCAAAAAACGTGAGCACGACCACGGCGAAACGGAACGCGAAGGCGCCGACCGGTCGGTGCCACGGCCCGGCCCGCCGCGACCAGGCCGGCATCCAGATCGCCTCCTCCAGATTGTGCAGCGCGACAGCCACGACAAAGGCCGCCGCTAGACCGCCCATGGCCGGCGCCTCAGGTGGTGACGCCGAGCTCGACGAGGCGTTCGACGCAGGATTCCTCCGCCTGGTCGAGTTCGGCCAGCGTCTCCTCGAGGTCGCGGCGCTTCTGCCTCAGATCCTCGCGCTTTTCCTCGATGCGCTTGATCATCAGCTTGAGTTGACCCACTTCGCCCGGCGGCTCGCGATACATCTGGATGATCTCGCGAATCTCGTTGATCGAGAAGCCGAGCCGCTTGCCGCGCAGGATCTGCTTGATCAGATGCCGGTCGGCGGGACGGAACAGCCGGGTGCGCCCGCGGCGCATGGGCTGGATCAACCCTTCGTCCTCGTAGAAGCGCAGCGTTCGCGTCGAGATGTCGAACTCGCGCGTCAGTTCGGTGATCGTGTAATATTCCCGCATCGCCGGCTTCGTTTCCTTCTGCCGGAAAGATGTCGCATGGCATTTACGTAAAAGTCAATTGCCGGCCAACGACGCATCGTAGCGGCGTCCCCGGCCGCGCCGATCTCCCGTCCAGACCGTCGCCTGCGCCGGACTTGATCTAAGTCAAGTCCGGCCGCGACGGCTTGATAGCATTATCGGTATGGCAAAGAGGGAGAGTTCCGATGAAAATGCTGGACGTACTCGTCGCCCGCTGGCGGGACTATCAGGCCAATGTCGCCGGGCTGCGCGAGATCGAGGCGTGCGGCCCCGAGATGGTCGCTCAGATGGCCGCCGATCTGGGGATAACACAGGCCGAGCTCGAGGAAGTCGTTTCCCACGGCGCCGGCGCCGACAGGCTGATGCCACGGATGATCGCGGCGTTCGGGCTGAATACCGAAGAACTCGAGCGCACGGATCCGGCCGCCGTCCGCGACATGGCGATCCTGTGTTCGCGCTGCGAAACGAAGGGACGATGCGTGCACGAACTCGATGCCGGTACTGCCGCGGAACATGCCGAGGAATTCTGCCCGAACGCAAATACCTTCGCGCTCTACGTCGAGGAACAGCTGAAGCATTGAAAATAGGCTTCAGCGAACCCCGAACCACCAGGCCGCGAGGCCGAGGAAGGCGAAGAACCCGACCACGTCGGTGACTGTCGTCACGAAGACCGCCGATGCGACCGCCGGATCGATGCCGAACCGGTCGAGCAGAAGCGGGATGAGGATGCCGGCGACTGCGGCGACGAACATGTTGATGATCATGGCCGCCGCGATGATGGCGCCGATGTTCGGATCCTGGAACCATAGGCCCGCCACCGCGCCGATCAGCACGGCGAAGATGATGCCGTTGATGAAGCCGACGCCCATCTCGCGACGGATGATGCGCCAGGCGTTGTAGATGTCGAGATCCTTGGTGGCGAGCGCGCGCACGGTCACCGTCATCGTCTGCGAACCGGCATTGCCGCCCATGCCGGCGACGATCGGCATCAAGATGGCGAGCGCCACGATCTTCTCGATCGTCTGGTCGAACAGACCGATCACCGAAGCCGCGAGGAACGCCGTCACCAGGTTGACGAGCAGCCAGGGCACGCGCGACCGCGACGTCGCCAGGATGCTGTCGGACAGTTCCTCGTCGCCGACGCCGCCCATGCGCAGCAGGTCTTCCTCGGCTTCCTGCTGGATGACGTCGACGACGTCGTCGATGGTGAGCACGCCCACCAGCCGCTCGTTCTCGTCGACGACGGCGGCGGAGAGAAGGTCGTACTGCTCGAATTCGCGCGCTGCCTCTTCCTGGTCCATGGTCGCCGGGATCGCGTGGCGCGTCTCGTGCATCACGTCCTCGATCTTGACCGCCCGCTTGGTGCGCAGGATCTGGTCGAGATCGACGGCGCCGAGCAGCCGGAAGGTCGGATCGATGACGAAGACCTGGCTGAAGCGGTCGGGCAGGTTCTTGTCCTCGCGCATGTAGTCGATCGTCTGCCCGACGGTCCAGAACGGCGGCACGGCGACGAACTCCGTCTGCATGCGCCGGCCGGCGGTCTCTTCCGGATAGTCGAGGGAACGGCGCAGCCTGATGCGTTCGGTGAACGGCAGTTTGGCGAGGATCTCGTCCTGATCCTCCTCGTCCAGGTCCTCGAGAATGTAGACCGCGTCATCGGAGTCGAGTTCCTGGACGGCCTCGGCGATCTGGTCGTTCGGCAACTGATCGACGATGTCGGCGCGGATCGCGTCGTCCACCTCCGTCAGCGACGAGAAGTCGAAGTCCCTGCCGAGCAGATCGACCAGCGCATGCCGCTGATCGGCGAGCAGCGCCTCGAGCAGGTCGCCCAGTTCCGACTGGTGCAGGTCGGCGACGTCGCGGCGCAGCGTGATGGTGTCGCGATCGGCGATCGCGGCGCCGATATGGGCGAGGAAATCCTGCCGGACCGCGCCATCCTCGTTGTAGATGTCGAGGCGGGGCGTTTCGGGAGCGCTGCTGTCGGTCGGGCGGTCCTGCGGGTTTTCCAAGGGCGCTCCCGTCACGGTTCGGGGTTTCGCTATCGTCTAACTTCTGCAGGCCCGCAGCGCTACGTAAAAAAAACCAATCCGGCCACATGCCGGGCAGTCGGCGGAAACGGTTTCGTTGAGAACGCTCAGACGATGCCGTTCGCCTTCGCGTTTCGCACGACAGCGCAGAGAGAGGGAGATATGCGACGCAACCAGCGGGCTGTCGCGGGCGCCATCTTTAACGATCAGTCCGCCGAGCGCTGCGGATATGCAATGCGTCACGGGATCGTTTGTCGTGATGGTGCGGTCGAGAAGACTCGAACTTCCACGGGTTGCCCCACAGCGACCTCAACGCTGCGCGTCTACCAATTCCGCCACGACCGCACGTCACGAAAGGACCGGTCAGAACCGGCCCGCGGCATGTAGCAAATCACTCCCGGCGAAACAAGTGCGCCGACGCCATTAATTCCCCGCGTTTGCAGCTGGTGCGCGGCGTCGCAGCCGCCGCTGGACGGGGCCGCCTTCCGCCTCCATATTGGCGCAGGAAAAGACCGATGCTCGACCGCAATGCCATTCACTCGCAATTCCTTCCCCTGCCCGGTTCAGCCGCGGTCGAGTGGAGGGTTTCGTCCGGCCTGACGCCCTATCCGGAGGCGCTCGCCTTCATGGAAGCGCGGGCAGAAGCGATTCGCGCCGGAACCGCCGGTGAACTCGTCTGGCTGGTCGAACACCCGCCGCTCTATACGGCGGGCACGAGCGCGCACCGCGACGACCTCATCGATCCCGACCGCTTTCCCGTTTTCGATGCGGGTCGCGGCGGCGAATACACCTATCACGGCCCCGGCCAGCGCGTGGCCTATGTCATGCTCGACCTGAAGAGGCGGCCCGACGACGTTCGCGCCCTAGTCGCCGCCCTGGAGGCCTGGATCATCGGCGCGCTCGACCGCTTCAACGTCAGGGGCGAGCGGCGCGAGGACCGCGTCGGCGTCTGGGTCGTCCGCCCCGACCGCCCTCCCCTCCCCGACGGCCGCCCGGCCGAGGACAAGATCGCCGCGATCGGCATCCGGCTCAGGCGCTGGGTGTCGTTCCACGGCATCGCCCTCAACGTCGAGCCGGACCTCGCGCATTTTTCGGGCATCGTGCCGTGCGGCATCAAGGGCTACGGGGTGACCAGCCTCGTCGACCTCGGCCTGCCGGTGACGATGGCCGACGCGGACCTGGCGCTGAAGTCGTCGTTCGAGGATGTGTTCGGAGCGACCGTTGAACCAGGGAACTTCGGGTCTGCGGCTTCATGATCGTCTCGCTCGCCCGTGCCGCCGTACTCGCCGCGATTCTGGCCGCGGCCACCGGGGGCGTGGCGGCACAGCAAGCCGCCGATGTCGTCGCGCCCGAAGGCGCCAGCGGCGTCGTAGCCAAGGCTCCAGCCCAGGCGAAAAAGCATATGGTGGTGGCCGCCAATCCGCTCGCCGCGGAGGTCGGCCTCAATGTGTTGCGCGCGGGCGGCACCGCGGCGGATGCTCTGGTGGCGGTACAGGCAATGCTCGGCCTGGTCGAACCGCAATCGTCCGGACTGGGCGGCGGCGCTTTCCTCGTCTGGTTCGATGCCGGAACCAATACGCTGACGACGTTCGACGGGCGCGAGACGGCGCCGGCCGCCGCGAGCGAAACGCTCTTCCTCGACGCTTCCGGAAAGCCGCTCGACTTCTTCGACGCGGTCATAGGCGGCCGCTCGGTCGGCGTTCCGGGCGTGCCGCGCCTGCTGGAAACGGTCCATACCCGCTTCGGCAAGCGGCCGTGGGCGGAGCTTCTCGAGCCGGCGGCAGCGCTGGCAGAGGCCGGCTTCCCCGTTTCGGATCGCATGGCGGCGATGATTGCCGACGATGCGGGACGGCTGGACAGCGAACCGTCCTCCCGCGCCTATTTCTTCGACGCCAGCGGGGCGCCGCTCGCGGCCGGCGCGCCATTGCGCAACCCGGACTACGCCGCCACCCTTCGCCTCCTGGCGAGCGGCGGGGCCGATATCTTCTACAAGGGGGCGCTCGCCGATGCGATCGTTGCCGCCGTGCGCGGCCATCCGACGAATCCGGGCCTGCTCGGCCGCGAGGACATGGCCGCCTACACGGTAAAGGAGCGGGCGGCGGTGTGCGCGCCCTATCGCGGCTTCGATGTCTGCGGCATGGGGCCGCCGTCGTCCGGCGCCATCGCCATCGGACAGATCCTCGGCATGGTCGAACCATTCCCGCTGCGCGGGCTGGGGCCCGACGATCCGGTCGCTTGGCGCGTGATCGGCGACGCCACCCGCCTCGCCTTCGCCGATCGAGAACGCTACGTTGCCGACGCCGATTTCGCGCGCATGCCGGCGGGCCTTCTCGATCCCGGCTATCTGGCGGCGCGCGCGGCGACGATCCGCCGGCCGACCGCACTGCCGCCGGAGGCCGTGACGGCGGGCGAGCCGCCCTGGGACAAGGCGGAACTCAGGATCGACGGCGTGGCGGCCGAAATCCCTTCGACGTCGCACGTCACCATCGTCGACGATGCGGGCAACGTCGCCGCCATGACGACATCGGTCGAGAACGCCTTCGGTTCGCGCCTCCTCGTCGCCGGCTTCCTGCTCAACAACCAACTGACCGATTTCTCCTTCGTGCCGACGGACGGCGGGACGGCGGTGGCCAACCGCGTCGAGCCGGGCAAGCGGCCGCGCTCGTCGATGTCGCCGACGATCGTGCTCAAGGACGGACGGCCCGTCTATGCGCTCGGGTCGCCGGGCGGCAGCCGGATCATCCCCTTCGTCGCCAACACGCTGATCGGCCTGATCGACTGGGACTTGGACATCCAGGCCGCCGTCTCGATGCCGCACCTGACCAACCGGTTCGGCACCTATGATCTCGAGGAAGGGACAGCGGCCGCGTCGATGTCCGCCGACCTGGAGGCGCTCGGTTTCAAGACCGCCGTGCGCGAACTCAATTCCGGGCTACACGGCATCGCCATCGGCGCCGATGGCCTGACCGGCGGGGCCGACCCCCGCCGCGAAGGCGTCGCCCTCGGCGACTGACTTCCGAACGGGCTGCCCTCTCCGACTCTATTTAGCCAGTGCGGACCTGTTCCGTTCATCGACGACGAGTCCTCTCGTCGCCGTGCAGGCGTTCGTCGCCCGCCTCGCCCTTCAAAGGGCGCCGATCCACATCGCCATCGAAACGATAAACATGCTCACCGAAACCAGCGATACGACGTCCTGCAGCAAGTCGGCCATGGAACTCTCCCGATTTGGTTATGTTCCTTTTATGTTCTATTAATGTTCCATCGTCAAGGCGCGCAAAGGCATCCTCCGCGGGCTGGTTAACCGAATGTGAAGAGGGATCAGGCCGGCTGGCCGACGCTCTCCAGCGGCACGATCTTGCCGTCGAGAAGCGTGACGCGGCGATCCATCCGCGACGCGAGCTCGTGATTGTGGGTAGCGATCAGCGCCGCCAGGCCCGACTGCCGCACCAGGGCTTCGAGCGCGTCGAAGACGTAGGACGCCGTCACCGGGTCGAGGTTGCCGGTCGGCTCGTCGGCGAGCAGGACAAGCGGGGCGTTGGCGACGGCGCGGGCGATGGCGACGCGCTGCTGCTCGCCGCCCGAAAGCTCCGAGGGGCGGTGCTGGCCACGCTTGCCGATCTTCATGTAGTCGAGGAGTTGCTCGGCCCGGCTCGCCGCGTCGGCCCGGGAGAGGCCGTGCACGAGCTGCGGCATCATGATGTTCTCCAGCGCGGTGAACTCGGGCAGGAGGTGGTGGAACTGGTAGACGAAGCCGATGTCGTTGCGCCGGATCGCCGTGCGCTCGTCGTCGGAGAGGCGGCCGCAGGCGCGGCCCGAGAGGATCACGTCGCCGGCGTCGGGCCGCTCGAGCAGCCCGGCGGTGTGCAGGAGCGTCGACTTTCCGGCGCCCGACGGCGCCACCAGCGCGACCATCTCGGCGCGCTTCAGCGCGAAGTCCGCTCCATTCAGGATGGTCAGCTTGCGCTGCCCCTGCACGTAGTGGCGTTCGACGCTCTTCAGTTCGATGACGGCGCTCACTCGTACCTCAGCGCTTCGACGGGATCGAGACGGGCGGCGCGCCAGGCGGGCAGCAGGGTGGCGAGAAACGACAGCACCAGCGCCATCAGGATGACCGAGATCGTCTCGCCGGGATCCATCTTGGCCGGCAGGCGGCTGAGGAAGTAGAGCTCCGGATTGAACAGCACCGTGCCCGACAGCCAGGAGAAGAACTGGCGGATCGACTCGACGTTGAGGCACACCACGATGCCGAGCACCACGCCGGCCAGCGTGCCGGTGACGCCGATCGCCGCGCCCGTCATCAGGAAAATGCGCATGATGGCACCGCGCGTGGCGCCCATTGTGCGCAGGATGGCGATGTCGGCGCCCTTGTCCTTCACCAGCATGATCAGGCCGGAGATGATGTTCAGCGCCGCGACGAGTACGATCAGCGTCAGGATCATGAACATGACGTTGCGCTCGACCTCGAGCGCGGAGAAGAAGGTCTGGTTGCGCTGGCGCCAATCGGTCAGGAAGACCGGCCGCTGGGCTGCGGCCTCGACGGCCGGCCGCAGCGCGTCGATGCCATCGGGATCGTCGACGAAGATCTCGATCGTCTGCGCCTCGTTCTCCATGTTGAAATAGAGCTGGGCCTCGGCGAACGGCATGAAGATGATGGTGGAATCGTACTCCGACATGCCGATCTCGAAGACCGCGACGATCGGATAGGCCTTCACCCGCGGCGTGGTGCCGAGCGGGCTGATGTCGCCGTCGGGCGAGATCAGCGTGATGCTGTCGCCAAGGACGAGGCCGAGGTTCTGCGCCATGCGGCTGCCGATGGCGACGCCTTCGCTCTGATCGAAGCCGACGAGCGAACCCTGGCGGATGTTGCCGGCAACGAGATCGAGCTTGCCGAGGTCGTCGCCGCGGATGCCGCGGACCAGCGCCCCGGTGCCGGCTCCGATGTTGCCGGAAGCCAGCGTCTGGCCCTCGACCAGCGGGATCGCCATGCGCACGCCGGGAACGCCGGCGATGCGGGCGGCCGTCTCGGCGTAGTCGTCGAGCGGACTGTCGACCGGCTGCATGATCAGGTGGCCGTTGATGCCGAGAATGCGCGTCATCAATTCGGCGCGGAAGCCGTTCATCACCGCCATGACGATGATCAGCGTGGCGACGCCGAGCATGATGCCGGCAAACGAGATCGCGGCGATGACCGAGATGAAGGCTTCCTTGCGCCGCGAGCGCAGATAGCGCCACGCGACCATGCGTTCGAAGACGGAGAACGGCCCCGCCCCGCCGGCTTCCTTTACCGTCGCCGCGTCGTCGGTCACCGCGAACCCCGGACCTTTCCGGCGACGTCGGCGAGCGGCACGGTCGTGCGTTCGCCGGTGGCGCGGTTCTTGATCTCGACCTCGCCTGCCGCCAGGCCGCGAGGACCGACGATCACCTGCCACGGCAAGCCGATCAGGTCGGCCGTGGCGAACTTGCCGCCGGCGCGGGCGTCGGTGTCGTCATAGAGCACGTCGAGGCCTGCAGCGGCGAGTTCGGCGTAGAGCGCCTCGCAGGCCCTGTCGCAATCGGTGTCGCCGGCCTTCATGTTGATCAGCGCGACATCGAAGGGAGCGACCGATTCCGGCCAGATGATACCGTTCTCGTCGTGGCTCGCCTCGATGATCGCCGCGATCAGCCGCGACGGGCCGATGCCGTAGGAGCCCATGGATACGAAATGATCCTTGCCGTCGGGCCCCGTCACCTTGGCGCCCATCGGCTTCGAATACTTCTCGCCGAAGTGGAAAATGTGGCCGACCTCGATGCCGCGCGCCGAAACGCGGTTGGAATCGGCAATTCCCTCCCAGACCGCCTCGTCGTGCATTTCGTCCGTCGCCGCATAGGGCGTCGTCCACTGCTTCACGATGCCGCCGATCTCGGCGTCGTCGGCGAAGTTCGTATCGGCGCCCGGAACCGGCAGCGACAGGAAATCGCGATGGCAGAACACCTGGCTCTCGCCGGTATCGGCGAGGATGATGAACTCGTGGCTGAGGTCGCCGCCGATCGGACCGGTGTCGGCGCGCATCGGGATTGCCTTCAGGCCCATGCGCGTGAAGGTGCGAAGGTAGGAGACGAACATGCGGTTGTACGCCGCCCTGGCGCCCTCGTAGTCGAGATCGAAGGAATACGCGTCCTTCATCAGGAACTCCCGGCTGCGCATGACGCCGAAGCGCGGCCGCACCTCGTCGCGGAACTTCCATTGGATATGGTAGAGGTTGAGCGGCAGATCCTTGTAGGAGCGGACGTAGGAGCGGAAGATCTCCGTCACCATCTCCTCGTTGGTCGGGCCGAAGAGCATGTCGCGCTCATGGCGGTCCTGAATGCGCAGCATCTCCTTGCCGTAGTCGTCATAGCGGCCGCTCTCGCGCCACAGGTCTGCCGACTGGATGGTCGGCATCAGTATCTCCAGCGCCCCGGCCCGGTCCTGCTCTTCGCGCACGATCCGGCAGACCTTGTCGAGGACGCGCTTGCCGAGCGGCAGCCAGGAGAACGAACCGGCCGCCTGCTGGCGGATCATTCCGGCGCGCAGCATCAGCCGGTGCGATACGATCTCCGCCTCGCGCGGATTTTCTTTGAGGATAGGCAGGAAGTAGCGCGAAAGACGCATCGAAAATTCCGTCTGGAGGAGATCGGGCCCGTGAATCGGCGACCGAACGGGCACCCCGCCCGCATGCGCTTCATAGCCATTTCGACCGCGGATGGAAACCTGGCGCCTCGCTCGAATTCACCTGGTTTTAGCATGGCTAAATTTGGGGCAAATCCTGCCCCCCGATTGTGCAACGCAGCGAAACTTAACGCAAATTCCGCGTGACAAGTCACGAAATGTTGTTTTAAGGTGCCCCCAATAACCGAGAGCGCGGAACGAAAAATCTGCGCTCCTACGCGGTCAAAGTCTTGGGAGGATGCGATCTAGGCGCGGTCACTCGCTGCCGCCGGACACCGGAAATCAGATCGGACGCGTTTAATTGCAAGGCCTCGCGCCTTGCATTTTTTTTGGGCAATCATGAGCTTGCACAGCTTTCCTCAAATGCCGGCTGCGCATTTTGGGGAGGTCTGGATACGGCTCTTCAACCGAAGTCGGGGACGATCCGCGGGATGTCGTCGAAGCTCACCCCTAGTCCCCGCGTGACCGCGTAGTACGCCCCCAGGATAAGAGCCGAGACGATGGTCGTGCGCAGCATCGCACGAAGCATATGCGGCCCCTTCGGCGCGCTGGAGACGGTACCGAGCGTCACGTCCCGTTCGTCGTCCTGCGTCCTCAGGCTGAACGGCTGGATGGCGAACAGCGTCACCCACCAGATCA
>CAYJMY010000084.1:0-3689 GCA_964371125.1 uncultured Mesorhizobium sp. | reverse complement strand
GAAGTAGACGGCGACGACAGATACCCAGCTCATGACTGCTCCAGTTCGACCAGGGTTCCCTGAAAGTCTTTCGGATGCAGGAACAGGACGGGCTTGCCGTGGGCGCCGATCTTCGGATCGCCGTCGCCCAGCACGCGGGCGCCGGAAGCTCTGAGGCTGTCTCGCGCGGCGATGATGTCGGCGACCTCGTAGCAGACATGATGCATGCCGCCCGACGGATTCTTCGCAAGGAACGCGGCGATCGGGGAACTCTCGCCGAGCGGCTCGAGCAGCTCGATCTTGGTGTTGCCGACGTCGATGAAGACGACGGTGACCCCGTGCTCGGGGAGCGCTTGCGGCGGCGTCACCTTCGCGCCGAGCGTATCGCGATAAACGGCGGCGGCGGCGGCAAGATCGGGGACGGCGATGGCGACGTGATTGAGGCGTCCGAGCATCGGCAGATTTCCTCAGCGGGTAACGAAGACGGTCACGAGCGGCTTCTTCCCCCAGGCATCGTTTGCTGCCGCCCTGACGGCGCGGCGGACCGCTTCCTGGACGAGATCGAGGTCTTTTCGGCGCGCGCGCGGGATGCTCTCAATAGCGCCGATTGCCGCATCGAGCATGATGTCCTCGAGCGGCTCGCCGCTGGCATCGGCTGTGGCCACGCCAATGGCGACGAGATCGGGATCGCCGGCGATCTCGTAGCGATCGTCGAGCACGACATTGACGGCGACATGGCCAGCGAAGGACAGCTTGCGGCGATCCTTGACCCCCATCGCTTCTTCGCTGCCGATCAGGGTGCCGTCCTTGAACAACCGACCGAACGGCACCTGGTCGACGATCTCGGCGCTGCCGGGCGCGAGCCTCAGCATGTCGCCGTTGCGCACCTGGGCGACCTCCGCGATGCCGCGTCCCGCCATCAGCGCACCCTGGGCGACGAGATGCGCCGATTCTCCGTGAACGGGCACGCCGATGCGCGGGCGGGTCCAGTCGTACATCTGCACGAGTTCGGCGCGCCGCGGATGGCCCGACACGTGGACCAGCGCGTCGCCGTCCTCAAGGATGCGCACGCCCTGGTCGATAAGCCGGTTCTTGATCTCGAGGATCGCCTTCTCGTTGCCGGGAATGGTGCGCGAGGAGAAGATCACCGTGTCGCCCGGCGACAGCGCCACCGACTTCATCTCGTCGCGCGACAGCTTCGCCAGCGCCGCGCGAGGCTCGCCCTGGCTCCCGGTGCAGATGATCACGAGATTGTCGCGCGGGATGAAGCCGTAGTCCTCCTCGCCGATGAACGGCGGCAGGCCGTCCATGTAGCCGAGCTCGCCGGCGACATCGATGACGCGCTTTAGCGAGCGGCCGAGCACGAGGCACTGGCGGCCGGCGTCGCGGGCCGCCTCGGCGATCGAGCGGATGCGCCCGACATTCGACGAGAAGGTGGTGACTGCCACTCTGCCGGCGGCCTTCTCGATGAGCACCTTGAGGCTTTCGCCGACGGCCTGCTCGGAAGGCGACTGCCCTTCGCGGGTGGCGTTCGTGGAATCGCAGATCAGCGCAAGCACGCCCTTGTCGCCTAGAGCGCGGAAACGCGCCTCGTTGGTCGGCAGGCCGATCTCGGGCGTCGGGTCGATCTTCCAGTCGCCGGTGTGGATGACCGTCCCGGCGGGCGTGGTGATGGCGAGCGAGACGGGCTCGGGGATCGAGTGGGTGACGGCGATCGCCTCGACCTGGAACGGACCGACCCGGAACGTCTCGCCCTCCCGGTAGATGGTGACCGGCACCTTTGGCGCACCCTGTTCGGACTGGCGCTTGGCTTCGAGCAGGCCCGCCGAAAACGGCGTCATCCAGCACTGGACCTTGAGCCGCGGCCACAAGTCGAGCAAAGCGCCGTAGTGGTCTTCGTGCGCATGGGTGATGATGATCCCTCGGAGGCTGCCGAGGTTCTCCTCGATGAAGCGGATATCGGGCAGCACCAGGTCGACGCCAGGCAGGCTGGCATCCGGAAAGGTGACGCCGCAGTCGACGACGATCCACTCTCGCGCGTCGGCGGGCCCCCAGCCGTAGAGCGCGAAGTTCATTCCGATTTCGCCGACGCCGCCGAGCGGCACGAACACCAGTTCGTCCTGCTTCTTTCTGGTCATTGGACTGGCCCTGCGGGTTGGGTGAAAAAAAGGTCTCCGGCGGAGATGCGGCGCCGTGCGCCGTCCTCTGTCAGCAGGCAAAGATAGCCGTCGGCGTCGATGTCCTCAAACACTCCGGAGACCTGACCCTCGTGGAGATTGACGGTGACCCTCTCGCCAATACCGCGCGCGGCGCGCAGCCACGCGTCGCGGGTCACGGCGAACCCGTCGCCGCGGTTCCATTCCACGAGCGTACCCGCCATCGTGCGCACGAGCGATGCGAACAGATCCTGCGGTGCCACGTCGATGCCGCAGTCCGAAAGGTCGGTCGCCGGGTAGGCGGAATTGTCGGGATGGTGACGGCAGTTGACGCCGCAGCCGACGACGACGGCCATGCGCCCACCAGGCAGGTTTTCACTTTCCAGGAGGATGCCATTGATCTTGCGCCCGTCGACGAGGATGTCGTTCGGCCACTTGATCGCCAAGGCCTGCGGGGTTCGGGCGAAGAGAGGCTTAAGCGCCCGATAGACCGCGACGGCCGCGACCAGCGGCAGAGTGCCGAGACGCGCAGCGGGTGCCGGATCGACGAGCAGCAGCGAAGCGTAGAGATTGCCTTCCTCCGACACCCAAGGCCGGCCACGGCGTCCCCTGCCCTGGAGCTGGCGTCGCGCCGTCACCCACAGATTGCCCGGATGGCCCGCGCGGGCGCGCGCCATGGCTTCGCTGTTGGTCTACCCGACGTCGCCCAGTGCAAGGTGGCGATAGTCGGAAAGGCCCGGTAGAGGCGCCGCTTCCACGGGCCGTCAGAAGAAGGTCTTGGCGGCGGCTTCCGCCATCACGCCGACAGACCCGCCGATCCAGGGAAGCACATAGAGGAGGACGAACCCTCCCGACAGCGCCAGCACCAGGCGCAATTCACCGGTCATCGGCACGAATCCACCGGCCGGTTCGTCGAACCACATGATCTTGATGATGCGCAGATAGTAGTAGGCGCCGACGACGGAAGCGAGCACGCCGATCACGGCGAGCGTGATCAGCCCGGCATCGATGGCGGCGAGGAACACGTACCACTTCGCCCAGAAGCCTGCGAGCGGCGGTATACCGGCCAGGGAGAACATCAGAAGTGTGAAGATCGCCGCCATTACCGGATTGGTGGTGGATAGTCCGGCGAGATCGTCGATCTGCTCGACATGCCCGTCCTTGCGGCGCATGCCCAGGATGAAGGCGAAGGAGCCGAGCGTCATCACCAGGTAGATGAGCATGTAGATGGCGACGCCGCGCACGCCGGCTTCCGTGTTGGCGGCAAGGCCGACCAGCGCGAAGCCCATATGTCCGATCGAGGAATACGCCATCAGTCGCTTGATGTTGCGCTGGCCGATGGCCGCGAACGCGCCGAGGACCATCGAGGCGATCGACAGGAAGACGACGATCTGCTGCCAGTCGGCGGCGATCGGCTCGAAGGCGCCCATCGTGACGCGCACGACCAGCGCCATCGCCGCCATCTTCGGCGCAGCCGCTATGAAGGCGGTTATCGGCGTCGGCGCGCCTTCGTAGACATCCGGGGTCCACATGTGAAACGGCACGGCTGAAATC
>CAYJMY010000083.1:0-18694 GCA_964371125.1 uncultured Mesorhizobium sp. | reverse complement strand
CGGAGCGCCCGAGCTGCATCTCGGCTCCGGTGAGCATGATCGTCTCGCCGCCGAGCTGGCGCATGGCGACGTCGAAGGAGACGCGCGTGCGCGTCGACGGCTTCTCGAAGATCATCGCCAGCACCTTGCCGTCGAAGGGACGGCCGCGCTCGCCCGCCTTGATGCGGCTCTTGCGCGCGGCGGCATCGTCGAGGATGGCGCGAAGGTCGGCCGACGACATTGCGGAAAGGTCGGTGAAGTGGCGGATCGTGCTGCCCATCGGCTGGTTCCGTCCTCAGTTGGCGGCGGCCGGCGCCGCGACGAGACCACGCACCCCATCGCGGATGCGCGCGAGCGCCTCGCGGATCTCGCCGTCGGTGACGGTCAACGGCGGCAAGAGGCGCAGGACGTTGTCGCCGGCCGGCACGGCGAGCAACTTCTCCTCGCGCAGCGCCATGTTCACGGCCGCATTGGGCAGGCGGCACTTGACGCCTAGCATCAGGCCGACGCCGCGGATCTCCTCGATCGCGTCGGGAAACTCGTCCGCGATCGACGCAAGGCCCTGCTTGAGGAGTAGCGCCTTGCGCGACACTTCGTCGAGGAAGCCGTCGGCCAGGACCACGTCGAGCACGGCGTTGCCAACGGCCATGGCCAGCGGATTGCCGCCGAAGGTGGTGCCGTGGACGCCGGGCGTCATGCCGATCGCGGCCGCGTCGGTGGCGAGGCAGGCTCCCATGGGGAAGCCGCCGCCAATGCCCTTGGCGATCGCCATGATGTCGGGCGCAACCCCCGACCACTCGTAGGCGAACAATCTCCCGGTGCGGCCGATGCCGCACTGGACCTCGTCGTAGATCAGGAGCAGGCCGTGACGGTCGCAGAGTTCGCGCAGCCGCTTCAGGAAAGCGGTCGACGCCGGGCGGATGCCGCCCTCGCCCTGCACCGGCTCGATCAGGATCGCCGCCGTTTCCGGCCCGATCGCCTTCTCGACGGCCGCCTCGTCGCCGAACGGGACCTGGTCGAAGCCCTCGACCTTGGGACCGAAACCCTCGAGGTACTTCTGCTGGCCGCCCGCGGCGATGGTGGCCAGCGTCCTGCCGTGGAAGGCGCCTTCGAAGGTGATGGTGCGGAAGCGTTCGGCGTTGCCGTTGACGTAGTGATGGCGCCGGGCGGTCTTGATCGCGCATTCCAGCGCCTCGGCGCCGGAGTTGGTGAAGAACACCTTGTCGGCGAAGGTCGCCTCGACGAGGCGCTCGCCGAGCCGGCGCTGGCCGGGAATCTCGTAAAGGTTGGAGACGTGCCAGAGCTTCGCCGCCTGCTCGGTGAGAGCCGCGACGAGATGCGGATGGCCGTGACCGAGCGAATTCACGGCGATGCCGCCGGCGAAATCGAGGTAGCGCTCGCCGTCCCCGGTGACCAGCCAGGAGCCCTCGCCTCGCTCGAATGCAAGAGGAGTCCGGGCAAAGGTCTCGTAAAGCGCCGAACCGCTCATTATCTGTCACTCCGGGAAAGCGGGAAACGTCCGGCCCCAAGCGCCGGCCGAACCCTCCAGCGGCCTGAAAACAATCAAAAAAGCCGCCCAAAAGGCGGCTTGGCGCTTATATCCGCGTTTTTGGCCATCAAGTCAACGAAAAGGTCGCCGAGATGCATGGCGGCCGCCTCTCCGACAAGCCCCGCGCCAGCCTGCGGTGGCAAGTTGGGGAAAACCAAAAAAACAGATTCAGGCGGCGTCACCGACTCTTGTCACGGAGTCAATAGATACGGTAGTTAGCAGAGAACGAAGACTAGATTTCGTGCGGCGGACCAATCACCCCAATAGATGTGGTGTTGTCCCGGCTGGTGCCGGGGGTCGGTTGGATTCCGAAATCCGCATGTTGCTTTCAGGAGCAAGTGCCTATGAACTGGACTGATGAACGAGTCGATCTCCTGCGCAAGCTCTGGTCGGAAGGCCTGAGCGCGAGCCAGATCGCCGCCCAACTCGGCGGCGTGAGCCGCAATGCGGTGATCGGCAAGGTCCACCGCCTGAAGCTGTCGAGCAGGGGCCGCAGCACGGCCACGCCGGCGCGCCAGAAGAAGGCCGTCCAGGCCGCCGCGACCAAGGCGGTCAGCCGCGCAGCGGCGACGACGCGCCCGATGACCGTCTCGGTCGGGGCGACGGCGCTGCAGACGCAGTTCGACGCCGAGCCGGTCGCCAGGCAGTACCTGCGCCCGCAGCAGGACGTCGTGGTGCCGATCTCGCGGCGCCTGCAACTGGTGCAGCTCAGCGAACGGACCTGCAAATGGCCGAACGGCGATCCGCTGTCGGAGGACTTCAGCTTCTGCGGCAACGACTGCGCCGACACCGGCCCCTATTGCCGGTACCATGCGCGGGTCGCCTACCAGCCCGCTTCGGAGCGCCGGCGCAGCCGCTGAGGCCGCTTTCACTCGCGGCCCCTCTTGCGGGGCCGCGACCGGCTACCGCCCTGCCGTCTCGTGCGCCTCGAGCGTGACCTTGTGGCTCTTGTCTTCCTTCGGGCGCTCGGGCGGCATCTGCTCTCCGGTGACGATGTAGTAGACGGTCTCGGCGATGTTGGTGGCGTGGTCGCCGATGCGCTCGATGTTCTTCGCGCAGAACAGGAGATGGGTGCAGGCCGAGATGTTGCGCGGATCCTCCATCATGTAGGTCAGAAGTTCGCGGAACAGCGACGTGTACATGGCGTCGATCCGGTCGTCGCGGTCGCGGACGAAGGCGATCTTCTCGACACTGCGCGACGCATAGGCGTCGAGCACCTCCTTCAGTTGGGTCAGCGCCAGCTCGGCCAGCGACTGCAGACCGCGGAACAGGCTGACCGGCTGGCGTTCGCGGGCGATCGCCCCGACGCGCTTGGCGATGTTCTTGCCGAGATCGCCGACGCGTTCGAGATCGGCCGATATGCGGATGGCGCCGATGATCTCGCGCAGGTCCGCGGCCATGGGCTGGCGCTTGGCGATGATGACGATCGCCTTGTCGTCGACTTCGCGCTGGCCTGCGTCGAGCAACTCGTCGTCCCTGATCACCTTCGCGGCGAGGCTGGCGTCGGAATGCACGAGGGCCGCGACCGCCTCGTCGACCATACGCTCGGCATGGCCACCCATGGCGCCGATCCGCGTGGCCAGGAACTTCAGCTCCTGATCGTAGGCGCGCATGGTGTGCTGGAACTGCATGATCTGGTCTTCCTCCCGCCGTGCCGACGACTCGGAGTCCGCTCCGGCCCTTGCCAAGCTAAGCTAATGCGGTGACGGAAAAAAGAAACCGCGACCGCGCGCGCCTCAGCGGGCGATCGGCGGCGGCGGGAAGTGCGCGACGAAGGTCGAGCCGGAGCCGACCGCGGAGTGAACGTCGAGATATCCGCCATGCCGCGTGAGGATGTGCTTGACAATGGCGAGCCCCAGCCCCGTCCCCTTCCGCGAGCGGCTGGATTCCACGTCGACGCGATAGAAGCGCTCGGTGATGCGCGGGATGTGCTCTTCGGCGATGCCCGGCCCGTAGTCCCTGAAGCGCACCTGGACGCCGTCCTTGCCGTCGTGCGGCGGCGCCACGACCTCGACCTCGACGCGGCCGCCCGACTGGCCGTACTTGATCGCGTTCTCAAGCAGGTTCTCGAAGACCTGGAACAGTTCGTCGCGGTCGCCCGACACCCACGGCGGACGGTCGGGCATGCGCCGTTCGACGGTGACGCCGGAGTCCGCGGCGAGCGGTCCCATCGAATCGACGACGGCGTCGACAATACCGCGCACGTCGAGCGGCGTGCCCGTCCGCGCATAGGGTTTCATCTCGAGGCGGGACAGCGACAGGAGGTCGTCGATCAGCCGCGCCATCCGCCCGGTCTGGTCCTGCATGATCTTGAGGAAATGCTCGCGCGCCGCGGCGTCGTTCTTCGCCGGTCCGCGAAGGGTTTCGACGAAGCCGGCGATGGACGCGAGCGGCGTGCGCAGTTCGTGGCTGGCATTGGCGATGAAGTCGGCGCGCATGCGGTCGATGCGGCGGGCCTCCGACTGGTCCTTGAAGACCAGCGAGAACAGGCCGTCTTCCCTGCCGACCGCCGACGCCGTGACGCGAAAGACCCGCTCGAGCGGGACGCGTTCGACATAGTCGATGGCCCCGGTGGTGGTGGCGTCGGCGAGCACCCCTTCTATCAGCCCGTGCATCTCGGGAGCGCGGAAACGCAGGTGCAGCGCCACGCCCGGCGCCAGCGGTCCGAAGGCGACGACCGCAGCCGGATTGACGTGGACGATTGCGCCGTGCGCGTCGAAGAGGATCATCGGATCGGGTACGGCGGCGGCGAGATCCTGGGAGCGGAGCCCGTCAAGCGGGCCCTTGCGGTCACGGGCGGCCTCGCGCGACCGGCCGACGACCATGTGCCGCGGTGCGGCGATCACCACGGCCGCCACGCCGGCGATGGCCAGTGCCGGAACGAGCCAGCCGGGCTCCGGGACCGCCGCCACGACGACGACCGCCGCCGCGGAGGCGGCAAGGGTCCAGCGGCTTTCGACCAGCCGCCCCAGAACCCGCGCCATCGGCCGGGTGGCGTTGTCGCCTTCCTCGCTCATGCGGGCGTCACGTGCCTCCGCCGACACTACTGGACCGTGTCGCGGCCTCCCAATAGCATGGCGGGGAAAACTGGAAAGGGTCGATTCACATGGCGGCGAAGGACAATGGCAGCAGCCCCGGAAAAGGGGTGGCAATTTCCATCAACGGCAAGGAGCGCTTCTTCGACATCGACGATCCGAAGCTGCCCGACTGGATCGACAAGAACTCGCTGACCGCAGGCGGCTACCCCTATGGCGACAGGATGCCGGGCAAGGAGTACGAGGCGGCGCTCGAGCGCCTGCAGATCGAACTGGTGAAGCTGCAGGCGTGGATGCAGAAGACCGGCGAGCGCGTGCTCGCGGTCTTCGAAGGCCGCGACGCGGCCGGCAAGGGCGGCACGATCTTCGTCGTCCGTCAGTACATGAACCCGCGCACGGCGCGCAACGTCGCGCTGATCAAGCCGACCGAAACCGAGCGCGGGCAGTGGTACTACCAGCGTTATGTCGCGCAGTTTCCGACCGCCGGCGAGTTCGTCACGTTCGACCGCTCGTGGTACAATCGCGCCGGCGTCGAGCCGGTGATGGGCTTCTGCACCCCGCAGCAGCACGCCAAGTTCCTCGACGAGACCCCCCATTTCGAGCAGCAGATCATCAACGACGGCATCCACTTCTTCAAGTTCTGGCTGAACATCGGGCGGGAGACCCAACTCGAGCGTTTCCACGACCGCCGGCACAGCCTGCTGAAGAACTGGAAGTTTTCGCCGATCGACGTCGCCGGCATGGCCAAATGGGACGACTACACCCGCGCCCGCGACCTCATGCTCGACCAAACGCATACCGATCACGCACCGTGGACGGTAGTCAGGTCGAACGACAAGCGTCGGGCGCGGCTGGCGGTGATCCGCAAGATCCTGCTCGCCATGCCTTATGAAGGGCGCGACCTCGAAGCGATCGGCAAGAACGATTCCAAGATCATCGGCGAAGGACCGGCGTTCCTGGAGCGGGAGACGGGCTGAGATCGGCGGCAGCCGTTCCGGCCGCCGCCCCGCCACGAGGCGGGTGATGTGTCTTTGCCCAGAAGTACGGTGCGCGCCAGAGCTGGATGACGGATTTCAGCGCGGCCAGAGACAGCATCAGCCAGTAGACGGGCGTGAAGACGACCGCCTTCCAGAAGCCGCGCCGCTCCGTCCGCGTCAGCGTCTGCCATCCGAGCAGGATGAACGATGCATAGCCGCATGCGATGTTCACAACGTCGACGGCAAGGAGGCCGTGCTGTCCTGCGCTGAGCGGATAGCCCGCGGCAATCCTCGCGGCGAGCACGAGCACGGTCGCGATCATGAGCGGATGCGCGAAGGCCGACAGCACCATGCCGACGAACAGGATCTGCGTGACGACGAAGGAGCCTGCTCCCAGTTCGCGCAGAAGGCGAACCGGATCGCGCATGTGGACGAGCCAAGTGAGCAGCCAGCCCTTGAACCAGCGCGTGCGCTGCGGCAGCCATGTGGCGAAGTCGGTGGGCGCCGCCTCCCTGGTCGGGCGCGAGATCGTCTCGGTGCGATAGCCGTGCCGCGACAGGCGGATGGCCAGGTCGGCATCCTCGGTGACGTTGTGCGGGTCCCAGCCGCCGACCTCCTCGAGGAGGCTGCGGCGGAAGTGGTTGGAGGTGCCGCCCAGCGGCAGGACGAGCCGCCGGCGGGCGAGGAAGGGCAGCAGGCCGAGGAACAGCCCGGCGTATTCGAGGGCGAACAACCGCGCGATCGGCCCGGCGTTGCCGTTCGATATCTCCAGCGGCGCCTGCAGGCAGGCGAGGTCGGGCCCGCCGGTCCGGAACCTCTGCCACGCCTCGAGGAGCTGGAGCGGATGCGGCTTGTCCTCGGCGTCATAGAGGACGACGAACTCGCCGCTGACCGTCGGAAGCGCATAGGCGAGCGCTTTCGGCTTGGTGCGAGGCCCCACCGGCGGCACCTCGATAACCTCGACATTGGGTCGGAGGGGGTGGGTCCGGATGGCGGCGAGGGTGTCGTCGTCGTCGGACTCGCACACGAGCTTGATCTCGAGCTTGGCGCGCGGCCATTGCAGTCGCCCCAGCGCGACGAGCAGTTCCGGCACGATCCCGGCCTCGCGATAGAGCGCGACCAGCACGGAGTAGACCGGCAGGTCGCGCGCCGCGAAGGGGCCGATCGGCGGCGGCTCGGGCGGCTCCGCGACGGTCATCGCCATAACCCGCAAGAGGACGCAGCCGAGGAAGAACAGGGAGAGGAAGCCCTGCAGGGCGATCAGCGTCTCCAGCGGCGCGACGACGGCGGCGGAAACGGCGAAGAAGCCGCCAAATCCGATCAGGAAACCCTGCCAGGCATTGGCGACGATGACCGCCGAGCAATGCGGCAGCTTCTCGTAGAGGCCCGAAACGGCGATCGCCGCAAGGCGGGAGCGAGCGCGGCCAAGCAGCGCCTGTCGTACCGCGGACGGCGTCGCCACCCGGATGCGCAAGGCCAGTTGGGGTGTGGCTGACAGGCGCGCACGCATGGCGGCGATGTCCAGGCGGTCCGTGGCGAGAATCGTCGCGGCATTCCCCTCCCCATCGACAATGCGCGCCGGCGCCACGCCGGGGGTGCGGCACAGAAGTGCCAAGGCATGCTTTTCCTGTAGAACGAGGTCCTCAGCCGCGACGCGCGCCAGGAACCGAACGCCGAGGGAACCGGCGAGGGCGCGATAGAACGCATCCTCCTCGACCGCGCCTGAGGCTAGTATTTCGCGTTGGAACGTGACGGCGTGCACCCTCGCCCGCAAGGCCGCCTGGACACGGACCTCTTCGGCAACCGCCAGGCGGTCGAGCACCGGCGCCCAATGCCGCAGTTCCGGCATCAGCACCGACATCGGATCGCCCGCCTGACGCAGCGCCGGGCCGAAGGAAGGCACCTCCCCGAACCCGCCATTCCCGGTATCCGGATCCGGCGACCGGCCGGAAGGCTCCGGCGAGGGGGAACAATACACCGGGCCGCGACGGCGGGCGGGCTCACCCTCCCCTACGCCGCGGCCCGGCACGATCAGACGTCCCGGACCATCACGCCGCCATCCGCGCGATGCGTTTCAGCCGACGCAGCGTCTCGTCGTCCTGCAGCGCACGGTGGAACAGCGAGATTTCCCGATCGATCCGCTCGCAGAGATGACGGGCATCGCCGCGCAGCAGGCTTCGCGTCTGCAGAAGGGCTGCGACCGGTTTCTTGGCGAGCCGGCGGGCGAGTTCGGCAGTGCGTTCCTCGCACCGACCGGGCTCGACCGATTCCGCGACCAGGCCCAGCGCCATCGCTTCATCAACGCCGAGGCTCTCGCCGAGGCAGAAGAAGCGGAACGCACCGCCGTAGCCGAGCTTCTCCGGCGCCAGGATGCTGGTCGCCGCGTCCGGAACCAGCCCGAAATCGACGAACGGTACGCGGAAGGTGCTACCCGCCGAGGCAACGACCATGTCGCAATGGAACAGGATCGTGCAGCCGACGCCGACCGCGTCGCCATCGACCGAAGCCAGAAGCGGCTTCGGGAAGGTGGCGAGCGTGCGGAAAAGGCCGGTGACCGCGTCGATCAGGCACTGGTGCTTCCCCGCGTCGAGGAACTCGGCGAAGTCGCCGCCGAGGCAGAAGCAGCCGGCGAGGCCGCGCAGGATCACGACGCGGGTCTCCGGGTCTTCGGCCGCCTGGCTGAGCGTGCGATCGAGACGTTCGTAGGCGTGGTGATCGAGGATCGGCCGGCCGTCGTCGGACGAGACGGTGACGGTCAGCACATGATTATGGAATTCGGTTTGAGGTCGGTTCCTCATTTGCCCCTCCGATGGAGTGAGTTGAAGTCAATGCCGGTTGTGAAGGCGAGCAGGCGTGTCCGTCCGGCTAGGACGCCTGTTTCCACGAGTAGGTTTCGGGAGCTCCTATCCTGAGGACGGGCGCGAAATGCGCGCGACGTTCCCGGACCACCTGCAAGGTGGCTTCGTTGAAGGTCAGCAGCGTCGCCACGACCTCCTGGCGGCCGTAGGTCCTCTGGTAGCCGAGCGGGGTCGCCAGAAAGCGCAGTTGCAGCGCGCGCAATACCCACATCGGCTCGAACTCGATGATGACCTTGTCGACGCCGCACGACAGGCCCCATTCGACGAAACCGGCGATCAGCTCGCTGCCGACGGTCGACACGCCACGCCGGCCGTCCCGGTATCCCTTGGCGACCGCATAGCGCGTGAGTTCCCAGACGTCGCGCCCCGACGGCGGCGTACCGACATAGAGATCCTGGAGGACCTCGGTGAGCAGGTGCGGGCGCGTCGTCGGCAGCATGCGCTGATAGCCGACAAGCTCGCCATTGCGGACCACGAGGTGATGGATCGCCTCGTCGTGATCGAACTGGTCGATTTCCAGCTGGTCGGCGCGCCGCAGCGCCTCCCAGCCCATCTCCTCGACGAAAACCTCGTAGCGCAGCTTGTGCACCGCGCGCCAGAGATCAGGTCGTTCCATGAGTTGTGAAGTGGTTAATGCGTACATGTTTTGCCCCTGGTTTGTTAACCAAGGGCAGCTTAAGTCGGTGGAAAAGGCGAGGTATTACGTGATCGCGTAGTTACCGGCCGGCACGCGGTTCGGATAGAATATTCAGCTTATGAATCCGCGGCGTATGGCTTCGGCGACGGCCTGGACGCGGTTGACCGCGCCGAGCTTGTTCTTCGCGCTCAGCAGATGCTTCTCGGACGTGTGCTCGGAAATCCCCATGATCTGGGACATTTCCCATTCCGACTTGCCGACGGCGGCCCATCGCAGACACTCGATCTCCCGGCGCGTCAGCTCGATGTGGTCGATGGTGCGCGACGTCCCCATCTGCAGCTGCATGGCACGGCCGATGGCGTAGGTCGACGCCAGCGAGATCATGTTGAACTCGGCGTTCGACAGCTCGACCGCCTCGCCGCCGAGCGAGACCATGACGATGGTGCCGTCGAGCGTCACCAGCGGGAAGGCCAACCATTCGCGCAGCTTGAACTCGGCGGCATCGCCCATGACCCGGATCGAGTCGCGGTCGACGAGGGCCCGCGTCGCGGATTCGCGCCAGTGGAACGGCTCCTGCAGGATCTTCATGTGGCTGACGACCGGATCGTGGTCGACATGGTTCTGTGCAACGTAGCGCTGCAGCCATTCCACCGGCCATTCGCAGAGCATCACGTGGTTCTTCTGGTGGCCGATCGGCGTGTTCGGATTGGGCACCGTGCCCGCCATCAGCGAGGTCAGGCCGTGGTTCGACGTGACGCCGAGCAGTTCGCGACAGATCGCTTCGGCGGTGCTGGCGCGCTGCAGCCGGTCGATATACGCGAGCGTATCCTCGAAATGTCTCATGGCAACGGCCACCCCTCGTGCGCCCTCAAGACATCAGCCATGCTGGCCGCGTCAGCGGGCGCGTGGCGTGTTTATTGGATATTATTAGCATCATTTGATCAATATTTGCCACCTTCACGTCGTCGCAGTCACTGTGCCAGAAAAAGACAACGAATTCAGCGCCGACCGCAGCGGTGGCGCAGACGCGTGCCTCGTCGTATAGGACGAGACGAAGGGCAGGACGGATCGCGATGCGAGGAGCGGCGGCGGACAGATGAGAACGATCGTCATGGCGATGGCGCTTGCGGTGCTGTGCGCGATCGCGCCGGCGCGGGCGGCGGAGCCCGAGATCCCGCTCTTCTGGGACGTCAAAGAACGCCTGGCCAAGCCGGACCTCTCGGCGATGCCGCGCCTGCGGTTCCTGACGACCGTCGACTTCCCGCCATTCAACTATCTCGACAGCGCCGGACGGCTCAGCGGCTTCCATGTCGACCTCGCCCGCGCCATCTGCGCCGAACTGGACCTCCAGCAGAAATGCCAGATCCAGGCCCTGCCATGGGGGGAACTCGAACAGGCGCTGGCGGACAGGCAGGGCGAGGCGGTCATCGCCGGGATCGCCGTCACCGGGGAGAACCGCGAGCGCTACGTATTCACCAGATCCTACCTGCAATTCCCGGCGCGTTTCGTGACGCCGAAGGCCGACGCCATCGGCGAGCCGCTCCACGGCAAGCTGGACGGGCGCCGCATCGGCGTGATCGCCGGCTCGGCCCACGAACGGATGCTGCGCGACTACTTCCCTGCCGCGAAAATCGTCACCTACACGCGCCAGGAATGGATGATGCAGGACCTGAAGGAGCGCAAGCTGGCCGGCGTGTTCGGCGACGGAATGCGCCTGGCCTTCTGGCTCGCCGGGTCGGACTCGGCCAATTGCTGCCGCTATTCCGGCGGGCCCTACCTGTCGCCCGACTATCTCGGCCTCGGCCTGGCGATCGCCGCGCCGCCCTCCGAGCGGGTGCTGGTCGACGCCTTCGACTATGCTCTCCAGCAGATCAGCGCCAAGGGCATCTTCGCCGAACTCTACCTGCGCCACTTCCCCGTCAGCTTCTACTGACCCGCCGGCGGGAAAGCGGCCCAAGGCGCGTCAGGTGAGCGTGCGGTGACGCGCCTTGGCGGCCCGCTCTATGGCGAAGGCGACGTTGTCCTCAAGGCCGAGGGCTTCGCGGAGCCGATCAAGCACGCGCACCTCCTCCAGGCGCATCTCGAGATCGACCGCCGCGACCTCGAAGGCGGCCGCATAGGCGGTGTCGCGCAGGCGCTCGGGGATGGCCGCGCGCGCCAGCTTCAGCACGCCGTCGAGGCCAGCCTCCTCGTGCAGCAGCTTCTCGCATTTCTGCGCCGTCGCGACGAGCTTCTCGGCATCGAAATCCTCGAATACCGGCCATGTGCGGACCACGTCGCCGATTCGCGCCAGCTCGATGTCGGTCATGTCGCGGTCGGATGCCGAGGTGATGACCATGAGGTAGATCATGGCCTGGTATGTCGTCGTAGCGGACATCGGGGTCTCCTGATTTGCGCGCAAGGTAGGAACGGTCCGGGCGGCGAGCAAGGAAAAACGCCGCGTCGCGTTGACGCCTCAATCCGCGCCGAATAGAGCAAGCCAGCCTGCCGGAAAAGGCCCCGGCCAAGAAAACCCAGGAACGGCGACATGACGGCGATCGATCTCTCCCCCGAGGTTCTTGCGGCTGCCACCGAAAGCAAAGCCTGGCCGTTCGAGGAAGCGCGCAAGATCGTCGAGCGCTACAAGGGCCGCGATTTCCCCGCCACCGTGCTGTTCGAGACGGGCTACGGACCATCGGGCCTGCCGCATATCGGCACGTTCGGCGAGGTGGCGCGCACGACGATGGTCCGCCACGCGTTCCGCGTGCTGACCGGCGACAAGGTGCCGACCAAACTGCTCTGTTTCTCCGACGACATGGACGGCATGCGCAAGATCCCGGACAACGTGCCGGATCGCGCCTTCCTCGAGCCCTACCTGCACATGCCGCTGACCGTGGTGCCGAACCCGTTCGACGGTGACTATGCGAGCTTCGGGCACCACAACAACGCCATGCTGCGGCGCTTCCTCGACACGTTCGGCTTCGACTACGAGTTCGCCAGCGCCACGGAATACTACAAGTCGGGCCGCTTCGACGCGATCCTGAAGCGGGTGGCGGAGCGTTACGACGCCATCATGGCGATCATGCTGCCGACGCTCGGCGAGGAGCGCCGGGCCACCTATTCGCCGTTCCTGCCGATCTCGCCGAAGACCGGGCGCGTGCTCTACGTGCCGATGAGACACGTCGACGCAGAAGCCGGCACCATAACCTTCGACGACGAGGACGGCACCGAGACGACGCTTCCCGTGACCGGAGGCCGCGTGAAGCTGCAGTGGAAGCCCGATTTCGGCGCGCGTTGGGCGGCGCTGGGCGTCGACTTCGAGATGTTCGGCAAGGACCACGGGCCCAACATGGGCGTCTACGACCGCATCTGCGAGGCGCTCGGCGGCCGCGCACCGGAGCATTTCGTCTATGAACTGTTCCTCGACGAGAACGGCCAGAAGATCTCGAAGTCGAAGGGCAACGGGCTGACCATCGACGAGTGGTTGACCTATGCGCCGACGGAGAGCCTCGGCCTCTACATGTACCAGCGGCCGCGGCAGGCGAAGAAGCTCTACTTCGACGTCATCCCGAAGGCGGTGGACGAGTATTATTCCTTCCTCGCGGCCTATCCGCGCCAGGACTGGAAGGAGCGGCTCGGCAATCCGGTCTGGCACATGCACAACGGCGAACCGCCCCGGATCGAGCTGCCGGTCTCCTTCGCCTTGCTCCTCAACCTGGTCAGCGCCTCGAACGCCCACGACAAGGCCGTGCTGTGGGGCTTCATCTCCCGCCACGCGCCGGGGGTGACGCCGGAGAACAATCCCGAGCTCGACCGGCTGGTCGGCTACGCGATCCGCTACTTCGACGATTTCGTCAAGCCGGCGAAGACTTTTCGCGCCGCCGACGAGATCGAGGCCGCGGCGTTGCGCGCCCTTTCCGACAAGCTCGGCACGCTGGCGGCGAACGCCGACGGCGAGGCGATCCAGAACGCGGCGCTCGACGTCGCCCGCGGCATCGAGCGCTACCAGGACCATGCGAAGAAGAGTCCCGAGGGCGGGCCTGGCGTGTCCGTCGCCTTCTTTCAGATGATCTACCAGGTGCTGATCGGCCAGGAGCGCGGGCCGCGATTCGGATCGTTTGCCGCGCTCTACGGTATCGCCGAGACGCGGGCACTCATCGGCAGGGCTCTGGCCGGCGAACTCGCCGGCTGATCATCCCGGCCCTTCGGCCGCGGGTGCGTCGCTCACCGCGTCGGGCACGACATCGAGACGGTCGAAATCGGGAAGCTCGGCCTCCGGCACGGAACTCGGCGGCAGCTGGAACGACGATTCCGGCACGGCGCCGGCCGGCGGCGCGCCGAAGATGCCCAGTTGCTTCTCCCGCGCTTCCATGCCGGCAGCCTGGTAGAGCCCGCCTTCGGCGGCCTTCGCCCAGCCATTGGCGACCAGCCACAGACCGGCGTCCTGCTTGCCGAGCCTACAGGCCGCCACGACCAGGTGGCGGTCGCTCTCGGGCGGGATGGCGCAGGACAGCGACCGGCCCCTCAGCCATGTACGGAAGGCGGTGCGGGCGCGGACTCCGCACGGCCACGGGCGCCCCTGCCACGAGCAGGTCTCCTCCGGCGCGACGCTGTCGACACCGGCAAGCGCGACGGTGCGTCCCATCGCCTCGAAGCGCGCCGAGGCGACGGCGACCGGCCGATGCAGGAGAGTCCCCTTCCACTTGTCCGGCGGGACCGGCTTCGGCGGCAGGGCGAGCGCCAGCTGCGACAGCGGCTGGCGCGGTTCGGCGCGCTGCAACTCTGCGGGATCGAGCGGCGGCGGCGCCACGATCTCCGGCGCCACTGCGCGCGCGTGGGCCGTCTGCGGCACGGCGCCGCCTGTCCGATCGGCGGGATCGGCATCGCGTTCGGCTGCGGGCGGGGTGGAAAACGGATCGATGGCCTTTCCCACGGGGGCGGGCGCCATCGAAGCGTCCTGCGGTGCCGTCGACGCGCTCTCGGCGGAATCCGGGGCGAGCAGCGTGCGCCCGGCAACGCTGAGCAACGTCCCGGCCAGACCGACGGCGAGGACGGCGGCGACCGTCAGAGCCGGCCGCATCGGCCTACTGGCTCGCCCAGACGATGCGGGCGATCCATTCGATTTCGGCGACCGGGATCTTGCGGACCGGATGGGCCGGATTGAGCGAGACGAGCTCGACCGTCGTCGGGGTCCTGCGCTCGAGCAGCTTGGCCATCACCTCGCCCGCGGTGGTCTTGACGACGACGCGGTCGCCGCGGCGCACGGCGCCGCCCGGGCTGACGATCAGGACATCGCCGTCGCGATAGAGCGGCAGCATCGAATCGCCCTGGACCTGGAGCGCGTAGGAGCCTTCGCCGGCCCGTTCAGGCACCTCGACCATGTCCCAGCCCTGACCGGCGGGGAATCCGGCGTCGTCGAAGAAGCCGCCGGCGCCGGCCTGAGCGAAGCCGATCAACGGAACGGTCGAGCCCTGCGCCGGCAAGGCGCCCTTGATCTCCGGCGCGCGGCCCTCGATCAGTCCGAAAAGCTCTTCCAGCGAAGAATTGGTCGCCTCGATGACCTTGGCGAGCGATTCCGTCGACGGCCAGCGCGGCCGGCCGTCCGCCGAAAGCCGCTTCGACTTGTTGAAGGCGGTCGAGTCCAGCCCCGCGCGCTTGGCGAGGCCGGACGCCGAAAGCGAATAGCGTTCGGCGAGCGCGTCGATCGCGGCCCAGACACGGTCGTGCGAGAGCATCATCCGCTCCCCGTCAAACAGGAAAATATGCCTTTCAGCAGCATCTAGTCCCGCACCGCCCCGATGTCCAGCCGAAAACGCCGAGCGCTACCCGTCACAATGGCCTGAACGGCGGCCGGCCGGTCGTCAGCGCGTGGTCGAGAATGTCGAGACGGTCCTGGCCCCAGAAGGGCTCGCCGCCGAGCACGAAGCACGGCACGCCGCTGGCGTCGACGGCGATGGCGTCCTCGGTGTTCTTCGCCCGGACGGCGGCGACGGCGGGCGTGTTCGCCTTGTCGAGGATCGCGGCGGCGTCGAAGCCGGCTTCCGTGAGGAGCGCGGCGAGCGTCGCCTCGTCGGCGATGTTCTTCTCTTCCGCCCAGACGGCCGAGAAGACCGATCCCATGTAGTCGAGCGGGTCGCCGCCGTCGGCGACGATGGCGCAGATGGTGAGGTCGGCGAGCGTCGGGTCGGTGGGGAAGTGCGCCGGGCGGACGTTCAGCGGCTTGCCGCGAAAATGGGCAAAGCGCTGCAGCTCGATCAGGCGGTAGCGCTGGCGCACCGCCGGGCGTTCCGCGAGCGGCACCTGGCCCGACACCTTGAACATGCCGCCGAGATTGACGGGCCGCACGGCGAGCGCGGCGCCGTGCTTCGCGGCAAGCGCCCTCGCCGCGTCGTGGCCGAGATAGGTCCACGGGGAGATGGAGGTGAAGAAGTAGTCGATGGTGGCAGGCATGGGGGGTACCGCTCTTTGGGTAGGTTGCAGGCGCAGTCGCGCCGACGAGCCTAGACGAAGATGAGGTCGGATTGGAACCGTTCTGTTTCGCCGGTTGCGACGCTGCCCAAACCGCTGTCAGCCCAACTTGGCGAGCCGCCTCAGGCCGGCGTGGGAGGCCATGAAGATGCGCTCCTCCTCGGTCGGCGGCCGCGGCGCGATGCGGGCGCCGAGCGCCGCGACGATGTCGTCGATCGGCACGAAGCGGCGTTTGCCGGCGTCGTAGATGCCGGCAGTGGTCATGACCAGCGCGGCCGTGGTGCCTCCGTCGAGGACGAAGCGGTGGCGGCCGATGACCTGGGTGTCCTCCCAGGTCTCGATGGTCGAGACCACTTCGAACTTCCGCCACAGGCGGATCTCGCGGACGTAGACGGCCTGGAGGCCGCCCATCATCGGCGCCCAGCCATTCTTGCGGGCGAGATCGAGGAGCCCGGCACGCAGGAAGATGTCGATGCGCCCGACATCGGCGAGCATCATGTAGCGCGCATTGTTCAAATGGAGATTGGTATCGACGTCCGTCGGCAGGCAGCGGAAGTCGAGCCGGCTTTCATCGCCGAACCGGTAGCGCCCACGGCTCTTCGTGGTGAGCGCCATGCGCGCGAAGCGGCCCCAGACGTACATGAAGAACTCCCAAGTTCTCCCTCCCCTTCGCGGGGAGGGCGGAGAATCGCCGCAGGCGATCTAGCGGGTGGCGTCGCCGCCGCCCTCCCCCCGAGGAGGAGGCAAGCCGGCGTCAGGCCGCCCTCTTGTCCGGCTTCGCGTAGGGATCGAAGCGCTCGTAGAAGGTCTCGCCCTTCTCGGCCATGTCGAGGAGAAGCTTCGGCGCCTTGAACTGCGCGCCGTACTTCTTCTGCAGCTCCTTCGCCCGCTTGACGAAGGCCTTGCCGCCGATGCCGTCGATGTAGGACAGCGCGCCGCCCGTGTAGGGGGCGAAGCCGAAGGCCAGGATCGAGCCGACATCCGCCTCGCGCGGGTCGGTGACGATGCCCTCCTCCATGACGCGCGCGGCCTCCATCGCGATCGTGAAGAGGAAGCGCTGCTTCAATTCCTCGACGTCGATCCTGTCGGCATCCCGCTGCTTGTAGAGGTCCTTCAGGCCGGGCCACAGCTTCTTCTTCGCCGGCTTGGCCGGATAGTCGTAGAAGCCCTTGCCGTTCTTGCGGCCGAAGCGGCCGTGCTTGTCGACCAACGTGTTGATCAGGTCGAATTGGTCCTTGTCGACGGCCTTCTCACCGAGGTCGCGGATGGTCTGCTTCATGATCTTCTGGGCGAGATCGATCGCCGTCTCGTCGGTCAGCGCCAGCGGGCCGACGGGCATGCCGGCCATCCGCGCAGCGTTCTCGATCATGGCAGCGGGAACGCCCTCGATCAGCATCTGGTAGGCTTCCGACATGTATCGCAGGACGCAGCGGTTGACGTAGAAGCCGCGCGTGTCGTTGACGACGATCGGCGTCTTCCTGATGGCGCGCACATAGTCGATGGCCACTGCGAGCGCCTTGTCGCCGGTCTTCTTGCCGAGGATGATCTCGACCAGCATCATCTTGTCGACCGGCGAGAAGAAGTGGATGCCGATGAAGTTCTTCGGGCGGGCCGAGTTCTTGGCAAGGCCGGTGATCGGGATCGTCGAGGTGTTGGAGGCGAAGACCGCCGACGGCTTCAGCACGGCTTCCGAATTCTCCGTGACGGCCTTCTTGATCGCGCTGTCCTCGAAGACGGCCTCGATGACGAGGTCGCAGCCCGCGAGCGCCGCGTAGTCGGGCGTCGCGGTGATCAGCGAGAGCAGCTTCTCCTTCTCCTCGGCGGTGGCGCGGCCCTTCTTGACCAAGCCGTCCATGAGGCCGGCGGAGTGCGCCTTGCCTTTGTCGGCGGCTTCCTGGTCGCGGTCGACGAGGACGACCGGGATGCCGGCCCTGGCCGTCACATAGGCGATGCCGGCGCCCATGAAGCCCGCGCCAACGACGCCGATCTTCTTGAACTTCGTCTCCGCCACGCCCTCAGGCCTGCGGGCACCCTTGTTCAGTTCCTGCAACGACACGAACAGCGAACGGACCATCGCCTCCGCCTCGCGGCTCTGCAGGACATGGGTGAAGTAGCGCTGCTCGATCCTGAGCCCGGTGTCGAAGGGCACCAAAAGGCCCTCGTAGACGCATTTCAGGATGGCGCTGGCGGCCGGGTAGTTGCCGTAGGTCTCGCGGCGCAGGATGGCGATCGCCGGCGGCCAGAGGTTGGCGCCCGCGGCCGAGTAGACCGGCCCTTCCGGCAGCTTGAAGCCCTTCTTGTCCCACGGCGCCACGGGATCGAGGCCGTTGCGGATCATGGCTTTGGCCGTCTCGATCAGCTTCGCCGGTTCGGCGATTTCGTGGATCAGACCCATCGCCTTCGCCTTCTGCGGCGAAAGGCTCTGGCCGGAGGTGAGCATCTGCAGGGCGTCCTGGCCTTTGGCCAGCCTCGGCACGCGCTGGGTGCCGCCGGCGCCCGGGAAGATGCCGACCTTGACCTCAGGCAACGCCATCTTGACCTTGTCGCTGTCGGCGGCAACACGGCCGTGGCAGGCGAGCGAGAGCTCGAAGGCACCGCCCATGCAGGTGCCGTTGATCGCCGAGACCCAGGGCTTGCCGGATGTCTCGAGCTTGCGGAACAGCCAGGTCATGCGGCCGGCACCGTCGAACAGCATCTTGACCGCGGCCGCGGGGTTCTTCGCCCGCTCCTTCTTGACGATGCCAAGCATCCTCTGGAGCATGGTGAGATCGGCGCCGCCGGAGAAGCTGTCCTTGCCCGAGGTGACGACCGCGCCCTTGATGGCGGCGTCGGCGGCAACGTGGTCGACGATCTTTTCCAGTTCGTCCATCACCTCCTCGGTGAAGACGTTCATCGACTTGCCGGGCATGTCCCAGGTGACGAGGGCGATGCCGTCAGCATCGGTCTCGACTTTGAAGTTGTTGTACTTGGTCATTGGAGAAGTCCCTCCTTGAGATCAGATGCGGCGGCGCCGCGGCTTCCCTCCCCCTCGAGGGGAGGGTGGCGAGCGGAGCGAACCGGGTAAGGTCGTCTCCATGTCCTCGCCGCTGAATTCGTATGGGCCGCGCATTCCCGCAAGGCCCCCATCCGGTCCGCTACGCGGACCACCCTCCATTCACGGGGGAGGGAAAGACCGGTCAAACCCGCTCGATGATCGTTGCCGTTCCCATGCC
>CAYJMY010000082.1:0-18764 GCA_964371125.1 uncultured Mesorhizobium sp. | reverse complement strand
GCCACGGCGAAGCTGCCCATCATCAGGAAGAGCGGCAGCGTCGACACCTGTGGATTGGTGAGGAACTCCATCGCGTCGGTGGCAAAGACATTTCCCGCCGAGCGGCTGCCGACGAAGAGCGCCGTACCCATGAGTCCGATCAGGCCGGTTACGGGCGCCAGGGGCAGCTGTGCCAGCACGCAAAGCCAGAGCAGCAGGAAGGCGAGGACCACGAAGGTCCCGGGTGAGCCGGAGGCGAAGGCCGACATCGAGGCGAGGTCGACCAGCGCCCAGACAAGCGCCCCCACGAGCAGGAGTAGCGTGGCGGCGACGGTGGCGGCACCGGTCAGACCGGTGCCGCCGGCGCCGGCCGGTCGTCGAATCGCCATCAGTTCCCGCGCGGCGTTGGACAGATGGACGAGCGCGGCAACGACCATTGCAGCCGAGACGATAAAATAGGTCGGCGCAATCGGCCACAGCAGGATGAGTGTCTCGCGCCCCTGCTCGTGGAAGCGCAGGCCGAGGCCCCAGATGCGCCAGGCCAGGACCGCGAAGAACAGCGCCAGCAGCAGCGACCCGGCGAAGGTGAGAAAGCCGCCGAGGCGCGGTCCGATCGAGAAGCCGAGCAGGTCCACCCTGAGGTCGACGCGGCGGGCGGCGCCCGCTGGCAATGTCGCCGCGATGGCGACCGCGAAGACCTGGCTCATCACCTCGTTGAGGGCGACGACGGCTGCGTCCGCGATCCAGCGAAGCAGTACGTCGGCAACGACGACCATGGCGCCGGTGAGCATTCCTGCCACCGCGAGCGCCGACACGAGATCGGCGCCGAGTGTCGCCCAGCGGTCGAAGACCCCGGGCGCGGTGCCCGCAATCCTTGCGCCACCGCTCATCGCACCGGTCCGGGCGGTGGAGCTTTCTTAACGACCTGATCGATGGCCCCGAAAAGCGGGGAGCTGTCCTCTAGCACGGCTTCCATGCGCACCCGGTCGCCGAAGGCCATGAAGGGCGTCCGCGGCGCGCCTTCGTCGATCATCTCGATGGCGCGGCGCTCGGCGATGCAGGAGGAACCGACTTCGCGATAAGTCTCGTTGGACACGGTTCCCGAGCCGATGACGGTGCCGGCAACCAGATCGCGAGAATAGGCGGCGTGCTCTACCAGGCGATCGAAGCCCTCCGACATGCCGTAGCCATGCGCGTTGCCGAACCGGCGGCCGTTCCAGTCGATGGTGAGCGGCAGCGCCACCTGGCAGTCGCGCCATGCGGAGCCCAGTTCGTCCGGAGTCACCGCCACGGGCGCCATCGAACAACGCGGCTTGCACTGGAGCCAGCCAAATCCGGTCTTCATCTCGACGGGTGCGATCCTGCGAAGGCTCCAGTCGTTGATCTGCACGACGAGGCGGATGTGGCGGGTCGCCTGCGCTGCCGTCGTGCCCATGGGAACGGCGTCTGTGATGATCCCGAACTCGCCTTCGAAGTCGATGCCGTCGTCCTGCGACGGCAAGGGGACATCCTCGGTCGGGCCGAGGAACCGGTCGGAGATCCCCTGATACATCAATGGCCGGTCGCTGCCGCCCTTGGCATCGACGCCGAACACCTTGGCCATCAGCGCGCCGTGGCTGTCATAGGCGGAACCGTCGAGCCACTGCCAGGCGCGCGGCAGCGGCGCCATCGCGAGCGCGGGGCCTAAAGCGTGCACCCCGGCAACGTCGCCACCGTTCAGAGCGGCGTATTCGGCTTCCAGGGCCGGTGCGACGCTATCCCATCGATCCAGCGCCTCCTGAAGCGTCGTCGCAGCCGCCGCCGGCACGGCGCGGGAGTTGTCCCGCGACACGATATGCAGGCGCCCGTCGGGAGCCCCGTTGCGCAAAGTCGCAAATCTCATCCGTGTTCCCCTGCTGGCATCGGCCGCCCGGGTTCAGGCGCCGATTATGGCGACCGGCCGGCACCAGCCGGCGGAACCCCGTTCAACCTTTACCGGAAAGCAGATCACCTCGAAGCCGTCCGGTGGAAGTCCCTCGAGATGGGCGAGCTTTTCCATGTGGCAATAGCCGGCGGTGGCACCGGCCTTGTGGCCTTCCCAGAAGCGGGACCAGTCGCCGGTTTCGCGAATCTTCTTCACCTGCGACATCAGCGGCGCGTCCCAGCTCCACGCATCCGTGCCGCACACTCGGACGCCGCGTTCGACCAGCCACAGCGTCGCCTCGCGGCCCATGCCGCATCCGGCCGAAACGTAGTCGTCATGTCCATAGCGCGAACCCGCGCGTGTATTGACCAGCACGATGTCGCCCGGGCTCAGCGTGTGACCGATCCGTCGCAGCTCCGTTTCCACGTCGGCTGCCGTGCAGACATAGCCGTCCGGCTTGTCGCGAAAGTCGAGCTTGACGCCCGGGCCCATGCACCAGTCGAGCGGAACCTGGTCAATCGTCATCGCCGGCATCCCGCCGTCCTGGGTGGGGTGATAGTGCCAGGGGGCGTCCATGTGGGTCCCGTTGTGCGTGCTGATCACGCATCGCTCGACGGCAGCACCCTTGCCCTCGAGCTGCCTGTCAACCGGTACACCGAACATCCGCTCGAAGTCCCGCGCCCCTTCGTCATGGTCGACATAGTCGATTTTCGGCTCGAGACCCGGCGGGTCGGACCGGATTCCCGTCGTCAGCGTCACCGATAGGTCTATGATGCTGCGTGACATGAAGCCCACCGTCCCCCACATGCTGCCACCGATCCGCCAGGATAGGTTGACGAGCGCTCCTCAGCGCGCCGCCGTCCTAGTGAGGCGGCATCGGCGACGCTATCCACGGGCGGTCTATTTGTCGAATGGATAGACGCAATGCGAGGCATTGATGCGGTGAACGAGACGCCCTTCCGATGCGTCGGAGATGGCCTTTCTTCGGTTGTTGTCGGGATCGTCCATCCCCAACCTTCCGCATCACGTGCGTCGGGCTTCGCGTCGTAGAGGGCGACGATGTGAGTCAGCCACGAAGGATGACCCCGTCCCGAAGGAAAGCAAATATCTGATCTTGCTGGCAAAATCGTCGCGAAGGTGGGGTCACCATGGACGCCGATCGTGACCCCATCCAATCTCCAATTCAGGTCCGTAAATCAACGGCTTACGCGGCCTCAGCGTGGGGTCAACCTTCGAGTCTGCTTCACAGTGTGGGATTCCACGCGGAAGACGCCAAGAGCTTCATCGGGCGGCCTTCTCGACAGCCGCCTGCACGGAGGCCAGTGCGCTGGCGTCCCTGGCCGTGCGCCGCCATTCCCTGGGAGACACCCCAAACCAGCGCACGAAGGCGCGGGAGAATGCGCTGACCTCGGAATATCCGAGTTTGAACGCTAGGTCCGACATAGCGCAACCAGGCTGCGAGACGAGCGATTCAGCAAGCCGTTTGCGAACGTCGTCGAGAAGATCGTTGAAACGCGTGCCCTCGTTCGAAAGCCGTCTTTGAAGCGTCCAACTGGGCAATCGCAAGCCTTCAGCAACGTCCTCCAGTTTTGGCTCCCCGGTAGGCAGGATCTTGACGATCTCTGCGCTGACCAGGTCGGTTATTGTCAGCGCGGGCGGTTGCTTCACGGCAATGAAACTCATCGACTGACGCATCAATGCTTGTAGCAGCGGGTCTGGCCGGAGCATCGGCCGCTCGAGATCCTTGGCGTCGAAGACAATGGCATTCCATCCCCTGCCGAAAGACAGATCCGATCCGAACACGCGATGATGATATACCTGACTATCTGGAGGAGCGTGTTCGAAATGCACCTCGAGCGGCGACCACGCGGCCCCATTCGTCTGCCGCATGATGTTGCACAAGATCGCCATGGAAAATTCCGCATCCTGCCGCCGGTCAACAATCGACCTGTCCAGCAGAAAATATTCGAGCCGGCAAACGCCCCGGTCCTTTGTCAAACGGAACATGGTGTTGGACTGGTGAACCGGGAAGAACTCCTCCATCGAACGCAAGGCGTCCGCGAGTGTCGCGGATGATACACCCATATAGCCGAGCATGCCCAACAGCTCAGGACTGGATTCGTTTCCGAACTGCAGGCCGAAGTGGTCGTTTCCGGTGCGCTTGACCGCCTCCTCCATCAACCGGCAGAAGTCACGCAATTGAATTGCATCACTGGGACGTTGCGACAAGCCTGAGCTCAGGCCGGCGGCACGAAGCACAGTCTCGGGTTTCACCCCATGTTTGCTGATGAAGGCTTCAATTCCATTTGTAACCGCTGCAAGCACGGTGGTTTGCGACGCGGAAGCCGCTATCGAAGGCGTGGGAGCGATCGTCATTCAGATGCCCAGCTTTATGTTTCCTCAGGTCGTTGCGTGAAAGCGCCCTTTCATCGAGACGAACCCCACGGGCGACCAGATGTAGCGGTTCAGGCACTCTACCGGCAGTCTGGCGAAGGATCGGAGTTTCATAGGCGAACAGAACGCGCCCGATTGTGGTCCAATGTCAACATTTTGTTGCACGGAGACGAGAACGCAGCCCGCACGTGATGCGATGATGAAGATGTCGCCTGCAGTTGGATTGGACTGTCGGCTGGCACCGCATAACCGGGAGGGGAAAAATGCTCAGCGAGAGTTACTCAGGCGCGTCCGTGCCAATCGCAGTCGACAAAGAAGGACTGAGCGGCAAGCTAGGGGTCGGCGCCATCGTGATGATGGTGGTGGCGACCGCATCGCCGCTGGCCGTGATGGTTGCCAACCTGCCCCTGATCATCTTGATGGGAAACGGTCCAGCCGCGCCATTTGACGCCCTGGTCGCCATGGCGATCATGTTGCTCTTCACGGTGGGCTTCGTGGCGATGGCCCGTTACATCAAGAACTCGGGCGCGTTCTATGCCTTTATCCAGAAGGGCCTCGGACGCGTGGTGGGCCTGGGCTCCGCGACCTTGGCGCTCACGTCCTATTTCCTCATACTCGTGGCGATCGAAGGCTACTTCGGGTACCTGCTGGCGAGTACGGCGCAGAACCTGTTCGGCATTCACCTTCCATGGCAACTGCTCAGCTTCGCCGTCGTCGCAGTTGTCGGCTATCTCGGCTACCGGCACATCGAACTTAGCGCGAAGGCGCTCGGGGTTGCCCTGATCTTCGAGATTCTGATCGTTCTCGCGGTCAATGCCTCAGTGCTCCTGACCAACGGCATTTCGAGCCTCGACGTCGCGGTATTCTCCGCGGAGGCGATTGGCTCGGGTTCCCCGGGCCTGGGCATCATGTTCGCGATCTACTGCTTCATCGGGTTTGAGGCCACCGTGGTCTTCCGTGAGGAGGCGCGCGATCCCGATCGGACTATCCCTCTGGCGACCTATGTGGCCGTCATCGGGGTCGGTGTCTTCTACTTCGTCTCGATGTGGTGCGTCGTCAGCGCCGTGGGCGTGGATAAGGTCGTTTCGTTCACCACTGAACACCCGGGCGACATGTATCTTCTCGCCACCGAGCAGTTCCTTGGAAAAACCGCCATGGACGTCATGCAGCTGCTGCTGGTGACCAGCCTTTTTGCCTGCGTGCTGTCGCTTCACAACATCGTTGTCCGCTACAAGTACGTCCTCGGCAGCTACGGGGTGTTCCCGCGACGCCTGTCCTCGATCCATCCTTCGCATGGATCGCCGCACAATGCGTCGCTCGTCCAAACGGCATGCTCCGCCGCCGTGCTGGCAATCGTCATGGCGATAGGACTGGATCCCGTCACGCAGATTTATGCTTGGGGTGCAACGGCAGGAACTCTCGGCTACCTGGTCATCCTGGCGCTGACCTGCACATCCATCATCGTGTTCTTTTCCCGCAAGGGTGACGACGCGACGATCTGGCAAAAGCTCGTCGCGCCCGCCGGCGCCCTGGTCGGGATCCTGTTCTGCATCTGGATCGCGGTCGACAACCTGCCGGCGCTGATCGGAGGCGACAATGCCGGGTTCGCTGCCTACGCAATCGAAGTGATCGTGGCGGTTTCTTTCGTGGTCGGTCTCATAGCCGCGCTGCTGTTCCGATCCCTGTCACCAGCGCGGTACCACTCTCTGACCGGGCTTGCATAAGCCAACAGCGAGATTGTTTGGAGGAATGCCCGCAGACCACTGCCGGCATTCCTCCATCGGAGGAGGAACCGACATGCCTTTCAAGAACAAGACCGTAATCGTCACCGGAGCGGCCGGTGGAATCGGTATGGGACTGTCACGACAGTTCGGCAAAGCTGGAGCCCAGGTGGCGATGGTCGACCTGAGCGAAGAGCGCGTGGCAAGCGCGAGCCAGACGCTGCAAGCCGAAGGAGTGAACGCCAAATCCTACGCCGCCGATGTGTCCGACGCCGCGTCCGTCGTGAAAATGGTGGCCGCCGTGGAAACCGACTTCGGTGGCATCGACGTCCTTTGCAGCAATGCCGCGGTGTTCCCGATCTCCACCATCGAAGACACGTCGCCGGAAGTATGGGATCGCGTCATGGCCGTGAACACCAAAGGTACGTTCCTCTGTGTCAAGGCAGCGCTTCCCAGCCTCCGCAGAAGCGAAGCAGGCCGCATCGTTCTAACGTCCTCCATCACCGGCGCGGTGACCGGTATCCCATCGTTCGCCCACTACGCCGCGAGCAAGGCGGCAATGCTCGGCTTCATGCGGGGGGCCGTAATCGAGCTGGCGCGCGACGGCATCACGGTGAACGCCATTCTGCCTGGAGTGATCGAAACCGAGGCCCTGAAAGTGCTTGGTGACGAATTCATCAGAAACGCGCGCAAGCTGGTACCCGTCCATAGACTGGGAACGCCGAACGACATCGCCAATGCGGCGATGTTTTTCGCCCACCCGGATTCGAGCTTCGTCACCGGACAGGCACTCATCGTCGACGGCGGGCAGGTGTTGCCCGAAACGCCGGACAGTGTCCTCCCGCCACGAGCTTGAGGGCTTTGCCCGTTTTCCAAACCTCGGTTGATGAAATCAAGGGACAGGACATGTCTGAGAATCAACGAGAGGTCACGATCGGCCTGATCATCAATCCGATCGCCGGCATGGGGGGGCGCGTTGGGCTCAAAGGCACGGATGGCGCCGACGTTCTCAGCGAGGCGAGGCGGCGCGGGGCGCAGCCACAGGCTCAGCGGAGAGCGCTCAATGCTCTGGCGAGGCTGAGGAAATCGGCGCCGCGGATACATGTCCTCACGGGCCGTGGAAACATGGGCGAGGAGGCGGCGCGTGTTGCCGGCTTCGAGACGCTGGCAGCGCCTCTTCCGGAGGCGGAGATGACGACAGCGGAAGACACCCGTGCAACGGCGAAATGGATGAAGGCGAACGCCGCGGAACTCATCCTGTTCGTGGGGGGCGACGGAACGGCGCGCGACATCTTCGAGGAAGTTGGCGACGCGGTGCCCGTCCTGGGCGTGCCGGCCGGTGTGAAAATGCACTCTGCCGTGTTTGGGGCGAGTCCGGAAAGCGCTGGCCATCTCGCCGCGCTGTTTGTCGGAGCAAATCCTGCCGTCAAGCTGAGGTCCGCCGAAGTGATGGACCTCGACGAAGCGGCCATCCGCGAAGACAGGGTGTCGGCCCGTTTGTACGGATACGCCAACAGCCCGTACGAGCGTCTTTTGGCTCAAAACGCCAAGTCGGGTTCACGCCCCGGCGACGAGGTGTCCCTCGATGCCGCAGCGCGCCAGACGGCGAATGGAATGAAGCCCGGCTGTCTTTACATCTTGGGGCCGGGAACAACCACCCGAAGGGTCGCCGCGGCGCTCGGCCTGAGGTCCACGTTGCTCGGGGTAGACGCGATCTTGGACGGAAAGTTGGTCGGTGCCGATCTCGACGAGGTGAGTTTGCTCCGGTTGATGGAGGGTCGGGAAAGTCACCTTGTAGTGGGTGTTCTCGGAGGGCAGGGGAGTCTGTTCGGCCGGGGAAATCAGCAGATCAGCGCAGACGTCATTCGAAGGGTCGGCCGCGACAGGATCATCGTCCTGTCGACCATGGACAAACTCGTTTCCCTCCAGTCCGTGCCCTTGCGGGTCGATACGGGCGATGCCGAGGTCGATGCGATGTTGACCGGCTACATGCGGATCGAGGTCGGCTGCGAGCGCAGCGTGCTGTTCAAAGTCCACGCTTGACGTTTTCAAGAACAAACCAGGAGGAGGTCTCTTTGTGACCCAGGCTGTCGCACATCCCTACATGGCCAATTCGGTATCCGCGATTCAGCGGGAGATGCTTGACGAGATCGGCGTCGGCAGCATTGCCGAGCTGTTTCGGCAAATTCCCGACGATCACCGCATGGCGCGTGCGCTCGAACTGCCGCCGGCTCTGAGCGAGCACGAACTCAGGCGCCACCTTGTGACTACGCTTGCCAGGAACGAGACCTGCGAAACCAACTTGAGCTTCCTCGGGGCAGGCTGCTGGCAACACCATGTGCCGGCCGCCTGCGACGAGGTAGTTCGCCGGAACGAGTGGCTTACCTCGATTTTCGGTGAGCCGAGTTCCGACCACGGCCGCAACCAGGCATGGTTCGAGTTTTGCAGCCAGCTCGGCGAATTGCTCAAGCTGGATCTTGTGGGCCTGCCGGTGCGAAGCTGGGGTACTGCAGCGGGTCATGCGGTCCGGATCGCCGCGCGTCTCACTGGACGGAACGAGATCGTCGTCGCCCGGTCGATCGATCCGGAGCGGCTTTCCGTGATCAGAAACTACTGCGAACCCGTAGAGATGGCGAGCCACATCGCCCTCCGCTTCGTCGACTACGATCCGTCTACGGGTCTTATCGACCTGGACCATCTCCGGCAGATTGTCGGTGATCAGACCGCGGCCGTGTATTTCGAGAACCCGTCCTTTCTGGGTGTCATCGAGCAGCAAGGCGCTCAGATATCGGCGATCGCTCACGCCGCCGGGGCGGAGTCCATCATTGGTGTCGATCCCATTTCCCTTGGCGTTCTGTCGTCTCCGGTGGACTACGGCGCGGACATAGTCGTCGGCACGATACAGACGCTCGGAGTTCACATGCACGCCGGGGGCGGCCTTGGCGGCTTCATCGCCTCGCGTGACGACGACAGGTACGCGCACCAGTATCCTACGCTGTTCATCAGCATCGCCGAGACGCTCAAGCCCGGAGAATACGGTTTTGGTCTGAGCCTCTTCGAACAATCGTCCTACGCGCTGCGCGACAAGGGCAACGACTGGACAGGTCACTCGGTCTACATGTGGGCGATCGCCGCAACCGTCTACATGGCGATGATGGGGCCGAAGGGCTTCGAGGACGTCGGCAATCTCATCCTGCAGCGTGCGCACTATGCGGCACATCTTCTCTCCAGGATCGATGGAGTGCGGGTGACCTTCCCGTCCGGCTTCTTCAAGGAGATCGTCGTTAATTTCGATGACACCGGCAAGAGTGTCGGAGCGATCAACGACCGCTTGCGAAAAGCCGGGATCTTCGGCGGCAAGGATATCGCGCAGGACTTCCCGGAACTCGGTGCGAGCGCACTCTACTGCGTCACCGAAATCCACTCTCTTTCTGACATCGAACGCCTGGCGAGCGAAATTGAGAAGGCTGTCGCACAATGAACACCAAACCTCAGGAGTATCACGCTCCGGTATGGAACGAGCCGGTCATCATGGAGATGGGCTATCCGGGACGCCGGGGCGTATTGTTCGGGCAGGTCGAGCCCGAGATCGCTGCGCGGGTCGGACCCGCACGGAATCTGATCCCCGAAGCGATGCGTCGCCGGGATGCACCGGCCCTGCCGGAGATGTCCGAGCCGGAGGTGCTCTATCACTACCTGCGGCTCTCGCAGCAGACGCTGGGCATGATGGGGGTGAGTCTCTTCGGCACCTGTACGATGAAGTACAACGCGCAGATAAACGAGGCGATGGCGTGGAGGCCGGAGATCACGCATCTCCATCCATACCAGCACGAGGACACGCAGCAGGGAGCTCTGGAGATCATCTACGGGATGGACACCATCCTGCGGGAGCTCTCCGGTATGGATCAGTTCGTCTTCCAGGCCGGGGGCGGTGCCGAAGCCGCCTATACGAGCTGCTGTGTGACGCGGGCCTACCATGCTTCACGCGGCGAACTCGAACAGCGCAACGAAATCATCACGACGATACAGACCCATCCCTGCAATGCGGCGACCGCGGCAGCGGCGGGGTTCAAGGTCGTCACGCTCATGCTTGACGAAAACGGCTACCCTTCGCTCGAAGCTCTCAGGGCGGCGGTGTCGAACCGCACTGCGGCGCTGATGGTCAACAACCCGGACGACATGGGCGTCTACAATCCGGAGATCAAGGAGTGGGTCAGGATCGTGCACGAGGCCGGCGGCCTCTGCTTCTACGACCATGCGAACTTCAACGGCGTGATGTCGAAAGTTCGTGCGCGTGAACTCGGCTTCGACGCGTGCATGTTCATGCTGCACAAGACGTTCGGAGCGCCCAAAAGCGGAGTGGGCGGTCCCGCGGTCGGCGCATACGGTTGCTCCGACGAGCTTGCGCCTTTCCTGCCTGCGCCCATCGTGACGTTCGACGGTGCCCGATATCACCTTGAACACGACCGGCCGCAGAGCATCGGCAAGATCCGTGAATTCTGGGGCAACGTACAGGTCATCCTGAAGGCTTACGCCTGGTCACGCGCCATGGGCGCCGAGGGCATCCGGCAGGCCTCCGATATCTCGGTTCTTGCCAACAACTACATGGAGAAGGGGCTGCTCGCCATCCGGGGAGTTTCGCGCTCGCACCCCGAAGCCTCGTCGCCGCGGCTGGAGATGACACGTTACAGCATCCGGCAGCTCAAGGAAGAAACCGGCGTCGACATCCATGACATTCAGAACCGTATGACCGACTTCGGGATCGATGCCATGTGGTCGAGCCATGAGCCATGGCTGATCCCGGATCCTTTCACGCCTGAGGCCGGCGAAATGTACGGCAAGGAAGCCCTGGATCGATGGATCGCTGTTCTGGCGCGTATTTCGGACGAGGCCTACCAGGATCCTGAGTTCGTCAAGGCCGCACCGCACAACCAGGCCATCCATCGCCTGAAACACGGCGCGACCGACGACCCGGCGAAGCGCGCTATGACCTGGCGGGCCCATCAACGCAAGTCTCGTTCCGTAGCGTCTTTGGCCGCGGAGTGAGGAGAGGGCCGATGATTCAAAAATTCGATGTGACAAAGGCCAACTACGTTCCTTTGACACCCGTATCGCTGCTCGCGCGTACGGCCGCGGTGCACCCGGAGCGGACGGCCGTGGTCTACGGCGACCTTTCCTGGACCTACGCCGAGTTCAACGCCCGCTGCACACGCCTCGCGTGGGCTTTGCACGGCCGCGGTATTCGAGCCGGAGACGTCGTGTCGATTCTTTCACCGAACACGCCGTGCCATCTCGAGGCCCACTTCGGAGTGCCCATGGCGGGCGCTGTGTTGCACTCGATGAACACCCGTCTGGACGCCGCTACCATTTCGTTCATGCTCGGGCATGGCGAATCCCGCCTGGTTATCGTCGACGTCGAGTATGTGGGACTTCTGCGGGAAGCGCTAACCGGCTTGAAGGATCCGCCTCCCCTAATTGTCGTCGAGGATGAAAGTTGGGGCGAGTTTTCGGGGCAGGAGCAAACCTACGACGAATTCGTCCGGTCCGCGGTTGCCACCGAACTCCCGCATCTGGACGACGAGTGGAATTCCATTGCGCTGAACTACACGTCAGGGACTACCGGGGATCCCAAGGGCGTCGTCTATCATCACCGCGGCGCATACCTGAACGCGGTGGCGAACGTGCTCGCCTGGCGTATTTCCGACCGTCCGACATTCCTGTGGACGCTGCCGCTGTTCCACTGCAATGGCTGGTGCCTGCCTTGGACGGTTACCGCCCTCGCGGGAACCCACATCTGCCTCCGCCGGGTCGATGCCGATGTGATGATCGACGCTCTGGAGAAGCACAGCGTCACGCACCTAGCCGGCGCCCCGATAATCCTTTCTCGCCTAGTCAACGCTCCGGAATCTTTACGTTCCAAGCTGCCGCGTGGCGTGCGGATGATGGTGGCGGGGGCCCCTCCGGCGGCAGCGGTCATTGGCGCCGCCGAAGGTCTCGGATGGGATGTCACGCAAACCTACGGTTTGACCGAGGTGTATGGCCCGTGCGTCGTGTGTGAGTGGAAAGACGAATGGAACGAGCACTCGCCGGATCGACGGGCCGAACTGAAAGCGCGTCAGGGTGTGCGCTATCAGCTTCAAGAGGCTGTTGATGTGCTCGATCCTGAGACGTTGGAGCCCATCGCCGCAGACGGCAGCACTCTCGGTGAAATCATGATCAGAGGCAATCTTGTCATGCAAGGTTATCTGAAAAACTCGGCATCGACCGAGCAGAGTTTTGCCGGAGGCTGGTTTCATACTGGCGACCTCGCCGTGAAACACCCCGACGGGTACATAGAAATTCGCGACCGTTCCAAGGACATCATCATTTCTGGTGGGGAGAACATCAGTTCCATCGAGGTGGAAGGCGTACTGCTGCAACATCCGGCCGTTGTCGAGGCGGCAGTCGTTGCACGGCGGGACGACACATGGGGGGAGCGCCCTTGCGCCTTTGTCGTCCTGCGCCCGGGGGCAATGGCAAGTTCGTCTGAGATCGTCGATTTCTGCCGGAGCCGGCTTGCTAGGTTCAAGGTTCCCACCGTGATTGTCTGCGGCGATATTCCCAAGACCGCTACGGGGAAAGTCAGGAAAACAGAGCTGCGCCAGATAGCGAATGCCGTGTAGGCGCAGATCGCTCCGAACCGATCGGAACGTTGACGACGAGAGCGCTGTGAAGCGGATCGCATCCTGCTGACGTTGCCCCCAAGTTTTATCCAGTTCTGAGTTCGTTTCCGGCGGTGGCTTTGCCCTGCTGGGCGGATGAAGCGGCGGGCGCTTGCGCGGAGCCGTTGGCATTGCGCAGCGCGAGCGACCGTCGCGGGGTGAAGGTGCTGGCGAACTCGTCCGGTGTCTGCCAGGCGATCTGGTAGTGCGGCCGGGCGGTGTTGTAATCGGAGCGCCACAGGGCGGTCGCCACACGTGCCTGGGCCAGCGACTGTCAACAACGCTGGCTCGGGAAAACTGGACACCCGGGACAAGTGGAATTTCTGCCTGAGATCGGCATGATGCCGTGAACAGGAGAGACCATGAGCAGACGACCCCGCCGGAACCACAGCCCGGCCTTCGAGGCGAGAGTCGCGCTTGCCGCGATCAAGGGCGAGAAGACGCTGGGTGAACTTGCCGAGCAGTTCGACGTCCACGCCAATCAGATCACGTCCTGGCGCACGCAGCTTCTGGAAGGGGCAGCCGAAGTCTTCGGCGGCGACGGGAAGGCCGAAACGCCGCCACCGATCGACGTGAAGGAACTGCACGCCAAGCTCGACGAGCTGACGCTCACGAACGATTTTTCAGCCGGCGCGCTCGCCAAGGCGGGATTGCCGAGCGCAAGACGATGATCGACCGTCAGCATCCCTTGCCCGTCAGGAAACAGGCGGCAGCCCTCGGCATCAGCCGGGGAGCGTCTATTATCTGCCGCGCCCTGTTCCCGCCGCCGATCTGGCGTTGATGCTGCGGATCGACAAATCGCATCTGGATTAGCCGTTCGCGGGCAGCCGGATGATGCGCGACTTCCTCGTGCGCGAGGGCTTCGATGTCGGGCGGCTCCACGTCGCGACGCTGATGAAGCGCATGAGGATCGCTGCGATCTCTCGGCGCCCGAACACCTCGAAGCCGGCGCCAGGGCACAAGATCTACCCATATCTCTTGCGCAAGCTGGCGATCACGCGGCCCAACCAGGTCTGGGCGATCGACATCACCTACGTCCCGATGGCGCGCGGCTTCGACTATCTCGCGGCCGTGGTCGACTGGTTCAGCCGCAAGGTGCTGGCCTGGCGGCTCTCGATCACTATGGACACGGCGTTCTGCATCGAGGCCGTCGAGGAGGCGCTGGCGAAGCACGGCAAGCCGGAGATATTCAACTCGGATCAGGGGAGCCAGTTCACCAGCGTGGCCTTCACCGATCTGCTGAAGAATCACGAGATCGCCATCTCCATGGACGGCAAGGGCGCATGGCGCGACAACGTGTTCCCCTCTCAGCGATGCTGCGCATCGCCTGCCGGGCAGTGATCGAACGGCTCTGGCGGACGATCAAGTACGAGGAGGTCTACCTGCGGGCCTATGCCAGCGTGCCGGAGGCCAGGGCTCCGCTCGGCCGATACATCGATCACTTCTACAACGCCCGCCGACCCCATTCGAGCCTTGACCGGCAGACGCCGGACGAGGCCTACTTCAATGCGCCGTCATCAATCCCGATGGCAGCCTAACCGAGGCAGAAATCCACTCAGCGAAAGCCCGGAAACTGTCCAAACAAACCGAGCCACCTCTCAACCATATCCCTGGCCCGAAGAGGCCGTTCTAAAATGTGGTATAATTTGCCAGCAATTTCCGGCCAATCCGGCTCAGTGGAATGCGCGATCGCTGATGTGGAACAGCCACTCGGCGGCGAGCGTCAGCGCCCCGTCTTCCTTCTCCAGGGCAGCGTCCTGCTTGACGACGTAGCCGCCCGACGGGTGCGGGCGCACGTCCTTGACGCGGAAGCGCGCGCGGAACTTGGCGCCGACCGGCAGCGGCGAGACGAAGCGAAGCCGGTCGAAGCCGTAGTTGAGAGCGTGGTTCGGATCGATGTCGCCGAGGCTCGTCAGCGCCTCGGCGAAGAGCTTGGTCAGGTGGGCGACCTGGAGGAAGCCGGGCACGATCGTTCCGCCATAGGGCAGCTCGCGGGCGGCGCGCTCGCTGTCGAGATGCACCCACTCGCCTTCGCCGTCACCCGTCAGCACCGCATACTGGTCGACCGTCTCCTGGCCGATCGCGTGCCAGGGGGAAAAGCCCTCCTCGCCTACCCAGGCCTCGGGATTTCTCGCTGAGGGGGCCGTCTCGGCCGTTGCGTCCGTCATGGCGTCGGTTCCCTACGTTCTTTCGTATTCCGCGAGGATGCGCGTCCACAGATGCGTCAGGCACTCGGCGAGACGGGCCGGTTCGTTCGCCCATTGGCGCAGGCTCGGCGTGCGCGCGGTGAAGATGTTGCCCAGGAGATCGTCCGCCATCGCCACCAGGGCGCGGGAGCGCAGGATCTTCTCGTCGCGCGGAATGTCGCCGGGCATGTTCGCCGCTATCACCATCGACCAGCGGTGGTTCATCTGGTCGTGCCATTGCGCGAAGTCGGTCCGCTCCCGGCAGAGTGACGGCTGCCCGGCGAGGAACGGGGCGTTGCGCGAATAGACGGCGAGGTAGAAGGCGTTGGTGACGCGGATGCGGTCGGCAAGGCTGCGGCCGCGCAGCCGGGGGCGGCGGCGGTAGACGAGCGTCCAGAACATGCGGAAGACCGCGATGGCGACCTCCGACCGGTGCCCGTAGTAGAGGTAGAACGTGCCGCGCGCCATGCCCGCCGCCGCGCAGATGCCCTCGATCGTCAGCCCCTCATAGCCCTTGGTGGCGATCTCGCGCGCCGCGCAGGCGATCAGCCTGGCCCGCGTGCGCGCCCGCTTGGGCCGCCGGCGCATGCCGTCGGCGCGCTGCGTCAGCAGCTCGACATAGTCGAAGGCCTCGGCTGTGGGGGAGGGGCCCGAGGCTGGCGATTCGGCTTTCTGAACCATGGAAGGCATATTGACTCGGGATAAAAACGACGTCAATGTCATTTATGACGATAACGTCGGAAATGGAAATGATCGAAGAGGGTCGGGCCCCGGTTAGATTCGAGAAGGTCTCCCGCCGCTTCGGGGAGGTCGTTGCGCTGGACGGCTTCGACATTGAGATCGCGGCGGGTGAGTTCGTCACCCTGCTCGGGCCGAGCGGATCGGGAAAGACGACGGCGCTCAACATCCTCGCCGGCTTCGACCGCGCCACCTCGGGCGAGGTCTTCATCGGCGACCGCGCCGTCGGCACCCTGCCGCCCGAGAAGCGCAATGTCGGCATGGTTTTCCAGAGCTTCGCGCTTTTCCCGCATATGAGCGTCTTCGACAACGTCGCTTTCCCGCTACGCATGCGGAAGGTGGCCAGGCAGGAGATCGCCGGCCGGGTCGCCCGTGCCCTCGAAATGGTCCGCCTCGGCGGCTATGGCGACCGCCGGCCAGCGGCGCTGTCGGGCGGGCAGCGGCAGCGCGTGGCACTGGCGCGCGCCGTGGTCGCCGAGCCGCCGGTCCTGCTCATGGACGAGAGCCTGTCGGCACTCGACCTGAAGCTGCGCGAGGACCTCCAGGAGGAAATCGGCCGCCTCCACCACCAGCTCGGCACGACCGTGGTCTTCGTCACCCATGACCAGGGCGAGGCGCTGACGCTGTCCGACAGGATCGCCCTGATGAACCGCGGCCGGATCTGCCAGTTCGACACGCCGACGGCACTCTACGACCGGCCGGTCAGCCGCTTCGTTGCAGATTTCATAGGCCGCACCAACATCGTACCCGTCGACGACGGCGCCGGCCATGCCGCGGCGCTCGGCCTCGCTCTCGATGCCCGGCCGGTCAAGGCGGTCAGCCTCCGCCCGGAGAAGCTGCGTCGTGCCCTGCACGCGGGCGACCTGTCCTTCGACGCGGTCGTCGAGGACGTCGCTTTCCACGGTGCCACGGTGGAGAGCCGGCTGCGCTCGCCGACCGGTTTCGTCCTGCGCATGTCGGAAACGCGGTCGGGACCGCTGCCGCCGCCGTCGCCCGGCGAAACGACCAGGGTGGGCTTCGCCGCCGGCGATGCCGTGCCGCTTTTTGACTGAAACGTCCAATGGGAGAAGTGTCATGATCAGAACTACGAGAAGAAGCGTCCTCGCCGCGGCGGCGCTGCTGCCGCTGTTCGCGGGTGCGGCGGTCGCCGAGGACGTCGAGCTGACCTATGCCGGGTCGGGCGGCGGGCTCGCCCAGGTGATGGACATGCTGTTCGACAAGCCGTTCACCGAGAAGACCGGCGTGCGCATCAAGCCGCTGGCCACCGTCGACCGCGTCTCGGCCATGCGCGCCATGATGCAGGCCGGCAATCCAATCTGGGACGTCGCCGAACTCACGCCGGTCGAATACGCAACCGCATCGCTCGAAGGCTGGCTGGAGGAGATCGACTGGGCAGCGGTCGACCCGAACAACCTCCTGCCCGAAGACGCCAAGCTGAAGGACGGCGGCGTCGCCGCGACCTATTCGACCATCCTCGCCCAGCGCACCGACAAGCTGCCCGAGGGCAAGAAGATGACCTCGTGGGCCGACTTCTGGGACGTCGCCACCTTCCCCGGCCCGCGGGCGCTCCAGGATTCGGTGCTCGACAACCTCGAATTCGCCCTTCTGGCCGACGGCGTCGCGGCGAAGGAGGTCTATGCGGTCCTCTCCACGCCGGAGGGCGTCGACCGCGCCTTCGCCAAGCTCGACCAGATCAAGCCGCACATCGTCGCCTGGTGGACTGCCGGCGCGCAGCCGGTGCAGATGCTCTCCGACGGCGAGGTCAACTACACCTCGGCCTGGAACGGCCGCATCACGCAGCTGAAGAAGGAAGGCGTTCCCGTCGAGGCCGTGTGGAACGGCGGCGGCCTGAAGCCCTCCTATGTCGGCATCCTCAAGGGCACGAAGCACAAGACCGAGGCCGAGCAGTATGTCTCCTTCATGATCACCGACCCGGCACGCAGCGCCGAGTTCGCCAAGATGGTCGCCTATCCGGGCATGGTGAAGGGCCTGTACGACCACATGGACGCCGAGACCGGCCGCGAGTTGCCGACCTATCCCGAAAACCTCGCCGGCCAGTTCGTCACCGACGCCGTGTTCTGGGCGAAGAACATGGATGCGCTCCAGGAGCGCTGGCAGGAGTGGCTGCTCGACTGAGCCCGAGCACCGACCGGCGGCGCGTCTCGCGGCGCGCCGCCGCCCTTTTCCTCGATCCGTGAACGCGATGCGCATCGGTCCCCGCCTCACCCTCGTGCCCGCCGTCGGGCTCGCCCTGCTGCTGTTCGCCGTGCCGGTGGCGTTCGTGCTGCGCGAGGCGCTGTTCGCGCCCGATCTGTCGCTGGCGCATTTCGAGCGCTTCTTCACCCGCGGCGTCTACATCGCCGTCTTCGAGAAGACGCTTCTCGTCTCCGCCGCCGTTTCCACCATCTGCCTGTTCGCCGGCTATCCGATGGCGCTGTTCATCGTCACCCGGCCGCCGCGCTGGCGCCCGCTGCTCCTCTTCCTCGTGCTCGTGCCGCTGTGGATGAGCATCCTGGTGCGCACCTATGCCTGGATGGTGGTCCTCGGCCGCGAGGGCATCGTCAACAACCTGCTGCAGTGGCTCGGGCTGACCGACGCGCCGGCGACGCTGCTCTTCACCACCGGCGCCGTCTACGTCGCCATGGTGCAGATCCTCCTGCCGATCGCGGTCGTCACCTGCTACTCGGCCATGACCGAGATCGACCCGGGACTGGTCAAGGCGGCGCGCGTCTTCGGCGCCGGCCCGTTCCGGGCGTTCCGCGAGGTGTTCCTGCCGCTCAGCCTCGAAGGCGCCGTCACCGGCTGGTCGGTCACCTTCATCCTGTCGATGGGCTTCTTCATCGTGCCGGCGCTGGTCGGCGGCCGCAAGGACGTGCTGCTCGGCAACATGATCGTCAATCAGGTCGGCCAGGGCAACTGGGGTTTCGCCGCGGTCATGGCGATCGTGCTTCTGGCCTCGACCGTGGCGCTCCTCGGCATCGTCCGGCTGGTGGCGTCGCGCTTCCTCTATTCGCCGCGGGAGGAGCAGGCATGAAGCTGCGCCTCCTCGCCGCGCTCCTCTTCGCCGCCGGCATCCTCTTCCTGTTCTTCCCGATCCTGATCGTGGCGCCGATGTCGTTCAGCGGCGACCGCTTCCTCGGCT
>CAYJMY010000081.1:12371-18917 GCA_964371125.1 uncultured Mesorhizobium sp. | reverse complement strand
TCCGCAGCCTGACCATCCTCGCCGGTTGCGCCCTGTTCGGCGGTCCCTCCCTGTTCCGCGACGCCATCCGGTCGCCGATCCTCAGGCCGATGTTCCTGCGCTCCTTCCTCATCCTCGGCGCATGGCTCTGCTACTACAACGCCGCGCGCCACCTACAGCTCGCCGAGTTGACGACGATCTACTACGCGGCGCCGATCATCGTCACCGTGCTGTCGGTGATCGTTCTCAAGGAGGTCGTGCCGTGGGCGCGCTGGGCGGCGGTGTTCGGCGGCTTCGCCGGCGTATTCATCGCCTGCGACCCGGCCCGGCTCGGCCTCTCGCTCCCGGTGCTGCTGGTGCTCGCCGCCGCCTTCATGTGGGGCACCTCGATCATCCTGCTGCGCAAGATCGCGATGCAGGAGAAGACGATCGTGCAAATGATCCTCAACAACGGTTTCTTCCTGGTCACCGCCGGCGCACCGCTGGTTTGGGTCTGGCAGGCGCCGAGTTCTTCGCAGGCCTTGCTCCTGCTTGGCGCCGGCGTGCTCGCCGGGCTCGCTCAGTTCACGCTCTTCGAAGGTATGCGCCGCGCCGAGGCCTCCGTCATCGCGCCGTTCGAATACACCGCCCTCGTCTGGGCTTTCGTGCTGGGCTACCTGATCTGGGCCGACGTGCCACGGCTGGAGGTGTTCGTTGGCGCCGGCCTGATCATGGCGGCGGGGCTGCTCGTCGTCGCCTCGGAACACCGGCGCGGACGGGCGCCGAAGAAAATCTGAAAATGGTCTGGAACGCCGGGAACCATCGACCCGAACCGGCGTTCCTGATGTGAACGGGCTATCCCCCCCTTACCCCCAGGCCCGTTCCCTCGCTCCGGCCGGCCCCTTTTTGGGCCGGCCTCTTTTTTCTCCCCCTGGCCCGCCACTTCTATTCAGGCCGTCCCGTTTCGCGATAGGGAGGCAACTCAGGCGCGAAACAACACGGTAAGTCGCCGCTTGGCACGGCGTGCCGCAAGGGGCATTGTCTGTTCGTGATCCTCACCCCGATACGCGGAGGTCCGCTTGGGCGACAAGCTGCCGAACGAAGCCTTGATCCGCTCCGGCATCGCCCTCGCCGTCGCCGCGCTCGGCTTCTACGTCTGCTATCTCCTGGCGTTGCCGTTCCTTGGCGCGCTCACCTGGGCAGTTGTCCTGAGCATCCTGATCGTGCCCGCCCACCGCCGGCTGGAGGAGCGCCTGCCCTATCCGTCCATTGCGGCCATGGTCTCGACGCTCGCCGCGGCGGTGGTGGTGGTGGTGCCCGTCCTGTTCGTCGCCCAGCAGCTCATCGGCGAGGCCGCCAACGCGGCGGTCTTCATCGAGAAGACGCTGCGCTCGTCGGCATGGAGGGAGGCAATAGACGATTCGCCGCGGCTTGCGGCGATCGCGGCCTGGCTGGAAGAGCGGCTCGACCTCGCCGGCACCGCCTCCGCCCTCGCCGCCTGGCTGACCGGCCGCAGCACGAGCTTCCTGCGCGCATCGGCGACCCAGTTGCTCGGCTTCCTGCTGACCTTCTATTTCCTGTTCTTCTTCCTGCGCGACAGGGCCCGCATCGTCGGCCTCCTCAGCGCCCTTTCGCCGATGAACGCGGCGGAAACCCGGCTCCTCTTCAGCCGTTTCGGCGAGACCGTCAATGCCACGGTCTTCGGCGTCATCGTCGTCGCCATCGTCCAGGGCACGCTCGGCGGCCTGATGTTCTGGTGGCTCGGCCTGCCGCTGCCAATGGTCTGGGGCCTGGTGATGGGACTGCTGGCGATCGTCCCGCTGCTCGGCGCCTTCGTCGTATGGATACCCGCGTCGCTGTTCCTCGCGCTAGACGGCTCGTGGGGCAAGGCGATTATCCTAGCCGCCTGGGGCGGATTGATCGTGGCCAGCATCGACAACCTCCTCTACCCGATGCTGGTCGGCAACCGGCTCAAGCTGCACGCCATTCCCGCTCTCGTCGGCGCGATCGGCGGCATCTTCCTGTTCGGCGCGTCCGGCCTGGTCCTCGGCCCCGCCGCCATCGTCCTGACCTGGGCCCTCGTCGACATCCTGAAGTCGCGTTACGCCCCGCCCATGGCGGCGGAAGCCGCGCCGGCTGCCGCCCCTGTCGGAAGCGCGAAACCGCAGAAGGCCGGCCGCTCCCACGGTACATAGGCGCGGCGCCGAGCCGCGCGGACTCTCCTCATTGACCTTCGCGCGGCTTCCGCTACCCTTCGGTGAAACAGCGGTCGGCAAGAAGCCGCGTCGGCAAGGAGACTGGAGGCGACAATGATCCTGCCAGCCGTTCTGCTTCTCGGCCTCGTTCTGGCCGCAGTCCTCATTCTTGCAGCAACCGAGATGGTCCGTCTCGGCCTCGGCTTCCGTCAGGCGCTGCTCTTCCTGCCGTTCCGCATCGCCTACCGGGTCAGTGGAAAGGGTATCCACGCCGCCAGGAAGATCCCGGCGCCGGTCATCTATGTGGTCGTCCACCAGTCACGCATCGACCCGGCCTTGATGCTGTCGCTGCTGCCGCCCGAGACGCTGCACATCCTCGACCCGGTCTCGGCGCGGGCCGGCTGGCTGGAGCCTTGGCGCGACCTGGCGCGCTCGATCGCCTTCAATGCGCAGCACGTGTTCGTCAGCCGCAGGCTCGTGCGCCACCTCAGGGGCAAGGGACGGCTCGCCGTCTACATCCCCGACGCGGTCGAGCCAGATACCAAGGCCTTCCGCCTCTATCGCGCCGTGGCCCGCATCGCGCTCAATGCCGAAGCGAGCATCGTGCCCGTCTTCGTCGGCGGCGCCCGCAATCTGCGCTCCTCGCTCACGCCCGCCGAACTCGCCCCGCGGCGGTTCCTGCCGCGCCTGAGCGTCGTCGCGCTGGAGGCGATGCCGATGGCCGCCCTCCTCGACCGTTCGGGCGTGCCGACCAGTGCATCGAACGCGCTGTTCGACCGGGTCGCGGAAGTCCGCGTCGCCGCGGGCGATCTGGTCCGGACGCCATTCCAGGCCCTGCGCGATGCCGTCGGCATATTCGGCGGGGATCATCCTGCGATCGAGGACGTCGTGTCGGGGACCATGACCTACAGCCGCCTGCTGACCGGCGCGCGGATCCTCGGCCATCGGCTCGCCTCGGCCACCGCTCCGGGAGAGGCGGTCGGCGTCATGCTCCCCAACTCCAATGCGGTCGCCGTCACCATCGCCGGCCTGTTTTCCGGATCGCGCGTCGCCGCCATGATCAACTACACGTCCGGCGAAGCCAACGTCACGGCGGCCGTACGCACGGCAATGATCCGTGCGGTCGTCTCCTCGCGCGCCTTCGTCGAGAAGGCGGGATTGGCCGACATCGTCGCCGCCATTGAGCGCGGAGGCGCGCGGCTGATCTGGCTGGAGGACGTGCAGAAAGGCCTCACCACCTGGGAGAAGGTCGTCGGGTCATTCATGCGCGACCGGCCGATCGCACGCCAGGACCCGGACTTGCCGGCCGTCATCCTCTTCACCTCCGGCTCGGAGGGAACGCCCAAGGCGGTCGTGCTCGCCGGCCGCAGCCTCGTGGCCAATGCCATGCAGATCCAGGCACGGATCGGCTTCTCGCGCCAGGACAAGCTTTTCAATGTGCTGCCGGTATTCCATTCCTTCGGCCTCACCGGCGGCGCGATCCTGCCGCTACTGACCGGCGTCAGGCTGTTCCTCTACCCGTCTCCGCTGCACTACAAGCTGATCCCCGAGACCGCGGCGAAGGCGCGGCCGACCATCCTGTTCGGCACCGACACGTTCCTCGGCGGCTATGCGCGCAGCGCCAAGGACACCGACTTCGCCAGCCTTCGCTTGGTCGTGGCCGGCGCCGAGCCGGTGCGGGCCGACACGCGCCGTGTCTGGCGCGAGCGCTTCGGCGCCGAGATCGTCGAAGGCTACGGGCTGACCGAAGCGGCTCCGGTCGTGGCGGTCAATTCCGCCACCCACGGGCGTGAAGGATCGGTCGGCCGCCTGCTGCCGGGCTTGCGCATGCGCCTCGAACCCGTCGAAGGCATCGCCGACGGTGGACGGATGTGGATCTCCGGGCCGAACATCATGTTGGGATACATCACCGCCGACAGGCCCGGCGAGATCCAGCCCTTGTCGAATGGCTGGCACGACACAGGTGACATCGTCGCCATCGATCGCGACGGTTTCGTCTTCATCCGCGGGCGGGCGAGGCGTTTTGCCAAGATCGCGGGCGAGATGGTGTCGCTCGGCGCGGTCGAGATGCTGGTCGCCGCGCTCTGGCCGGAGGAGCGCCACGCCGCCGTCGCGTTGCCGGACGAGCGCCGCGGCGAACGGATCGTTCTGGTGACGACCGCTTCAGGGGCGGATACCGCGGCCCTGAAGCGCCACTGCCGCAAGCTCGGCGCCAGCGACCTGATGATCCCCCAGGACATCGTCATGGTCGGCGACATCCCCCTGCTGGGCACGGGCAAGACGGACTACGCGTCGACGCGCGCCATCGCAGTCGAACGGCTCGGCCGCGACGCGGCCGCCTGAACACCCCGCGGGGCTGGTTGTCAGGGCTGCGGGGCGCTATCTGCTGCCGCTGCAGCTGCCTTCTTCTGCTCTTCCACGGCGCGGCGCGAATAGGCCCGCGCCGACAGGGGCAGGAAGATGAGGTAGCCGACCACGGTCGCCGTCATCGTGTACCACGGGTAGGCGGTGAGCAGCAGTACGTAGGACGCCATGGCGAAGATCAGCGGCAGGACCATGTCGCCGCGCACGCGCGTCCCGAGCTTCTTGGCGGAATAGACGGGCAGCCGGCTGATCAGGAGATAGGCGACGAGCACCGTGTAGGCAGTGCTGGCGAAGGCGAAGCCGCGCGTAACCTCGACGCCGACGAAGCCGAGATAGGCCGGCAACATCATCAGTATAGCACCCGCCGGTGCCGGGACGCCGACGAAGTACTCGGCCTGCCACGCCGGCCGCTCCTCGTCGCCGAGCAACACGTTGAAGCGGGCAAGCCGCAGGCCGCAGGCAACCGCGAAGAGCAGTGCCGCGATCCAGCCGGGCGAGCCGGCCTGATTTAGCAGGTAGGCGTAGAGCACAAGGGCCGGCGCGACGCCGAAATTGACGATGTCGGCGAGCGAATCCATCTCCGCGCCGAACTTGGACGACGCTTTCAGCATCCGCGCGACACGGCCGTCGAAGCCGTCGAGGATGGCGGCGATCAGGACCATGAAGACCGCCGCCTCGAAGCGGCCCTCGAAGGCGAGCCGGATGCCGAACAGGCCGGCGCAGATCGCCAGCACAGTGATCAGGTTCGGGAAGACCAGACGCAGTGGAATCTCGCGTATGCGCGGTCCGCCTTGCCCATGCGGCTCGAAGGGCTTGAAAGGTCCCGGCATCCCGCCGCCTACGCGATGCGCACGAGCGGCGCGGCGACGTCGCTGCCGAAGTCGGCCAGCACAGTCTCCCCGGCGATCGCGGTCTGCCCGACCGCGACTCGCGGGGTCGCGCCTGCCGGAAGGTAGACGTCGACGCGGGAACCGAAGCGTATCAGGCCGAAACGCTCGCCCATGCCGATGTTGCCACCGGTTTCCGCCCAGCACACGATGCGGCGTGCCACGAGGCCGGCAATCTGCACCGCCGCGACCGGTCCGTGCGGGCTGTCGATGACGAGGCCGTTGCGTTCGTTCTCGGCGGAAGCCTTGTCGAGTTCGGCATTCATGAACTTGCCAGGCCGGTACTCGATCCGGGCGATGCGGCCGCGCACGGGGGCACGGTTCACGTGGCAGGCGAAGACGTTCATGAAGACAGAGATGCGCAGGACTTCTTCGCCGCCGAGGCCGAGTTCCTTGGGCGGCACGGCCGGGTAGACGGCAGACACCGTACCGTCCGCGGGGCTGACGACCAAACGGTCGTCGAGCGGGGTCACGCGCGGCGGATCGCGGAAGAAGTAGACGCACCAGGCCGTCAGAATCAGACCGACCCAAAAGAGCGTGTAGGAGAACAGGCCGAGCACGAGGGTCGCGGCGGCGAAAGCCGCGATGAAGGGATAGCCCTCTCGGTGGATGGGCACGAATGTCTTGCGGACAGATTCGGCGACGCTCATGGGGGCTCCGGCAGCCTCGACAGTGATCGGGACTGCTTATCGGATATGGTTCCCTGCCGCAACGCGACAAGGACGACCTCGGGACGACGCGGCGTCAGACTTCCGACGTGCGGCGGCGAACGACGACGCCGAGTTCGTCGGCCTCGCGGGCGATACGCAGGCGCTCCTCGGCCTCGGTCGCCTCGCGCTGGCGGTCCCACATCGCCGCATAGAGCCCTCGCGCCGCGAGCAGGCTCTGATGCGTGCCGCGCTCGTCGATACGCCCGTCGCGCAGGACGATGATCTCGTCCGCCGAGATGACGGTGGAGAGGCGGTGGGCGATGACGAGTGTCGTGCGACCGCGGCTCACAGTATCAAGCGCCGCCTGGATCTCCTGCTCGGTCTGAGTGTCGAGCGCGGAGGTCGCTTCGTCGAGGATCAGGATCGGCGGCGCCTTGAGGATGGTGCGGGCGATGGCGACGCGCTGCTTCTCGCCGCCGGACAGCTTCAGAC
>CAYJMY010000081.1:0-12361 GCA_964371125.1 uncultured Mesorhizobium sp. | reverse complement strand
CAGACCGCGCTCGCCGACCATCGACTGGTAGCCATCCGGCAACTTCTCGATGAAACCCGAGATCTGGGCGAGTTCCGCGGCGCGGCGCACCTCGTCCTCCGGCGCTTCAGGGCGCCCGTAGCGGATGTTGTAGGCGATCGTGTCGTTGAACAGCACAGTGTCCTGCGGGACCATGCCGATCGCGGCGCGCAGGCTGTCCTGTGCCACGTCCCGGATATCCTGCCCGTCGATCAGGATCGAGCCCGACTGGATGTCGTAGAAGCGGAACAAGAGCCGCGAGATCGTTGATTTTCCAGCACCCGACGGGCCGACTATCGCCACGGTCTTGCCGGCCGGCACGCTGAACGACACGCCTTTCAGGATCGGCCGGTTGGGATCGTAGGCGAAGTGGACGTCGCGGAACTCCACCGCGCCGCTGGCCACCGCGAGCGGACGCGCGTCGGGCCGGTCGACGACCTCCGCCGGCACGTCGAGCAACTCGAACATCTTTTCGATGTCGGTGAGTCCCTGGCGGATTTCGCGGTAGATGAAGCCGATGAAATTCAGAGGCATGGACAACTGCATCAGCAGCGCGTTGATGAAGACGAAGTCGCCGATCGTCTGCGTGCCGGCCTGCACCTCAAGCGCCGAAAGCACCATCGCGACGGCCATGCCGGCGCCGAAGATCACGCCCTGGCCGAAGTTCAGCCAGCCGAGCGAAGTCCAGGTCTGCGTCGCGGCGACCTCGTAGCGGGCCATCGACTTGTCGAAGCGCCGCGCCTCCATCGCCTCGTTGTTGAAATACTTCACCGTCTCGTAGTTGAGCAACGAATCGATCGCCTTGGTGTTGGCGTCGGTATCGCTGTCATTCATCTCGCGGCGGATGGCGATACGCCAGTCGCTCGCCCAGACGGTGAACCAGGTGTAGAGCCAGACCGTCACGGCAACGACGACGACGTAGATCCAGCCATAGGCGTAGGCGAAGACGATCGCGGTCAGGGCGAATTCGAGGATGGTCGGCGCCGTGTTGAGGATGGTGAAGCGCACGATGGTCTCGATACCTTTCGTGCCGCGCTCGATGATGCGCGACAGGCCACCGGTACGCCGCTCAAGGTGGAAGCGCAGCGAAAGGTCGTGCATGTGAACGAATGTCTTGTAGGCGAGTTGCCGGACCGCGTGTTGCCCAACCCGAGCGAACAACGAATCGCGCAACTGGTTCAGGCCCATCTGGACGACCCTGACGACATTGTAGGCGACGACTAGCATCACCGGCGCAAGCAGGAAGGTCGGCAGTAGCGGCACCGTCGCGCCGTCGTCTGACAGCGCGTCGGTTGCCCATTTGAAGAAGTAGGGAACTGCGATCAGGACGAACTTGGCGACAACCAGGAACACGGTCGCCCAGACCACGCGCGCCTTGAGGTCGGCACGCCCGGTCGGCCACATGTAGGGCCACAGGTTGAACAGCGTCGTGAAGAGGGAGCCGGAGTCGGCCGAGACGGTCTTGCTTGCCACGCGACGTTTCCTGAGTTCGTTGTTCTTTTTCTTGGCCTTGGATATCACGGCCGGCCGCACGGCCGGCCGCCTTCGCAGCAGGTGTCGAGGAAGCCGGTCACCGACCGCGCGAGTTCGGCGACCGCCCTGCGGTCGATCTCGTAGCGCGAACGCTGGCGGTCGGGCTGGTAGCGCACCAGGCCAGCGGCGACGAGGATCTTGAGATGTTGTGAGACCGTCGACTGCGCGAGATCGAGCGTCTCGACCACGTCCTTGCAGCAGCAGCAGCCGGCGGTCGAGAGATGACGGAGGATTTCCAGGCGGGCCGGATGCGCGAGCGCATTCAATCGGCCAGCCATGTCGTCAGCGGGCGGCAGAAGGACGCCGGTCGGAGAATCGAATCCTGCATGGCTCATCGTTCATCGTCGATATACGATGAACGATGAGCCCGCAAGAGACAATCGCTACTGTGTCCTGGTCGTCGCCTGTTCGCCGACGGCCTTCAAGTCCGCGGCCTCGCCTTCCGGCGTCTTCTCGGGAACGGAGAAGATCTGGCCCGGCCAGATCCGGTCCGGATCGGCGATCTGGTCCTGGTTGGCCAGGTAGATCGTCGAGTAGCGCACGCCGCGGCCATAGACGCGCCGCGATATGCGCCACAGCGAGTCGCCGCGGCGGATGATGACGGCGCCCTGCGCCGACTGAAGCTTCGGCGCCGTCACCTCCGGCGGCGTACCGGCGATGTCGGTGCCGAGCTTGGGCAGTTCGATCTTCGCCTCCGCGGGCGCTTCGGCGGCGGCGACGATCGCCGGTTGCTCGGGCTTGGCAGGTGCGGCCGCGGGCGCTGCTTCACTCGCGGCCGGCGCCGGTTCGGTCGTCGCAGGCACAGGCTCGGTCGCCACCGCCGCGGGGGCAGCGGCCACTTCCTTAGCGGGTTCGGCGGCGGGAGCGGTCTGCTCGCCCGCCGTCGCAGGCGCGGCGGGTTCGGGCTGGGCGGCGGGTTCGGGCTGGGTCGCCGGTTGTTCGGTAGCCGCGGCGGCCGTCGCCGGCGCCGAAGCCTGATCGGAGGCCGCAGCGGGGCCCACCCGCGCCCGCAGCTGTTCGGCAGGTGCGGCACCGTTCGCGCCTGCCGTATCGGCAGCGGCCATCTCGACCGGCTTGGCTGCGGGCTCGGCGGCCGGAGCAGCGGCGGGCGGCGCGACTGCGGCGATCGCTTCGCCGGGCTCGCGTTCGAACGGCACCACGGCGCGCGCGATCACCTGGACGCCGTCGTTGCCCAGCACGTCGGCGCGGATCAGGTATTCGCCGACGGCGAGTTCGCGCTCGGCCTCGACGAGGAAGCGGCCATTCGGCGCGGCCTTGGCCTCGCCGAGCACGTCGGCATTGGCGTAGACGCGGACCACGCGGCCGGCCTCTGCCGTGCCGGCAACGAAAATCATCTTGCCTTCGATCTCGACGGCATCGACCGCAACCGCCGCGGTCGGGGCTGCCGGGGTAGCCGCCGGCGCGGGTTCGGCCGGCGCCGGTTCGGCTGCGGCAACCTGCGTTTCCGCTGCGGGAGCCGGGGCAGGTTCGACCGCCGGCTGTGCGGCGGCGGCTGCGGGCTGAGCTGCTACGGCCGGGCGACCGTCATTGCCGGCGACCACGGTCTCCGGCGCGGCCGGCTTCGCTTCCTCGGTGGCCGCGCCGGCCGCGGGCTCGCTCGCCGCCGGTTCCGTTGCGGCGGGCTCCGTCGCGGCGGGCTCCTGCGTCGCAGGCTGGGCGGCGGCCTCGGCGGGCGCCGCTGCGTTCGTCGCCGGCTGCGGCGCGGTGATGATCTCGGCCGGCTTCCCGGGCTCCTCGACCATCGCCAGGACCTCGCCCGCAGGCGACTCTGGGATCGAAATCACCGCGGTCTCGGTCGAAGCGACGACAATGTTCTTCGGATCGGTGGCGCGCAGCGAGAGTTGGTAGTCACCGGGCTTCAGCGGATTGTCGAAGACAATGGCGAAGGCGCCGGCGACATCGGCCTTCGACGAGGCGAGCACCTGCTCCTGCGCAATCACCTCGACAAGCGACTGCGGCGCGGCGGTACCCGCTATGACGACGGACCCGTCCGGCTCGACGCGCACGACATCGAACGAGGGCACCACCGTCGTATCGACAGAAGCGGGCGCGGCCGGTTCGGCAGGCTGCTCGGTCGCCGGCAGGCGCTCGGCTTTTTGGTCGGCCGGCGCCGTGGGCTCAGGCACTGCAGCGACCTCGGCCGCGGGCGGCGCCGGCGGGAACAGGTACGGATCGAGCGCGCCCGAAACGTAGGCTGTCGCCCCGGCCGCCACGACCCCTCCCGACAGAAAGAGGAACGCCTTGAGCGGATTGATCACCATTTCGTCTAAGCCCCTTTGCCAACAAGCATTCGTCTATCGCCTTTTCCACAAACCGACAAGGAAGCCAGCCAACCACTTGACCGCCGTCCTTCGTGCCATCACCAATCGGGGATGAACACGATTCGATCCGTCTGCGTCTATTGCGGCTCGTCTCCGGGCCGCGGCCAAAAATACCTCGAGGCCGGTCAGGTCCTCGGTCGTTCGATCGCCCAGGCCGGCCTGCGCCTGATCTACGGCGGCGGCACGAAGGGGATCATGGGCGCCGTCGCCGACGGCGCCATGCGCGGCGGCGGCAAGGTCACCGGGATCATCCCGCGGTTCCTCATTACGAAGGAAGCGACCGAGTCCGCCCTCGACCGCCTCGACCAGCTCATCGTGACTCAGAACATGCATGAGCGGAAACACAGGATGTTCGAGGAATCGGACGCCTTTGTGGCGCTGCCGGGCGGCATCGGAACCGTCGAGGAGATCATCGAGATCATGACCTGGGCGCAGCTCGGCCATCATCGCAAGCCGATCGTCTTCGCCAATGTCGACGGTTTCTGGAATCCGATGCTCGACCTCCTCGACCACATGCGGTCGGAAGGTTTCATCCACACATCGCACCTAGTGAAGCCGATCGTGGTCGCCGAACCCGAGCAGGTCGTACCGAACATCCTCGTCGAGGCGGCCGCCGATGGCGCCCCGGCCGAGGGTGTCGGATCGGTCATTGACAAGCTGTGACAGGACGCCGGGCGGCGGCCGCCTCAGCGGCTGCGCAGGTCCGACGTCAGCGTGCCAAAGGAAAGCGTCTCCGCCTCGTGGCCAGGCTCACGCCAGGGCTCGGCGAGTGCGGCGTCGTACCAGGCGCGCATGGCTGGCAGCGCCAGCATGCGATCCACATAGGCCGACGAGCCACCGCCGAAGTCCAGGCCGTATGTCTGCGCCCGGAACACGACCGGCGCGAAGAAGGCGTCGGCGGCGGTGAAGGAGCCGCCAGCGAGGAACGGTCCGCCGAAGCGCGACAGGCCTTCGTTCCAGATCTCGCCGATGCGCGCGACGTCCGCTTCCAGCGCGGCGGGGCGTTCGTGGAGACGGATCCGGATGCCGCAACTCATGCCGCACATGTTGCGCAGCGTCGTGAAGCCGGAGTGCATCTCCGCGGCGATGCAGCGCGCGAAGGCGCGGGCTTCCGCGTCGGCCGGCCAGACGCCCGGATGGCGCTCGGCGAGGTACTCGACAATCGCAAGCGAATCCCAGACGGCGAGGCCACCGTCGTTCAGGCAGGGCACGCGGCCGGTCGGCGAGTACGGGCGAAAGGTCGCGTAGCTCGAACCTGTCGGGAACGGAACTTGCCTCTCCTTGAACGGAATACCCAGTGCGTTCATCAGCACCCATGGCCGCAGCGACCAGGACGAGTAGTTCTTGTTGGCGATCAGCAGTTCGTACATGCCTAACTCCGTTGCGAGGCGAACATCGACCAGGTGTAGAGGGCGAGCGCCGTCCAGATGAGCCCGAAGGCGACCGCCCTCACCCCGCCGAACGGCTCGCCGAAGACGAACACGGCGATGAGCAGAACGATCGACGGGCCGATGTACTGCATGATGCCGATGGTGGAGAAGCGCAGCAGCTTGGCGCCGAAGGCGTAGAGCAGCAGCGGCGTCGCCGTGACCGGTCCGCACAGCAGGAGAAGGATGACGTCATCCGGCAGCGCGGCGACGAAATGGTTCCGGCCGTACATCCCGAGCCACAGGACATAGCCGAGCGCCGGCAAGCCGAGGATCAGGACCTCGAGGAAGAAGCCCTGGCTCGGGCCGATCGGCAGCGTCTTTCGCAGGAAGCCGTAGACGGCGAAGGTCAAAGCCAGGGCCAGCGACACCCACGGCAGCCCGCCGGCATCGACGGTCAGCACGACCACGGCGATCAGGGCGAGGCCGACCGCCGCCATCTGCGGCACGGTCAGCCTCTCGCCGAGGAAAACGGCGCCCATGACGATGCTGACGAGCGGGTTGATGTAGTAGCCGAGCGCCGTGTCGATCGCCCGGTCGACCGCGATCGCCCAGACATAGATGCCCCAGTTGACCGAGATGATGGTCGCGGTGAGGGCCGCCATGGCGAGCGTGCGCGGCGAGCGCAGGGCAAGCTTGAGATCGGCGGTTCGGCCGAGCGCCCAGATGACGACGCCGGCGATCGGCAGCGACCACAACACGCGATGCGCCACGACCTCGGCGGCGGGGATGTGCGCCACCAGCTTCATGAATACCGGCTGCACGCCCCAGAAGACGTAGGCCGTGAAGGCGAAGAAGAAGCCGCGGGTCGCGTCGCTCGCCTGCTTTGTTGCAATCTCGTTCATGCCGCCGCTATGCCCGCCGACGGCGCCGATGACCATGTCATTCTTCTGATGGTTCACTTCATTTCGCGTGATGGTCCAAGGCGGATCGCGTAAGAGATGCCCCGACGTTGCGATGGATCAACGCGAATGCCCGTGTGGCGCGGGAAACAGGGTCATGTCGGACCCGTTGACAACCCGCCTGCCTCGGTGCGCTGGATTTGTACCGCCCCGCTTCTGGCAGGAGCGGTTCATGGCGGTACTCATCGCCATAGTCGTGGCCGCCGCTGCTACACTGCCGATCGGCGCAGCCGAGGAACTGCCGGCGTCCGCCCAGCCTCCTGCTTTCGACGTCAAGGCCGACCATGCCGGCATGGCGGATAATTTCCTTTCCGGCCTGACCGGGTGGTCGCCTTCAGCCCTCGGTGCATATCTCGACATTCGCGACCGGGTGGAGATCGGCGTCCTCATCCTCGAAGGCGATTATTCCGGCGCGGCCCACGCCGCCGCCAGCCATCTCGCCACCAAGGCGGCGACGTCCGTCCCGGTGGTCGGCCAATGGTACGCGCTCGGCCAGCTCGGCGCATCGCTTGGACACTGGGCGATCGATCATTTCGGCGCAGCCCGCTTCGACGGTGCCTACCGGGTGCTTTCCGAACGCCTGAGCGCGGAGGAATGGTCGCTGCCCTTCGGCGATCCGCGGATCGATCCGGACCTCACCGCCATCGAGAACGCCAATCTGCTGACCTTCATCGACAAGCAGACCGGCGGCGAACACACGCCGGCCCAGCTGCAACGCATGTTGTGGGACATGTTGAGGGCGCGGCGCCAGTTCGACGCGCTCTGCGACCACTACGGCCTGGCGGGCGCCGAGCGGACCTACGCCAATCTGAAGCGCCGCTACGACGCCGACGTCGCCCGCATGGCGGCCGCGGCAAAGCTCATCGAGGAGGACCGCATCGCCCGCGAGAAGAAGAAGCTCGAGGAGAAGTGGCGGGCCGACCAGGCGTTCCTCGCCAAGCAGGTAGCCGAACGCGAAGCCCAGCAGAAGCTGATCTGCGATGCATGGCTCGGCCGGATCGCAGTCGACCCCGACAAGGTGCCGCCGCGCCCTGCGGCCGCCATCGTCGAGGAACTGTGCGGCGCGCGCCCTCCTGCCGATCCTGCTCCTGCCGCCGACGACGGCAACCAATCCCAGACCGCGGTGGATTCCACCGCCGCCGATACGACGGCCGACCAGGGCAGGACCGAGGAGATCGACTGGACGATCATCGCCGGCGCTTCGGGCGACGCTACCCGCTTCCGGGTCTTCGTCACCAACATAACCGGCGCACATTTGAGCGGGATTGCGATCTCAGCCGTCCCGTCCGGACCTTTTTCGAGTGGCGGCATCATCCACGGCGCGACCGCCGGTGGGGCCGGCGTGACGCTTCCCCCTGGCGGCTCGCGCGGCTTCGACATCATCGCGACCGGTGACGTGCGGGCGATCGCCGGAACGATCTCCATCTCCGGCAGGATGATCGCGCAGTTCGTGCGGCCGTGCCTCCACGAGCCCGCGACGGCCACCGACGGCCGCTATGCCGGCCGCTACGCCGGCGCGGGCAACTCGGGGACGATCACCTTGGTCGTCGAAGGAGGCAAGGTCACCGGCAGCCTGGCGGGCGGCTATGCCGATGCCCGCCAGACCGTGTCGATCACGGCGACCGTCAGCGGCACCTTCGACGCATCTCAAGGCACGCTCACAGCCGAATGGGGCGGACGGGCGGTCGGATCGATCCGCGATGACGACGGCGAAGAGGTCGAAGTCGACGAGACGGTTGGCGGGCGCCTGTCCGGAAAGCTGCAATCGGGCGCCTTCGCCGGCGCCTGGTCGGGCGGCAGCGCCTATGTTGAGGACGAGGGCGAATGGAGCGCGGCGAGATGACAAGGCAATTGGGCGGAATGCCGGGACTCCTGGCCGCGGCGGCGATCGGCGTACTGGCGGCGTTGACGGCGCCGTCCGTCATGGCGGGCGACCCGGTCGAGGAGGCGTACTGGACGATGATCCACGACCGCAAGGAAGCCGAGCTGTTCGCGGACTATCTGGCGCGGTATCCGCAGGGCGATCATGCTGACGAGGCCCGGACGCGACTCGAGGCGCTGCAGGCGGCGACCCCGGCGGCGGATGTGGCTTCTCCGGCTGCCGCGTCGGCGGGAGACGCCCCTGCCCGTTCCGCCGAGTCCCTTGTCGAGGCCGCCGTCGCGGCGGAAGCGCGCAACGACATGACCGAGGCTGCCCGCCTCTACGGCCAGGCGGCAGCGCTGGGTTCGGCGACGGCGCATGCGCAGCTCGGCTACATGCTCCAGGACGGTCGCGGCGTCGCGCAGGATCTGCGCGCGGCGCTGGAACATTTCACCGAAGCAGCCGGCCTCGGCGTCATCGATTCTTATCCGCCCGCGATCTCGCTCCTGGATATCGGCTATCGCCCCTCCCTTCCCTCCGATCCGGCGAGGGCTGCGGAACTGATCCTGGCCTTCGCCAGGGCAGCAGCCGCGCGCGCCGTCGACAGCCTCTCCTCCTGGAATGAGAAGACCATCGCCGCCCTGCAGAAGAAGCTCACCGATGCCGGCTTCTACACTTCGAAGATCGACGGCAAGACCGGGCCGGGAACGCGCGCCGCCCTCGCTGCTTACGCTGCTGCTGATCCGGCAGGCGCGGTCCAGGCCGAAACGGCGCTCGTCATGTCGTGGCAGGGTGTCGGCGGCATCACCGGCGAGACGCCTTACGAGGCGGAGGCCCTGCGCGCGCTCTTGCCCGGCTACGAGGTCGCGGTCAGCCGGCGAACGGTCGAGGGCATGAGCGAGGTCAGCTTCGTCGTGCGCAAGGACGGGCGCGACATGCTTCTTATCCATAATAACGGCAATGCGGTCGGCTCTATCACCGCAGTGGGCGACGGCGTCGCCGACGAGGCCGGGCTGACGATCGGCAAGTCGACCTTCGCCGACTTCGGCCCCCCGGATTTCGTCGCGTGTTTCATCCAGGAGGAGACCGACACGCCGCTCATCGTCTGCGAAGAACCGGACTCGTTCGTCACCCACCTCTTCGCGACGCCGAAGCAGGTGAAGGCCGGCGACGACGGACGTGTTCCGCAGCAGGCGATACCGCCGCAGTCCGTCCTGAAGCGGATGGTCTGGTATGCGGCGGGCTGACGGCGTCGCTACTCCGCCGCCACCAGCCCGGCCAATTCCCGGTTCTTCATTAGCTTGTAGACGATGGAATCCATCAGCGCCTGGAACGAGGCGTCGATGATGTTGTCGGAGACGCCGACCGTCCACCAGCGCGCGCCGGTGGCGTCGTGCGATTCGATCAGCACGCGTGTGATCGCCTCGGTGCCACCGTTGAGGATGCGCACCTTGTAGTCGACCAGGGCGAGGTCGGCGATCTCCGCCTGGTATCGGCCGAGATCCTTGCGCAGCGCGATGTCGAGCGCGTTGACCGGTCCGTGGCCTTCGGCCACCGACATGCGTTCCTCGCCGTCGACCAGCACCTTCACGATCGCCTCGGAGACAGTCTTCAGGTTGCCGTTGGCGTCGAAACGGCGCTCAACCATGCAACGGAACGAGGTCACCTTGAAGAAGTCCGGGACGGTGTGCAGCATCTTGCGCGCCAGCAACTCGAAGCTGGCGTCGGCGCCTTCGTAGGCGTAACCCTCCGCCTCGCGCTCCTTGACGACGGCGATCAGTGCGTCGAGCTTTCCGTCGTCGCGCGGCACGTCAACGCCGCGCCGCTTCAGCTCGGCAACGAAGTTGGCCTTGCCGCCCTGGTCGGAAACCATGACGCGGCGGCGGTTGCCCACCGATTCCGGCGGCACGTGCTCGTAGGTCTTCGGCTCCTTGGCGAGTGCGGAGGCGTGGATGCCGGCTTTCGTGGCGAAGGCCGACGAGCCGACATAGGGCGCCTGCGCCTCCGGCGCCCGGTTGAGCAGTTCGTCGAACGCGCGGGAAAGCCAGGAAATGCCCGCAAGCGCCTCGGCGTCGATGCCCGTCTCGAAACGCGCGGCGAAGGCCGGCTTCAAGACGAGCGTGGGGATGATGGTGACGAGATTGGCGTTGCCGCAGCGCTCGCCGATGCCGTTCAGCGTACCCTGAATCTGACGCACGCCGGCTTCAACGGCCGCAAGAGAGTTGGCGACCGCCTGGCCGGTGTCGTCATGGGCGTGAATGCCGAGCCGCGCGCCCGGGATGCCGGCGGCGATGACGGTCTCGACGGTCGCGCGTACCTCCGACGGCTGAGTGCCGCCGTTGGTATCGCACAGCACCACCCAGCGAGCGCCGGCATCGTGGGCCGCGCGCGCGCAGGCGAGCGCATAGGCCGCATTGGCCTTGTAGCCGTCGAAGAAATGCTCGCAGTCGACCATCGCCTCCTTGCCCGCGGCGCGCGCCGCCTCGACGGAGGCGCGGATGGCGTCGAGGTTCTCGTCCTCGGTGCAGCCGAGCGCGACGCGGACGTGGTAGTCCCAGCTCTTCGCCACGAAGCAGATCGCGTCCGACTTCGCCTGCAAGAGAGACGCGATCCCCGGATCGTTCGACGCCGAAATGCCGACGCGCTTGGTCATGCCGAAGGCGACGAACTTCGCCTTTTCCGTGCGATTTTGGGCGAAGAAGGCCGTGTCCGTCGGGTTGGCGCCGGGATAGCCGCCTTCGACATAGTCGATGCCGAAGGCGTCGAGCATCTTCGCGATGGCGATCTTGTCGTCGACGGAAAAGTCGACGCCCGGCGTCTGCTGGCCGTCACGCAATGTGGTGTCGAAGAGGTAGAGGCGTTCTCTGATCATAGTTGGCTCGCAGTCCGCGCGACGGTCTTCTCTTCTTGTCCGTCCTCGTACGCTGCGCGGCTGCCGGCGGACGGGCCGCGCAGCGTCGTGTCGAAGAGGGTGAGGCGTTCGCGTTTCATCGTCATTCCGTCAGAAGATGCCGGCGTACCAAAGGACGGCGACCACGATCAGCACCACAGCCACGATCTTGCCGGCGATGGCGTAGAGGAGCCATTTCGGCATCTGGTTGGAAGGGTTCGGGTTCGTCACCACCGCCGCTCACTCCGTCTTGCCGGCGAAGGCATCCGTCGCCCGGATCAGCCGGTCGAGGATGCCCGGCTCGGAATAGGCGTGGCCGGCACCCTCGATGATATGCAGTTCGGCGTCCGGCCAGGCCTTCGACAATTCCCAGGCGTAGCGCAGCGGGCACGGCATGTCGTAGCGGCCGTGGATGATGACGCCGGGGATGCCCTTCAGCCGGTCGGCCTCGCGGATCAGCTGCCCCTCCTCCAGCCAGCCGGCATGGACGAAGAAATGGTTCTCGATGCGGGCAAACGCGATGGCGAAATCGTCCTCGCCGAACTTGCCGCTGGTCTCGGGTTCCGGCAGCAGCGTGATCGTCTCGCCCTCCCACAGGCTCCAGGCGCGAGCGGCCTCGACCTGCACCGATCGGTCGTCCGCGGTCAGCCGGCGCCGGTAGGCCGCCATCAGGTCGCCGCGCTCGCCCTCCGGGATCGGCGCGAGAAAGCGCTCCCACTTGTCGGGGAACATCTCCGACACGCCGAACTGGTAGTACCAGGCGAGTTCGGCCTGGGTGAGCGTGTAGATGCCGCGCAGCACGAGTTCGCTGACCCGTTCGGGATGGCGCTCGGCATAGGCCAACGCCAGCGTCGAGCCCCAGGAGCCGCCGAACACCAGCCATTTGTCGAAGCCGCACTTTTCGCGCAGGCGCTCGATATCGGCGACGAGGTGCCAGGTCGTGTTGGCTTCGAGTTCGGCATGCGGCGTCGAGCGGCCGCATCCGCGCTGGTCGAACAGGACGATGTCGTAGAGCGCCGGGTCGAAGAGCCGCCGGTGCTTTGGCGAGATGCCGCCGCCCGGGCCGCCGTGGAGGAATACCGCGGGCTTGGCGCCGCGCGTGCCGGCGCGCTCCCAGTAGATGGAATGGCCATCGCCGACGTCGAGCATGCCGCTGTCGAACGGCTCGATCTCGGGATAAAGACTGCGCAGGCTCATGTGGTCTCGCCCTTGTCGTTTCCGCCTTTCGGCGGCCAGGTGTCGGTGTCTTGGTCGGGATGCTGGCGTCCCCTGACCGAAGCCATGAAGGCGTCGACGGCAGCGCTTTCGCCGGCCATGCGCCAGGGCAGCGTATGCAAGCCCTCGACATAGGAGAGCCGGTCGGCCGGATTGACCTGGATCGCCGGAGG
>CAYJMY010000080.1:0-18944 GCA_964371125.1 uncultured Mesorhizobium sp. | reverse complement strand
GTGCTGCGCCGTGCGGCCGGCGACGACCGCATCGCCGCGCTGCTCGCCCCCGGCCACAACGGCGCGGTGCTGGACCTGCTCGAGGGGGAGACGCTGGCGCCGCAGGAGCGTGCGGCGCTGCTCTCCGACACGCTCGCGCGAGCCTTCGTTGACTGCCGCGCGCGGATGGGCGAGGATCCGGCGCAGTGGGCCTGGGGCCGCGTCCACAAGGCGCTGTTCGAGCACCCGCTCGGCCGCGCCCGACCCGGGGTCGCGGCGTCGTGGAACGTCGGGCCTTTCTCCTTCGGCGGAAGCGAGTCGACGCCGATGAACGGCGCCTACCGGCCGGGCGACTTCCGGCTGATGCACGGCGCCTCGTTCCGGATCGTCGTCGACGTCGGCGCCTGGGACAACAGCCTGTGCATCAACACCCCCGGCCAGTCGGGCGACCCGCGCTCGCCACACTACGGCGACCTCGCGGGTCTCTGGGCCGAGGGTGGATATGTTCCGCTACTCTACGGTCGGGAAGCGATCGAGAAGGAGGCCGAGTTGCGGCTGGAACTCATCCCCGCCCCATGGGACCCGAATGCCGCCTGATGCTTGCATACGGCCGACAAGCCGCTTCATCCGAGCAATCTCGCCATACCCGCTCCGCTCGCGCGCCAAAGAGTCGTAAGAAAGCGCGCTGCGCCGGCGCCCGATCCGGTTGCCGCCGCCGACCCCGCGCCGGCCAACCCGGCTACCGGCGGATGCGAATTGCGCGGCCAGATCGCCTCGACCGGCAGCGAGGCGACGTCCGTCGACATCGGCAATGTATGTCGGAACGGGCACCATTGCCGTCTACTGGATCGACGGCCGGGGTGGCGAAGGCGACTATCAGAACTCGCATCAGCCGCTGCTCGTCATCGAGCCGGGCGCCAGCCAGACCGCCGGCGCCTATATCGGCTTCGCGTTCACCATCGCCGACGTCTACGGCAATTGCCTCGGCGTCACCTAGTGACGCAGGCGACGAACGCGTTCCAATTCTCCGGTCTGCAGTGACCTACCTGGCCCTGCATTCCCGCTCGCGACGAAAAAGCTCGCTTTTGTCGCGCCGGTAGGAATTTCGACATGAAGGGGCACGGCACCGCGGCTTCGCTCCTTTAGACGAGCGGTCTTGCCGCATGCCAGGCTCCTGTCGACGCCTGTCCAAAGGCTCAAAGGTCCAGCACCAGAACGTCGCTCCTGGCGCTGCCGCAGCAGATCATCATCGTATCGTTCGCCGCGCGCTCGCCGGCGGTCAGGATACTGTCGTGGTGCTCCGGAATGCCGGAAAGAACCGCGGTCTCGCAGGCCCCGCAGACGCCTTCCTCGCAGGAGAACGCGACGTTGAGGCCGGCAGCACGCAAGACGCCGAGGATCGTTTTCCCGGCGGGTACGGCGAATTCCCGGTTGCTGCGCGCAAGGCGGACGACGAAGTCGCGTGTCGATGCCGGCGCTTCCTTGGCGGCGAAGTATTCGACGTGGACCTGATCGGCCGGCCAAGCGCCGGTAGCTCTCTCGAAGGCCGACAGCATGGGAGCCGGCCCGCAGCAGTAGAGGTGGGCGTCCGGCGGAGCCGAGCCGACGATCGCATCGATATCAAGATAGGCGCCTCGCGCTTCGTCGTCGAAATGCAGTTGGACCTGCGCCGGCGGTGTTCGTGACAGCAGGCCAAAGCGCGGCATCTCCGTGCCGCTCCGGCACGCGTAGTACAGTTTCCATGGCCGTCCGATTTCGGATAGCCGGCTCATCATCGCATGGATCGGCGTGATGCCGATGCCGCCGGCGACGAAGATGCTGATCGGCGCCGATTCCGCCAGTCGGAAATTGTTGCGGGGCGAACTGATCGAAAGCACGTCGCCGACCTTCAGGCGGTCGAAGACGAAGCTGGAACCGCCGCGCCCTTTCGCCTCGTGCTTGATCCCGACAGTGTAGGTCGAGAGGTTTTCCCCGGCTTCGACAAGCGAGTACTGCCTGACCAGGTCGTCGGCGAGGTGCAGGTCGATGTGCGCGCCGGGCTCCGCGGCGGGAAGCGGAAGCGCGTCGATCCGGCTGAATTCGAAGAGATTGATGTCGCGGGCCGCGTAGCGGATCGCCGTCAGGCGCACGTCGATTTTCTGTCCGTCGTTCATGGTCCGCCCGTAGTAGAACTATCATATAGTGATATACGAAACATATATTGACACAACATGCACTTCCTGCAAGCCTTAAGTTCAATCAACGGGGCGGTCATGGGGAGGCGGATGAACGGGTTTGTTGCAGGCGGGGGCGTCGGCGAGGGCGGGGGTGCAGTGGCGCTTCCCGGCGAAGACACGAGCCTCGAATTCTACAGGCGGGTCCATTTCATCCGGGCGTTCGAGCAGCGGGTTTGGGACCTCAGCGCCGAGAAGCCGCCGCTCGTCGCGGGCTCGACCCACCTGTGCGCCGGTCAGGAAGCCGTTCCCGTCGGTGCCGCCGCGGCGCTGGAAGAACGCGACCGGATCGTCGCGACCTACCGCGGCCACGGCTGGGCGCTCGAGTTCGGCGTCTCTCCCTACGAGCTCCTGTCGGAGATCTGCCACAAGGCGGATGGTATCAATGGCGGTCGTGCCGGTTCGGCATTGGTCATGGCGCCGCGGGCCGGGTTCATCGGCGAAAATTCGATCGTCGGCGCCGGCTGCCCCATTGCGGCCGGGGTTGCCATGGCGCAGCAGCATCGCGCCGACGGCGGCGTGACGGTCGTGTCGATCGGCGACGGCGCAACCAGCCAGGGATCGGTGCACGAGGCGATGGTCTTCGCCGTCTCGCGCAAGCTGCCGGTCGTCTTCCTGCTGGAGCACAATGGCTGGTCGGAGATGACGCCGACCGAGCGGATCATCCCGCTCGACTATCTCGCCAGGCGCGCAGCTGCCTACGGCATGCCCGGCATGACCGTGGACGGTGCTGATCCCGCCGAGGTGCGCGACGCGGTCCGGGCTGCCGCCGACAGGGCGCGTCGCGGCGAGGGCCCCACCCTGCTCGAATGCCGCGTGTCACGCCTGTGGGGCCACTACAATCGCGACGTGGAGCATTATCGCTCCAAGGCCGACAGGGCGCTCGCCGCCAGCCTCGATCCGCTCCAGCTGATCGAGGAGCGGCTGGTCGCGACGGGATCATCCACGGCCGCGCAGCTCGCGGAGATGCGGGCTGGGAACGATCGCCGGATCGAAGACCTCACCGCTCGCGTGAGAGCCGCAGCCAATCCCGATCCGCGTTCCGCCCGCCGTCACGTCGTGCAGGAGGCGCTACGGGTCAAGGCGCGCGCCGCCGGCGCCGTCGAGGTTCGCGAGCTGGGCTATATCCAGGCCGTCAACGAGGCGCTTCGCCATGCCCTGGCGGCGAGCCCCGACGTGGTCGTCTACGGCGAGGACTGCGGCGGCTCCGGCGGCATCTTCGCCGCCACGCGCTACCTGCAGCGCGATTTCGGCGCGCAGCGGGTGTTCGACACCCCGATCGCGGAAAGCGCCATTCTCGGCTCGGCCGTCGGCGCGGCGATGGAGGGCCTGCGTCCGGTGGTGGAAATCATGTGGGCCGACTTCATGCTTGTCGCCCTCGACCAGATCGTCAATCAGGCGGCCAACATCCGCTACATCACCGGCGGCGCCAGCAGCGCGCCGATGGTCGTACGCATGCAACAGGGCGCAACGCCGGGCTCCTGCGCCCAGCACTCGCAGTCCCTGGAAGCCCTGCTCTGCCACATTCCGGGCATCAAGGTCGGCCTGCCCTCCAATGCGCAGGATGCCTATTCGATGCTGCTCGCCGCGATCGCCGATCCCGATCCCACGGTGATCGTCGAGGCGCGGGCGCTTTATCCGGAGAAGATGATGGTGGAAACGGGCGGCGCGCCCGAACCCGTCGGCGGCGCACGCTGGCGCCGCAGGGGCGGCGACCTGACGCTGGTCGCCTGGAGCACCGCCGTGCCGATGGCGCTGGCGGCCGCCGAATCGCTCGCAGGAAGGGGCATCGAGGCCGGCGTCCTGGATCTTCGCTGGCTGACGCCGATCGATGACGAGGCGTTGGCGCAAGCCGTCGCCGCAGGCGGTGGCCGTGTCGTCGTGGTCCACGAAGCCAATCGGACCGGCGGCGTCGGGGCCGAGATCGCCGCACGCATCACCGAACGCCACTGGGGCCGGTTGCGGTCGCCGGTGGAAAGGGTCGCCACTCCGGATGTGCGCATGCCGGCATCGCCGGTCCTGCAGGCGGCGCTTCTGCCCAATCCGGAACGCATCGTTGAAGCCGCTTTACGCCGTCTGGAAAGAGAAGGAGATTACGCATGAACGCGCAAGCGCCGAAGGAAGGTCACGCCAGGCCGATACCCGCCGAGGGCCAGGACGGCCTGTTCCGCCAGTCCTGGTACCCGATCTGTCTTTCATCCGAACTGCCGAAGGGCAAACTGCTCGGCCGCAGCTTCCTCGACGGGCGGATCGTCGTGTTCCGCGGCGATGACGGCGTGGCGCGCGTGATGAGCGCCTACTGCCCGCATGTCGGCGCCGACCTCGGCGTCGGCGAGGTGGTCGGCAACAATGTCCAGTGCGCGTTTCACCACTGGGAATACGACGGCAACGGCCAGTGCGTGAAGACCGGCATCGGCGATCCGCCGCCGCGCCGCGCCCAGCTGTTCAAGTTCCCGACGCTCGAGCGGTGGGGCATCATCTGGGCCTTCAACGGCACCGAGCCGCTCTTCGAGTTGCCGCTGATGGAATACCCGGAAGATGACATGCACATCTTCAACTACACCCTGCCCGAGCCGCTCAACTGCGACCCCTGGGTGTTCGCCGCCAACACGCCGGACATGCAGCACCTGAAGGTGGTGCACAAGGTCAAGTTCGATGTCGAGGACCCGCACGACCTCGTCGAATGGGACGAGTTCGGCCTGAAATACCGCGTCAAGGCGCACCACCAGGGCGGCGTCGCGATGGACTGGACGCTCGGTATCCGCGGTTCGAGCTTCTTCTGGCGAACCGGCACCTACAATGGCTACTGGTGCGCGGCCGTGACCGGCTTCGGCATTCCCCGCCCGGGCGTGCACAGCATCTACGGCGCTACCATCGTCCTGCGCGGCAAGGACCAGGAAGCGCAGCTGGCCGAGATGAAGGCGATCTCGCAGCGGACGGTCAACGAGGACAAGGACATCCTCAATACGGTCCACTACCGGCAGGGATATTTCACGCAGGCCGACCGCACCCTGTCGAAATACCTCGCGATCGTCCGCGACTTCCCGCGCGCCCATCCGTCCGCGGCCTTCATCAACTGATCACGAACGAACGAGGACAGGTGCCGACGACATGACCACCATCCACAATCCGCCAACGCTCGGCGTGCCGCCGAGCTACAGCCACGGCATCGAGGTCGCGGCCGGTGCGCGCACGCTCTACACCGCCGGCCAGGTCGGCTGGGACGTCAAGGGCAATATCGAAAAGGGCATCGCCGCCCAGACGAGGACGGCGTTCGCCAATCTCCGAAGCGTCCTGCAGAGCGCCGGGATGGATCTGGGGAACATCGTCAAGACCACGATCTATCTGATCAACCTGGACGACTACCCGGAATACGCCAGGGTGCGCAGCGAGATACTCGGAGCCACCAAGCCCGCCTCCACCCTGGTCGTCGTCAAGCAGTTGGTGAAGCCGGAACTCCTGGTGGAGATCGAAGCGATCGCCGTCGCCGAATGACCGGCGCCGGCTGCCTGCCAAACCCAGGTCAATCAACGGGCTGATGTCGAAACTGCTCCTGGACCCGGGTCGAACCGTGAACACAATGTAAGGGGAACCAGCAATGATATCGAAGACCTACAGATTCGTCGCGGCGCTCGGGATGGCGGCAACGCTGTTCGCAGGCTCCGCATCCCTGGCGCAAGCCGGGACCACCGTGACTTATGCCGGATGGGGCGGAAGCACCTCGGAATCGGTGTTGAAAGGATTGTTCGCCGACGCCGAGAAGCTCGGTTTCGTGGTGCGCGACGAACTCAGCGGCGGCTGGGCGGGCATCAAGGCTCACCTGACGTCGGGCGCGCCCGGATGGGACATCGCCGACATCGGCTTCGCCCGTTGCGAAGAAGCCTCGCAGGCCGGGCTTCTCATGCCGATCGACTACTCCATCATCGACAAGTCGAAGATTCCGACGGCGTTCGCCCAGGCAAACTACATAGGCACCTACACGTTCTCGTACGGGCTCGCCTACCAGAAGTCCAAGTACGGCGAAGCGCCGCAGACCTGGGCCGACTTCTGGGACGTCAACAAGTTCCCGGGGCGCCGCGCCATGAACAGCCAGGGCCTGTACGCGCTGGAGGCCGCCCTGATGGCCGACGGCGTCAAGCCGGAGGAGGTCTACGCCACGCTCAAGGCGCCGGGCGGCGTCGACCGGGCCTTCAAGAAGCTCGAGGAGATCAAGCCCTCGGTGGGGGTCTGGTGGCGTTCGCCCGCCGACGTCATGCAGCTGATGCGTGACGGCGAAGTGGACATGGCGGTGTTCCCCAACGGCCGCGCCATGTCGCTCGCCAAGGAAGGCTCCGACGTCGGCTTCCTCTGGAACCAGGCGTTCCTCGACATCACCGGCTGGCTCCTGCCCAAGAACGCCGCCGATCCGGCTGCGGCCATGAAGCTGATCGACTCGGCGCTCGACCCGGTGAACCAGGCGAACTTCGCCGTGCTCAGCGGATACGGCCCGGCCAATCCGAAAGCGTTCGACACCGGCATCATCTCGCCCGAGCTCATGTCCTGGATGCCGACGGCGCCGCAGAACCTGCCGCTGCAGGTGGTCGTCGATCCGACCTGGTATGCATCCGCCGAAGCCATGGCGGCGTACGAGCGCTTCGGCAAGTTCATCCAGTAGCGGACCCTAGAAGATGAATCAGGACTTGCCTCTTCGAAAGCAATCCGGGGATGTACGGCGACACGACGTCGACGTGACGACGGTCGCCAACCTGCAACCTCTGAGCATCGAGATTGCCGGAGTCAGCAAGTCCTATGAGACGTTCCGGGCGCTCGATGTGGTGTCCCTGAGCCTGGCGGCGGGCGATTTCGTCACGCTGCTTGGTCCGTCCGGTTCCGGCAAGACGACGCTTCTGAACATCATCGCCGGGTTCGCCCGGCCGGATCAGGGGCGCGTCCTGTTCGGGCAGGAGGACGTCACCCTCCGACCGGTCAACAAGCGCGAACTGGGCATGGTGTTCCAGAACTATGCCCTGTTCCCGCACATGACGGTCGGCGAGAACGTCGCGTTTCCGCTAAAGGTGCGCCGCGTCGCCAAGCAGGCGATCGCCGAGCGCGTGGCGGCGGTACTCAAGCTGGTCAGGCTCGAGCACCTGGCCGAGCGGTCGGTCACCGCGCTGTCGGGCGGGCAGCGTCAGCGCGTCGCGCTTGCCCGGGCTGTGGTCTTCTCGCCGCGGATCGTGCTCATGGACGAGCCGCTCTCAGCACTCGACAAGAATCTCCGCGAGGAGATGCAGGTCGAGATTCGCCAGCTGCACAAGAAGATCGGCGCGACCACCGTCTATGTAACGCACGACCAGCGGGAAGCCCTCACCATGAGCGACCGCATCGCCGTTATGAACAAGGGACAGATCGTCCAATACGGTTCGCCGGAGGAAATCTACAATACGCCGACGACGACGTTCACCGCGCAGTTCATCGGCGAGACAACGCTTCTGTCGGGCACCGCCGGCGATGATCGTTCGCATGTCATGTGTGACGGCTGCCGCATCCGTCCCGCCAAGCCCCTGCCCGATGCACGCGACCTGGTCGTGGCGCTTCGCGCCGAGCGTATGCTGTTGCCGCAGGAGTGCGGCGAGGCGACCAATCGCATTCCGGCGCGGATCGCCGACGTCATCTATCAGGGCGACAGCATGCTGGTGCTGGCGGACGTCGGCAGCGGCCAGCGCCTGTCGATCCGCCGTTCGCTGCGCGTCGGCCTGGGTGGGCCGCTTCCCGTGACCGGCGAGCATCTGATGCTGGGGATCGACCCGGCAGACGTCATTGTCATCCCCGTGAGATGAAGGAGAAGGCGGTGGACGCCATCGAGAAAGAGCCTCCCGTCGCCCGCTGGCAACCGGTCATGGCCGAAGGCGAGGGCGGTCTGTTCACCCAGTCCTGGTTCCCGGTCGCCCTGACGACCGAGGTCGCGCAAGGCCGGGTCGTCGGGCGCGACTTCCTCGACGGGCGGATCGTCATCTTCCGCGACCAGGCAGGGAAGGCGCATGTGATGAGCGCCTACTGTCCTCATGTCGGCGCCGACCTTTCGGTCGGTCAGGTGGTCGGGGATCGCATTCAATGCGCGTTCCATCACTGGGAATACGACGTCAACGGCAAATGCGTGAAGACCGGGATCGGCGATCCGCCGCCGAAGCGCGCCTGCCTGTTCGTCTTCCCGAGCCGGGAGCGCTACGGCATCATCTGGGCCTTCAATGGAGAGAACCCGCTGTTCGAGCTTCCGGATCTGCCCTATCCGGAAGAAGACCTGCTCATGTCGAGCTACAAGGCCGACGAGCGTCTGAACTGCGACCCGTGGGTATTCGCCGCCAACACGCCCGACATGCAGCACCTCAAGGTGGTCCACAAGGTCAAGTTCGATGTCGAGGATCCGCACGACCTGGTGAACTGGCACGAGCGGGGATTGGAGTTCAGCTATTCCGGCGTGCATCAGGGCGGCGTGCCGATGAATAACACCGCCGGGATCCTCGGCACCAGCGTATTCTACCGCTGGGGCCGCTACGGGGATTTCTGGCGCGCCGGCGTCGTCGGGTTCGGTCTTCCGCGACCGGGCCAGCATGAAGTCTACGCCTGCCAGGCCGTGCTTCGCGGCCCCGGCGCCGAGGAGCACCTTGCGGAGACGATCCGGGTCAGCCGTCGCACCATCATGGAAGACAAGGACATCCTCAACACCATCCACTACCGCCAGGGGGTGATGACCCGGGGCGACACCAGCCTGTCGCGTTTCCTGAAATATGTGCGGGAGTATCCTCGCGCGCACCCCTCGGCCGGGTTCATCCGATGACATCGGCCGTCGGAACCCAGGCTGGTGCGATCCGGCAAGCGCGCGATCGCGACGTGGTGCACGCGGAAAGGCGCGAGCAGTTCGTGCTCGCGCTGCTCAGCCTGCCGGCGCTGGCAATCATGGCTGCCCTGTTGTTCGTGCCCATGGCCTGGCTGGTTGGCTTGTCCTTCATCGACAAGGACGGTTCCGTCACGCTCGCAAACTATACCCGCCTTTTCGCCGATGGCTCGCTGTTCACGAGCATGGCGCTGACCCTGCAACTCGCGCTTGGCGTAACCGTGATCTGCGCGGTCCTCGGCTATGTCCTGGCCTACGCGATCACCTTGATGCCGAAATGGCTGCAGACGATCTGTCTGGCGCTGGTCGCGCTGCCGTTCTGGACCAGCGCGCTCGTGCGGACCTACGCCTGGCTGGTTCTTCTGCAGCGCAAGGGCGTCGTGAACCAGCTGCTGGTCGGCTCGGACATCGTCGCCGAGCCGCTTCATCTGGTGCACAATCTGAGCGGCACCATGATCGGCATGGTCCATATCATGCTGCCGTTCATGGTGTTTCCTCTCTACGCCGGCATGCGGCGCATCGATGCCGATCTGATGCGCGCCGCGCTCGGCCTCGGCGCCTCGGTGATCTACGGATTCCGCCGCGTGTACCTGCCGCAGTCGCTGCCCGGCCTGGTGGCCGGCATCGTCCTCGTCTTCGTGCTGAGCCTCGGCTTCTACATCACTCCGGCGATCCTCGGGGGCGGCCGCGTGATGGTGGTCGCCATGATCATCGAGCGCGACGTGAACCTGCACATGAACTGGGGGCCGGCGAGCGCGATAGCCGTGCTGTTCCTCGCTCTGGTCCTCGGGCTGTTTGGACTGATCGGGCGATTCCTGTCGTTAGAGCGCATCTTTCAAGGACGCGGCTGATGCATCAACCTGTTCCGCTCCGCGGCCGGATCTGGCTATATATTCTGGCGGCCCTTATTCTCCTGTTCCTGGTGCTCCCGGTGTTCGTCGTCATTCCGATGGCGTTTTCGAGTTCGCGCTATCTGGATTTTCCGCCGCCCGGCTGGTCGTTGCGCTGGTTCGAGAGGTTCTTCACCAAGGTAGACTGGTACGAGTCGATGCTGGTCAGCCTCAAGCTCGCCGTGGCGACAGTCGTCATCAGCACGCCGATCGGCACCGCCGCAGCCTATGCCATCCACTCGGGAAATCACGCGTTCTTCAGGTGGATGCGCAACCTTCTTCTGTTGCCGCTGATCGTGCCTCACATCATCCTCGCCATTGGGATATTCTATATCTATGTCCGCATTGGTTGGTTGGGCGATTTCACGGGCCTGGTTCTGGCCCATGCAATGCTGGCGGTGCCATTCGTGGTGACGACCGTCCTGTCGGGCCTGCGTTCGTTCGACATGAACCAGGAGATGGTGGCGCGCAGCCTCGGATGTGGCCGGCTCGACGCTTTCCTGAGGGTGACACTGCCCCAGATCAAGGGCAGTGTGTTGTCAGGAATGTTGTTTGCCTTTGTCACCTCGCTTGACGAAGTAGTGCTGGGCCTGTTCATCGCGGCGGGACAGAACACGACGGTAACCAAGGTGATGTTTGGCTCGCTTCGCGACGAGATCGATCCGACGATCGCCGCCGTAAGTTCCATGCTGGTCATAGGCAGCCTGACGATAGCCTTTGCGGCAATGATCTTGGGCCGGGACAAAAAGACCGCTCGACAGACCTGAAAGAGGAAACTCAATTGCAGTCGCGCCAGCCAGAAAAAGATCTCGAATCGCTGAACAAGGCGTGGGGACTCGAAGCGGAGAAGCCGAAGTCGCGCGAGCCGCGCGTACAGTCGGTTGCAAAGGCGAGCAAGATCCTGTTCGCGGTGGCCCAGAGCAACAACGGGCTTCGCGCCGTCGAGATCAGCGACAGGCTCGAAATTCCGCGCCAGGCGACCTACCACCTCGTGCATACCATGGTCACGCTCGGACTTCTGACCCGCGGTCCCGACCAGAAGTACCTGCTCGGATTGCGGATCGGCATCCTCGCCGAAGCGTTTCCGCGCCATCTGGCGCCGCCGGAGCGTCTTTCTCCTTATGTGCGGGCCATAGCCTACGCGACGGGCGAGACGTCATATGCGGTCGGATGGTGGGAAGGCGAGATCACGACGCTGGCGGTGGTTCGCGGCCGAAATGCCATCCAGGCAGCCGAAGTGCCCCACGGGCTGTCAAGCGATGCCCACGCACGCGCATCGGGGAAGATGCTCCTCGCCATGGCGGACGGACCCATCCGGGAACGCTATCTCGCAAGTCATTCCCTGCAGCGCAGGACCGCGAACACGATCACCGATATTGCCGAACTTCGCCGGGAACTCGAGGTGATCCGCGCCAACGGCTATGCCATCGACAATGAGGAATACACAGAAGGCTTGTGTTGCGTGGCGATGCCGATCGATGACGGGTCGATGCCCTTTGTCGTCGGGCTGTCATCGCCGGCCGAGCAGTTCAGCCAGTCTCTCGATTTCTACCTGAAAAGCATGAGGCAGGCTCTTCAGGTATCGGGATGACGAGAACGGCGCTGCCGGACGGCTGATTCCGCTTCGCCGCCGGTGGCGGAATAGAAGATACGCCGGACGGCGACGATCCCGGCCGGGCGCCGGGGGATTGCCCGGGGATTGCCTTGTCGCGAACGTTCCGCCAAAACCGCCTACGCGCGGTATCCCACCGTGGTGAGGCAGCGTTCGAACGATGAACCACCCAGCGGCAGGAGGCGGGCCGACGCCGTTGCGCGGTTCGGCGGGCGAGGTTTTCCTCGCCTTCCTCAAGCTCGGCCTGACCTCGTTCGGCGGTCCGATCGCCCATCTCGGCTACTTCCGCGACGAACTGATCCTGCGGCGCAGATGGATCGACGAGAAGGCCTATGCCGAACTCGTCGCGCTCTGCCAGTTCCTGCCCGGCCCGGCGTCGAGCCAGGTGGGCTTCGCGCTGGGGTTGTCGCGCGGCGGACCGCTCGGCGCGCTCGCCGCCTTCCTCGCCTTCACCCTGCCCTCGGCGGCACTGATGTTGGCGTTCGCCTACGGGGCCGCGGCCTTCGGCGGGCCGGTCGGGAGCGGCATCGTCGCCGGCCTGAAGATCGTCGCGGTGGCGATCGTGGCGCAGGCCGTGTGGGGCATGGCGCGCAGCCTTTGCCCGGACCGCGAGCGAGCGACCATCGCGCTGGGGGCCGTGCTCATCGTCTTTGCCGCGGCCGGCTCGGCGGGCCAGGTGCTTGCGATTGCCGCCGGAGGCCTGGCGGGCCTTCTCGTCTGCCGGACCGGCGTCGAACCGGCGGCTGTGCATGCCGGTTTCCCGGTCTCGCGACGGGTGGGCGTGGTCTCGCTGACGCTGTTCTTCGTTCTCCTCGCCTGTCTCCCATTCGCCGCCGGCACCGCCGGCGCGCCGGTGCTGGCGGTGTTCGACGCCTTCTATAGGGCCGGTTCGCTGGTGTTCGGTGGCGGCCACGTCGTGTTGCCGCTCCTCGAGACCGAGGTGGTCGGCCGCGGTTGGGTCGGCCATGACCGGTTCCTCGCCGGCTACGGCGCCGCCCAGGCAGTGCCGGGGCCGCTGTTCACCTTCGCCGCCTATCTCGGCGCCATTACAGATACCGGTCCGGGCGGTCCCGCCGGTGCGGCGGTGGCGCTCGCCGGCGTCTTCCTGCCTGGCTTCCTGCTCCTGGTCGGCGTCATTCCGTTCTGGGACCGCTTCCGCAGGATGGCCGGCGTCCAGGCACTGGTGCGCGGCGCCAATGCGGCCGTGGTCGGCATCCTCGGCGCTGCACTCTACGACCCGGTGTTCACGGCCGCCGTCACCGGTCCGAGCCGGTTCGCCCTGGCGCTGACCTGCTTCGTGCTGCTGATGGCCTGGAAGGCGCCGCCGTGGATCGTGGTGCTCGTCGGCGCCGCCGGCGGTGTGCTCCTCGGCGCGTCCTGATCGCTGCGGCGGCGCCAGCCCCGTGACGAAATCCGGTCTACTGCAAACGGACGACGCGACCGTTGCGCCACGATGCCATCCGGTCCAGCATCGAGCGTGTTTCAGACAGGGCATACGGTCAGGGAGCGGATGGCGATGGCGGGCCGGCTGGCCAACAAGGTAGCGGTCGTCACCGGCGCCAGCGGCGGCATCGGCGAGGTGACGGCGCGGCTGTTCGCACGCGAGGGCGCGAAGACCGTTCTCGCCGCGCGCAGCGCCGACAAATGCGAGGCGATCGTCGCCGAGATCGCCGCCGAGGGTGGCGAGGCGCTGTTCCTTGAGACCGACGTCACCGAGCCCGACAGCGTCGCCGCGACCTTTGCCGCGATCGACAGCCGCTACGGCCGTCTCGACGTGCTCTTCAACAATGCCGGCGGCTCGACCTCGGCCGACGGGCCGCTCACCGTGGCGCCGCTCGAGGAGTTTTGGCGGGCGCTGAAGCTCGATCTGTTCGGCACCTGGCTGTGCAGCCGCTCGGCGATCCCGCTGATGCAGAAGTCGGGCGGCGGCTCGATCGTCAACAGCGCCTCGATCGTCGCCGAGATGGGCATTCCCAACCGCGACGCCTACACCGCCTCCAAGGGCGGCGTCGTCGCCCTGACCCGCTCGATGGCCGTCGAGTTCGCCAAAGATAACATCCGCGTCAACGTCGTCATCCCCGGTGCGGTGGGCACGCCGCGCGTGCTCGGCTTCTTCGAGCGCGAGCCGCACCTGAAGAAGCAGTGGGACGCCTATCTCCTCGGCATCGCCGACCCGCTCGACGTCGCCAACGCCGTGCTGTTCCTCGCCGGCGACGAATCGCGCCGCACCACGGGGCAGAAGCTGCCGGTCGACAGCGGCATCCTCATCTCCTGAGCGGTCCCATGGAAATCCTGAGCCAGATTCTCGCCCGCAACGTCCGGCTGGTGCCCGACCGCGCCTTCATCGTCGCTGAAGAGGGCACGTTCACCTACCGCGCCTTCGCCGAGGCAACGGCGCGCATGGCCAACGTGCTCGCCGCCCGCGGCATCGGCAAGGGCGACCGCGTCGGGCTTTATCTGCCGTCGACGCCGCTGATGGCGGTCGCCTTCTGGGCCTGCCAGCGGCTCGGCGCCGTGCCGGCGCCGCTCAGTGCCATGTTCCGCCATGCCGAGTTGCGCGCCATCGTCGCCCGCACGGGCATGCGCGCCATCGTCGCCGACGGTTCGACCTGGCCGTATTTCTCCGAGATCCGCGGCGAGTTCGCCGGCCTCGCCGCCTGCCTGGTCGCCGGCGGTGGCGTCGCCCGTGAGGACGACCTCGACGCCGCGATGCGCGCCGCGCCGGCCACCTTCAGCGACGTCGCCTGCGCCTTCGACGACACCGCCTCGCTGTTCTTCACCTCGGGCACGACCGGCACGCCGAAGGGCACCGCGCAGAGCCATTTCAACATCGCCTCGACGCTGCGCGACATGATGGTGTCGCACCGCACGCGCTTCGGCGAGGAGGTCTATCTCTGCGCCGTGCCGCTGTTCACCAATTTCGGCCTGACGGTGACGCTCAATCTCTGCCTCTATACCGGCGGCACGATCGTGCTGCACGAGCGCTGGGACACCGAGCGCGTCATGGCCGACATCGGGCGCTACCGCGCCACTTATTTCGGCGGCACGCCGACCATGTATGTCTACATGGTCAACGACCACGACCCGGCGCGCCACGATCTGTCGTCGCTGCGCATCTGCACCACCGGCGGCTCGCCGGTGCCGCAGCCGGTCATCAAGCGCTTCGAGGAGTTCTCCGGCGTCAGGGTCACGCAGGTCTACGGCTCGACCGAGACCTGCGGGCAGAACGTCATGGAGCCGACCGCCGGCATCCGCAAGCCGGGCGCCGCGGGCCTGCCGGTCGGCTCGTCGCGCATCGTCATCGTCGACGACGACGGCAATGAGATGCCCCCCGGCGAGATCGGCGAGGTGATCATCGGCGGCGACTGCGTGGCCAAGGGCTATCTCGGCGACGAGGCGGCGACCGCCGCGGCCTTCGGCCCGCTCGGCTGGCGGTCCGGCGACCTCGGTTTCGTCGACGCGGACGGCTTCCTCTTCATCGTCGACCGCAAGAAGGACGTCATCATCACCGGCGGTCACAACATCTACCCGCTGGAAGTGGAGAGCGTGCTCTACCGGCATCCGGCAGTCGCCATGTGCGCGGTGGTGCCGGCGCCCGACGCCGAGCGCGGCGAGATCCCGGTCGCCGTCGTCGTGCTCGCCGAGGGTGCTGTGGCGAACGCCGAGGATCTGCGCCTCTGGTGCCGGCAGGAACTCGCCGCCTACAAGGCGCCGCGCCGCGTCGAGATCATCGACGACATGCCGGTCGAAGCCGCCAAGATCCGCAAGCGCGACCTCGTCGCGGCGCTCAAGGAAGGCGGGCTGGGGAAGTACCGGCGCGGGTGATCCCTCCCCTCGACGGGAGGGTGGCCGGCCAGGGGCCGGCCGGGGGGGGTCGGCGAAGGCAGTGCCCGGCGTGGTCTTTCGGGAGGTCGAGGCAGCGGAGGCAACCCCACCCGCCTCGCTTCGCTCGGCACCCTCCCCTCGAGGGGGAGGGATCACTCGTGCCTGATCTTCACCACGTCGCCGGCGGCGCCGTAGGCGCTCCAGCCGCCGTCGACCGGCAGCACGACGCCGGTGACGTAGCTCGCCCAGTCCGACAGGAGGAACGCCGCGGCCTTGGCCATCTCTTCCGTCTCGGCCATGCGCGCCAGCGGCGTGCGCCGCTCGATGACGCCCGGGTCGAAGACCTTGCGGTCGAGCAGGTCCTTGACCATCGGCGTCTTCGTGTAGGCCGGCGCGATGGCGTTGACGCGGATGCCGTATTCGCCCCATTCGCAGGCGAGCGTCTTGGTGAGGTGGCCGATGCCGGCCTTGGCGACGCCGTAGGCCGAGCGGCCGGGAAACGCGTCCAGCCCGACGATCGAGGAGACGTTGACGATGGCGCCGCGGCGCTGCGCCACCATCAGGCTTCCCGCGGCGCGCGAGACGAGCAGCGTGCCCCACAGATTGACGTCGAAGACGCGTCGCCAGCGCGCGGTGGTCTGTTTGTGCAGCGGCACGAGGTCGTCGCCGATGCCGGCCGAGTTGAACAGCAGGTCGATGCCGCCGAGAGCCTCTGCCGCCTCCGCCACCATGCGCTCGGCGTCCTCTTCCGAGGCGACGTCGCCGGCTGTCCAGGCCACCGCGCCGGTGCGTTCCAGCGCGGCGGGCAGGGCGTCGCGGTTGAAATCGGCCAGCACAACCGATGCGCCGAGCTCGACGAGCAGTCTCGCCGTGACCTCGCCGATGCCGCTGGCGCCACCGGTGACGAGGGCCTTGCGGCCGGTGAAATCGATCGCCGGGGTCATGCGTCGGGATCCGCGCCGTCGTCGGCGTGCGGCTTGAAGTGGAAGTCGGGCTCCCACTCCTCCTGCGGCCTGCCGTGGAGCCGCCAGTAGGCGTCGGCAACGCGGTCGTGGTCGTATGGCGTACCATTGGCCATGGTGCCGTGGATGGCGACGGTGGCGACCTGGACGCCGTGCGGCGACAACTCCTTGAAGAGCGAGTGGCCGAGGCTCCGCAGCGCCGCCTTGCCGAGCGAGGTGACGCCCCATTCGATCCACGGGCCGAAGGCGAGAACGCCGCCGGTCAGCAGGATCGTGCCGCGGCGGCGCGCCATCATCGCCGGCGCCACCTGCTGGGCGGCGTGCAGCGCGCCGGCGACGTTGGTGCGGAAAGCGTCCATCAAATAGTCGAAGGTGACCGGCTCGCCATGCGCCTTCCAACCGGGCGCGGTGGAATACTGCGCCTCGGCGATGCCGGACGGCGTGACGAAGCGCGACGGCTCGATGATCGCGGCGTTGTAGACGAGGACCTCCGCGTCGCCATGGCTCTGGCGCAGCTGGTCGAAGACGGCCGAGACCGCCGCCGGATCGCCGGCGTCGGCGACGAAGCCCAGCGTCTCCAGCCCCTCGGCGTCGAGCTGCCGCTGGTAGCCGGCGACGGCCTCCGGCCGCCGCGCCATGAAGGCGACGGACATGCCCGCCGAGGCGAAGCGGCGCACCAGGGCGATTCCCAGGCCCGGCCCGGCGCCGACGACGACGGCGAGCGGCTTCGCCATCAGTGCTGCGCTCCCGTGGGCGCCGGCCGCGCGTCCGGCGCGTCCTTCAGCCGGCGGCGCTCCTCGCGGGCGGAAAGCCAGCTCTCCAGCGTGCCGACCACGCCCTTGCGCAGGAACAGGACGCAGAGCACGAAGGCGGCGCCCTGGACGACGATCACCCAGCTGCCGAGCGTGGCGAACTCCTTCTGCATGGTGACGACGATGACGGCGCCGACGACCGGCCCGAGCAGCGTGCCGACGCCGCCGATCAGCGTCATCAGCAGCGCGTCGGCCGAAGTCATGAAGTAGACGTCGGCGAGCGAGGCGATCTGGAAGACGATCGCCTTGGTGCCGCCGGCGAGGCCGGCGAGACCAGCCGACAGCGTGAAGGCGATCAGCTTGAAGCGGTCGGTGGAATAGCCCAGCGAGATGGCGCGCGGCTCGTTCTCGCGGATCGACTTCAGCACCTGGCCGAAGGGCGAATGTACGATGCGGTAGATCAGGGCGAAGCCGCCGAGGAAAACCGCCAGCACGAAATAGTACATGTTGAATGGTTCGTTGAGGTCGATGAAGCCGAGGAGATGGCCGCGCGGCACCGACTGGATGCCGTCCTCGCCATGCGTCCACGGCGCCTGGATGACGTAGAAATAGACGAGCTGGGCAAGCGCCAGCGTGATCATGGCGAAGTAGAGGCCCTGGCGGCGGATCGCCAGCCAGCCGAACAGCGCGCCGAGCAGTGTCGCCATGGCCACGCCGGAGAGGATGGCGAGCTCGGTCGGGAAGCCCCACGAGGCGGCGGTGAAGGCGGCGATGTAGGCCGACGAGCCGTAGAACGCGGCATGGCCGAAGGCGAGCAGGCCGACATAGCCGAAGATCAGATTGTAGGCGCAGGCGAAAAGCGCCAGGCAGAGCAGCTTCATGCCGAAGACGGGATAGACGAAGAACGGCAGAGCGACGCCGCCTGCGGCGAGGAGGCCGAGCCACAGGCGGCCGTTCTCGAGAATGCTGTTGGGCCGCGCCGACGAGATGTCGGACGCGTGCGCCGCAACCGTTTCCTTGCCGAACAGGCCGGCCGGCCGGAAGACGAGCACGATCGCCATGATGACGAAGATCACGGTCGTCGAGGCCTGCGGCCAGAATACCTTGGTCAGGCCCTCGATCATGCCCAGCATCAGGCCGGTGACGATGGCGCCGAAGATCGAGCCCATGCCGCCGATGACGACCACGGCGAAGATGGTGATGATGATCGACTGGCCCATCTGCGGGCTGACCTGGTAGATCGGCGCGGCCATGACGCCGGCAAGGCCGGCGAGGCCGACGCCGAAGGCGTAGGTCAGCATCAGCATGCGCGGCACGTTGATGCCGAAGGCGCGCACGAGGTCGGGATTCTCCGTGGCGGCGCGCAGGTAGGCGCCGAGCTTGGTGCGCTCGATGACGTACCACGTGGCCAGGCAGACGAGGATCCCGGCGACGATCACCCATAGCCGGTAGACGGGCAGGAACATGAAGCCCAGGTTGACGCCGCCCTTCAGCGAATCCGGCACGCCGTACTGCTGTCCCGCGGCGCCGTAGGTGACGTTGAACAGGCCTTCGATCACCATGGCGAGGCCGACGGTGAGGAGGAGGCCGTAGGCGTGTTCGAGGTCGTAGACGCGGCGGATGAACAGCCGCTCGGTCGCCGCGCCGATCAGCCCGACGCCGAAGGGCACCAGCGCCAGCGCCCACCAGTAGCCGAGCGACGGCAGGCCGAGGCCGGGGAACAGCTCGGGCAGGTGCATCAGGTACCAGGCGCCGAACGCACCCAGCATGTATTGCGCCCCGTGGACGAAATTGCCGATGCGCAGCATGCCGAAGATGATCGCCACGCCGAGGCTCATCA
>CAYJMY010000079.1:11873-19100 GCA_964371125.1 uncultured Mesorhizobium sp. | reverse complement strand
CGTCCTGCTCCATCACCTCCGAGCCGAGAATGTCGGACGGCATCAGGTCGGGCGTGAACTGAATGCGCCGCGAATCGAGGCCGAGAACGATGCCGAGCGTCTCGACGAGCTTGGTCTTGGCGAGGCCGGGGACGCCAACCAGAAGCGCGTGGCCGCCGGCGAGCAGGGCGACCAGCGTGCGTTCCACCACGGCTTCCTGGCCGAAGATCACCCGGCCGACGCCCGCGCGCACGCGCGAAATGTCGGCGAGCGCCTTTTCGGCCTCGGCGACCATATCCTTCTCGCTGATTGCGGGTTCCTTGACGATCACGCTCATGCAGGCCGGTTCCTCTGTTCCGCAAGAACGCCTTTATAAGGCGTCGCGATCCCCCGACTCGCATCTTGGCAGTGCGTGGGATCGAACTTAATTCACCCGTCCCGGCTGACAAGCGCAACAACAGTGACTATTTCGTGACCATGGCCGGAGACTTGGAAGACAGCGGTGGAAGCCTGACCGGGGCGGGCGACGCCCGCGGACTGGAGGCGCTCATTTCGCGCGCGGCGCGCGCCGGCAAGGGCCTGCCGCCGGTCGAGCGCTGGAACCCGGACTTCTGCGGCGACCTCGACATGGAGATCCGCGCCGATGGGACGTGGTTCTATCTCGGCACGCCGATCGGTCGCATGCCGCTGGTCCAGCTCTTCTCCACCGTGCTGCGCAAGGACGCCGACGGCAGGACCTATCTGGTGACGCCGGTCGAGAAGGTCGGCATCCGGGTGGTCGACGCCCCGTTCGTCGCCGTCGAGATGAACGTCAGCGGCTCGGGCGACGGACAGGTCATGACATTCCGCACCAATGTCGGAGACGTGGTCGAAGCGGGGCCCGGCCACCCGTTGCGCTTCGTCGACGAGGCAGGCACCGGGGGGCTGAAACCCTACCTCCTGGTCCGCGGGCGGCTTGAGGCGCTGGTTGCGCGTCCGGTGATGTACGAACTGGTGAACCACGGCGAAGAGATCGAGGTCGAAAACGAAAGAATGTTCTGCGTACGCTCGAAGGGAGAAATCTACCCGATCATGCCGGCCGGCAGGCTGGAAAAGCTGAGCGCCTGACCATGGACGCGCTCGCCGGGGCAGCCTTCTCCGCCGACGATTTTCGCGTGCGCGCCGCGCGCGAACGCGGGCCGTTCACCGGCACCGACTATGGCGATCACAGCTGGAATCCGGAGCTGAGACCGCTCTTCGTTCACGACCGGCTGCGCGACGCCGCCGTGCTCGTGCCGGTGATCGACCGCGGCGACGAGGCGACGGTGCTGTTGACCAAGCGCACGGAGAACCTGCGCAACCATTCCGGCCAGATCGCCTTTCCGGGCGGCCGCGTCGATCCGACGGACCGGTCGGCCGAACATGCGGCGCTACGCGAGACCGAAGAAGAGATCGGCCTCGGCTCCGAGTTCATCGACATCGTCGGCCGGCTGCCCGACTACGTGTCCGGCAGCGGCTACCGCATAGCACCGGTTCTTTCGATCGTACGGCCAGACTTCCTGCTGACCATCAACCGCGACGAGGTCGACGATGCGTTCGAGGTCCCGCTACGGTTCCTCATGGACCCGCAGAACCATCGCCGCGACAGCCGCGTCTGGGAGAACCGCGAGCGCTTCTTCTACACGATGCCCTTTGGCGAACGTTACATCTGGGGCGTGACGGCCGGCATCCTGAGGACGCTCTACGAGAGGCTCTACGCGTGAACGGCGGCGCGACCATCGCCGGACGCGCCGCATGGCTTGCCGATCGCGACCTGCAGCGCCTGCTCGCCGCCCTGTCGGAGGGCGACGAGAAGGCGCGCATCGCCGGCGGCGCGGTGCGCAACGCGCTGCTCGGCGAGGACGTCTCCGACGTCGACATCGCGACGACGACGACGCCCGACGAGACGACGCGTCGCGCCGAGAAGGCGGGCTACCGCGCCGTGCCCACCGGGGCCGAGCACGGCACGATCACGGTGATCGCCGGGCACCGTCCCTACGAGGTGACCACGCTCAGGGCCGACATCGAGACGGACGGGCGCCGGGCGCGCGTCGTCTTCGGCCGCGACTGGAAGGCCGATGCCGAGCGGCGCGACTTCACCATCAACGGGCTCTATGCCGAAGCCGACGGGACGGTCGTCGACACTGTCGGCGGCTTGACCGACCTGGCGGAACGCCGCCTGCGCTTCATCGGCGATGCCGAGACGCGCATCCGCGAGGACTACCTCAGGATCCTGCGCTTCTTCCGCTTTTTCGCCTGGTACGGCGACGGCCGGCCCGATGCCGAGGGGCTGAAGGCCTCGGCGCGGTTGAAGGAAGGTCTCGACCGGCTCTCGGCCGAGCGCGTCTGGGCCGAGCTGAAGAAGCTGCTCGGCGCGCCGGATCCGTCGCGTGCGCTGTTGTGGATGCGTCAGGCGGGCGTGCTGACCAGGGTGCTGCCGGAAAGCGAGCGCTGGGGCATCGACGCCATCCCCGGACTTATCCGGGCCGAGGCCGACCTGCGCTGGCCGCCCGACCCGATGCTGCGGCTCGAGGCGATCGTGCCGCCCGACGTGGAGCGCATGACGGCGCTGGCGGAACGGCTGAAGATGTCGAAGGCGGAAGCCGCGCGGTTGACGCAATGGGCGCTCGCCAAGCCGGTCGCACCCGAAACGACGGAGGGCGCATTCGCCCGGCTGCTCTACCGCGCCGACGAGCAGGCGCTCGCCGACCGGTTGCGGCTCGACCTCGCCGCGGCTCGGGCGCGGGCAGTGAATCATACGGACGAGTTGGTGAAGGCGGGCGGCTACGCGCGGCTGCTGGCCTGGCTCGGACGGTGGACACGGCCGGTGTTTCCGCTCCGCGGCAGCGACGTCATTCCGCTCGGCGCACGGCCCGGCCCGCAACTGGGCGCGCTGTTGGCGCGGCTGGAAGCGGAGTGGATCGAGAGCGGCTTCATGCTCGAGCGCGACGACTTGCTGGCGCGCGCAGCCGCGCGGATCGGCCACAGCGGATAGGACGGCGGCCTGAGCCGCCGCCCGGGGATGCGCTCAGGCCGCGTCGCGGACCTTTTCGATGCGCGAGCGGATGGCCTCGATCATCGTCTCGCGGATGATCGTCTCGCCATGGGTTTCACGCAGATGTCCGACAGCGCGGCGGATGATCTCCGCTTCGTCCTCGTGACGGGTGTGCCAGTCGCAGCCAGGCACGAGCGATCCGCAATGCAGTTCCTTCATCGGACGACTCCTTTCTCGTTCTGGTTCGGATAATCACTATAACACGAAATGCGGCGAGAGCTTGAGCCTCTTGTCACCTACGGCCACCTGACCTCGGGCGGCATGCTCGACAGGATCGATGTGACGTTGCCGCCCGTCTTGAGGCCGAAGATCGTTCCGCGGTCATAGAGCAGGTTGAACTCGACATAGCGGCCGCGGCGCACGAGTTGCTCCTCGCGGTCGGCTTCGCTCCAGGCGGCGTTGAAGTTCTTGCGCACCAGATGCGGGTAGACGACCACGAAGGAGCGGCCGACGTCCTGGACGAAACGGAAATCGGCGTCCCAGCCGCCCTTCGCATCCGGCGAATGCTGCCAGTCGAAGAAGATGCCGCCGACGCCGCGCGGTTCGCCACGATGCGGCAGGTAGAAATATTCGTCGCACCAGGCCTTGAACTTCGCATAGTCCGCGACGGCCGGGTTCTTCTGGCAGGCGAACTGCATCGAGCGATGGAAGTCGAGCGTATCGGGGTCGGTCTGGGTGCGCCGCCGGTCGAGCACGGGGGTAAGGTCGGCGCCGCCGCCGAACCACCAGCGCGAGGTCACGACTATGCGCGTGTTCATGTGGACCGCCGGAACGTTGGGATTCCACGGATGGGCGATCAGCGAGATGCCGCTCGCCCAGAAGCGCGGGTCTGCCTCGGCGCCGGGCATCTGCTTGCGGAACTCTGGCGAGAACTCGCCATGGACGGTGGAGACGTGGACGCCGACCTTCTCGAAGACGCGGCCATGCATCATCGCCATGGTGCCGCCGCCGCCCTTGCCTACTTCGCGCAGCCACGGCGTCCGCTCGAAGCGGCCGGGATCCCTGTCGATGCCGGCATGGGCGACCTCGTCCTCGAGCTTCTCGAACGCGGCGCAGATACGGTCGCGCAGCGCCTCGAACCAGGCTCGGGCCTGCACCTTCCGGTCTTCCATGTCAGCCGGCAGACCTGCCGGTATCTCTGGCCGTTCCATTCCGTTCCCGCCGCTTCGAGCGATTCGCCGGCGCCGGATGGCCCGGCGCGGACAAAAAGACTCGTCTTTTCCGGCAGCGATCCCTAATCTGTTCCCTGGTAGCGTCAAGGAGTTGTTCGTTGCGGACGCCGTCCAGACCACCGCTCGACGGGCTGAAGAAACGGCTCGACCGGTCCCGCGCCGACAGCGCGCGTCTGCCACGCGACGGCTTCCTTCGCGAGACCTTCGTGTTGCCGCGGCGCGCCGCCCGCGACAAGGCGCGCGAGTGGTTCGACCGCTTCCCCAAGCAGGCCTACTGGACCGAGATCGAGAGCTGGTTCGAACGGCCTGGCGACGTGATCGAGTTCACGATGCGCCGGCTGCCCGCGGCGGATTGAGCGCCGCACGGCAGGTCTCGGCGTTCGACGATCAGGACGTCACCTCGGGCCGAGACTGTCGACCTGCCTCACCGCCTCGCCGGCGGCCATCGCCGCCGCCATCGCCAGGTTCAGGCTGCGGCCGCCGCCCGGCATCGGGATCACGAGCCGCGCATCGGCCCGTTCGTGGACATGGTCGGGCACCCCCGCCGACTCGCGGCCGAAGAGAAGGACGTCTGCGGGCGCGAAGGCGAAGCCGGTGTAGGGGAGGGTGGCCTTCGTCGTAAACAGGACGAGGCGGCGCCCTTCACCGCGGCGCCAGGCATCGAACCGCTCGAAGTCGACATGGCGGGTGAGGGCGGCAATGTCGAGATAGTCCATGCCGGCACGCTTCAGCGCCCGGTCCGAATGGTCGAACCCGGCCGGCTCGACGATGTCGACGGCGAGCCCGAGACACGCGCCGAGCCTGAGGATGGCGCCCGTGTTGCCGGCGATGTCGGGCTGGTAGAGCGCGATGCGCGGCCGGTTCGGCATGTCGGGTTCCCCGGGAAGAAGGCGGTGGCTGAAATGACACACGCGGCGCGGAATTCCGGCGCGCGACGCTTGCCGGGTAGCTAATCGCCGGCCTTGCGTCTATACAGCGGACCACTTCAACCCGAGCCAAGGAGGCGGAGATGGAATTTTTTCCCGTTGACGCGTTTCGCCTCATTCGAAGGCCCCGCGCCTGACGGCAGCATCGGTCCGAAGCTTCCTTTCCAGTTCCAGAGCCTCGTCGTTCCGATAGCCGCCGGTCCCCTATCCGGTTCGCAGTTGGAATACGATCATGTCTGGACATATCCGAGAAGGGCGCCGCGCCCAACTTCCACCCTTGACGCATGACGGCCCGGTGCCGGCCTGCTTTCCGGAGCCGCGGCGAGCCGCCTGGGCGATCTTCCGGAGCAGCGCGGAACGTGCGCGCTTCGATCCGCCGATGCGGCGGCATCAAGGGACGCTCCTGCCAGTGCGGAGTCAGGAATGACGCCGCCGGGCATCGGCGAAGACTGAAAAACGCCCTATATCGGGACCGCCGAGTGTCTGGCGGAGCCGCCACAAGGGGCCACCACGAAACCAAGGTCGTTGCGTCGCCTGGAGCGGTCGCAGGACCGGAAGACCGACGAAAGACCCCCTATGTTCCGCTGGTTCGAAGAAAGACTGAACCCGTTCCCGCCCGAAGAGCCGGTCGAGCCGCCGAAGACGCTCGTCGCCTTCTGCATGCACTACACGCGGGGCGCGTGGGGCTATATCGCTGTCGCCGCGGTGCTGATGTCGGCCATCGCCATCACCGAAGTGTGGATGTTCGCCTTCCTCGGCAACATCGTCGACTGGCTTTCGGTCCAGAACCGCGAGACGTTCCTGGCGACCGAAGGCTGGAAGCTCGCGGGCATGGCCTTCATCGTGCTCTTCGCCCTGCCCGCCGCGGTCTTCTTCCATTCCTTGATCTCGCAGCAGACGCTGATGGGCAACTACCCGATGCGCATCCGCTGGCAGGTGCATCGCTACCTGCTCAAGCAGTCGATGACCTTCTATCAGGACGAGTTCGCCGGCCGCATCGCCACCAAGCTGATGCAGACGGCGCTCGCCGTGCGCGAATGCATCATCAAGCTGATCGACGTGCTGAACTACGTGATTGTCTACTTCACCGGCATGGTGGTCATCGTCGCCGCATCGGACTGGCGGCTCGCGGCGCCGCTGGTGGTCTGGCTCCTCTGCTACATAGGGCTGCTGCGCTACTTCATCCCGCGGCTCGGCGTCGTCTCCGAAGCTCAGGCCGACGCCCGCTCGGTGATGACCGGTCGAGTCGTCGACAGCTACACCAACATCCAGACGGTGAAGCTGTTTTCGCACGCGAAGCGCGAGGCCGGCTTCGCCAGGGAAGGCATGGGCTCCTTCCTCGGAACCGTCTACCGGCAGATGCGCCTGGTCACCCAGCTCTACGGCGCGCTCTACCTGCTCAATTCGCTGCTTCTCACGTCCGTCGCCGCCCTGTCGATCTGGCTGTGGCTCGGCGAACTGGTGACGATCGGCGCGGTCGCTGTGGCGATCGGCCTCGTGCTGAGGCTGTGGGGCATGTCGCAGTGGATCATGTGGGAAATGTCGGGCCTTTTCGAGAACATCGGTACGGTGCAGGACGGCATCGGCTCGATCTCGCTGCCCCGCCTGGTCGAGGACCGGCCCGGCGCCAGGGACCTCGTCGTGCGCGAAGGGCGCATCGAGTTCGACCGCATCGGCTTCAACTATGGCAAGGGCAAGGGCGTCATCGAGGACTTGTCGCTGATTGTCCGCCCCGGCGAGAAGGTCGGCCTGGTCGGCCGCTCGGGCGCCGGCAAGTCGACCCTCTCCAATCTGCTGCTGCGCTTCTACGACCTCGAGCGTGGGCGCATCCTGATCGACGGGCAGGACATCTCCGTGGTGACGCAGGATTCGCTGCGCGCGCAGATCGGCATGGTGACCCAGGACACCTCGCTGCTGCACCGCTCGGTGCGCGACAACATCCTCTACGGCCGGCCCGACGCGACGGAGGAGATGATGGTCGAGGCGGCGGGACGCGCGGAGGCGCTCGATTTCATCGCGGCGCTGTCCGACGCCAAGGGCCGCAAGGGCTTCGACGCCCATGTCGGCGAACGTGGCG
>CAYJMY010000079.1:0-11863 GCA_964371125.1 uncultured Mesorhizobium sp. | reverse complement strand
TCTCCGGCGGCCAGCGCCAGCGGATCGCCATCGCCCGCGTCCTCCTCAAGGACGCGCCGATCCTCGTCCTCGACGAGGCGACCTCGGCGCTCGATTCCGAGGTCGAGGCGGCGATCCAGGAGAACCTCTACCGGCTGATGGAGGGCAAGACCGTCATCGCCATCGCCCACCGTCTCTCCACCATCGCGGCGATGGACCGGCTGGTGATCATGGACCACGGCCGGATCGTCGAAGAGGGCACGCATGACGAACTGGTCTCACGGGGCGGGCTCTACGCCCAGCTCTGGGAGCGGCAATCCGGCGGGTTCCTGGTCAACGACGACGCGCAAACCGCCGGGGAACTGGAAACCGCGGCCGAGTAGGCGGCCTGACGAAATGCCGAGAGGCGCGAGCGGCCGGTCGTGTGGCCGCTCGCCAATGCAAATCCGCCATGCTGACAATCGGGGGATGTCCGGCTGGCGCTACGGTACTACATTGACGGCCTGATGAACGATACCAAGACCCTCCAGGACCGATTCTACGCTCCCTTCGAGAACGTGGTCGACGCATTCGGCGACACCGACCGCGAGGTGCTGCCGCGCGACGCATGGCAGTTCATCCTCTTCTTCGCACGCCAGGCGAAGCTCCCCTTCATCCTGCTGCTGATCTCGGGCGGCCTCTCCGGCGCCGTCGACGCGGCGCTCTACTGGTCGGTCGGCTGGCTGATCGACCTCCTCGATGCGTCTTCGCCGGCGACGCTTGTCCGGGACTACTGGCCGCATCTGGCGGCCTTCCTCGCCCTGGTGCTGGTCATCCGCGCCGCGGTGATGATCGCCAACGCCATCGTCGAGCAGCAGGTCGTCGTGCCGAACTTCTACCAGATGGTGCGCTGGCAGGCGTTCCGCCGCGTCATGGAGCAGCCCTACGAGTTCTACCAGAACGACTTCGCCGGCCGCATCGCCACCAAGATCCTCCAGGGCGGCGAGGCGACTGGCGACTTCATCGTGTCGTCGCTGCAGAGCGTGTGGAGTTTCCTCACGTTCCTTGTCCTCGCCGGGACGATCCTCGGCATGCTCGATCCGCTGATGGGCGTCGTGCTGGCCGTGTGGGTGGCGAGCTACGTCGCGGTCGCCTGGCGTCTCTTGCCGCCGCTGCGCGCCGCCGGGAGGCGTACGGCGGACGAGCGCTCGCAGGTCAACGGGCGCATCGTCGATGCGTTCACCAACATCATGGCGGTGAAGCTGTTCGACAGCGGCAAGCGCGAGCACGGATACGTGCGCGAGGGCATGGAGCGCTATCTCGGCGCGGTGAAGCGGCTGAGCCGCTCGATCACCACCGTCCGCGCCGCGGTGAACATCCTCAACGGTTTCATGATGGCCGGTGTGACCGTGCTTGCGCTGAGGCAGTGGACGGAAGGGTCGGCGACGTCCGGCGAGGTGGCGGCGGCGATGGGCCTCATCTTCCGCCTCAACCAGATGTCCGGCTACATGATGTTCAACATCAACGGCCTGATCCGCAACTTCGCCACCGTGCAGGACGCCACCGGCGTGATCTCGGTGGAGCCGGCAATCCGCGACCGGCCCGAGGCGCAGGCGATGCCGCGCGTCAAGGGCGACATCGTCTTCGACGACGTGACGTTCAACTACGGCAAGTCGCGCGGCGTCATCGACAATCTCGACCTGCACATCCGCCCTGGCGACCGCGTCGCCCTCGTCGGCCCGTCGGGCGCCGGCAAGACGACCGTGGTCAACCTGGCGCTGCGGCTCTTCGAGGTCGAGAGCGGCCGCATCCTGCTCGACGGCCGCGACATCCGCTCGGTGACGCAGGCGTCGTTGCGCGCCCAGTTCGGCGTTGTCAGCCAGGACCCGATGCTGATGCATCGCTCGATCCGCGACAACATCGCCTACGGCAAGCCGGACGCCACGGAGGCGGAGATCGTCGAGGCGGCGAAGCGGGCGTCCGCACATGACTTCATCGTGGACGTCAGCGATCCGAAGGGCCGCAAGGGCTACGACGCCCATGTCGGCGAGCGGGGCGTGAAGCTGTCCGGCGGGCAACGCCAGCGCATTGCCATCGCCCGCATGATGCTCAAGGACGCGCCGATCCTGATCCTCGACGAGGCGACCTCGGCGCTGGATTCGGAGATAGAAGCCGCGATCCAGGACAATTTGTTCCGCCTTATGGAAGGCAAGACCGTCATCGCGATCGCGCACCGGCTGTCGACGATCGCGGCGCTCGACCGGGTGATCGTTCTCGACCGGGGCCGCATCGTCGAGGACGGTACGCACGAGGCGCTGATCGCAGCGGGCGGGCTCTACGCCCAGCTGTGGAAGCGGCAGTCGGGCGGCTTCCTGCCCGACCAGCTCGCGGCGGAGTAGGCGTATGGCGCTGCGGCTCCCCGGCGGTCCGGGCGGGATCGACCCGATGCGTACCGGCATCGGCGTACTCGACTACGAGATCGCCGGCGAGATGGCCGCGTCGCTCGGCCGCGCCGGCGAGCGCGTGGCCTCGACGCTCGCCGCGCTCGCCCGCACCGGAGAGGGACCCGCGCGCACCTCGGCCCTGCGCACGGCGGCGGATGCGGTCTACGCCTACTTCATCCAGCGCGAACTGTGCGGCCTGCGCCGCCACGACGACGCGATCAGGGAATACGCGATCCCGCGCGAGGTGCTCGCCCGGCTCGGCGCGCGCTGAGCCGTCCGGTCCGGCGGTGTGAGACTGACCCCTTCCCAAGGGCCGGACGATATGGTCTGACAGCCGGCGCGGCGGTTCCCGATGGTCTTCACGTCCCCAACCTTTCTCTACGCGTTCCTGCCCCTGTTCCTCGTCGCCTATTTCGCGATGCCGGGCATGGCTGCGCGCAATGCGGCATTCGTCGCGTTCAGCCTCCTGTTCTATGCCTGGGGCGAGCCGGTCTTCGTCGGCATCCTGGTCGCCAGCATTCTGGTCAACTGGCTGGTCGGCATGCGCCTGGCAGACCTGCCCGACCGACGCCGCAAGGCGGCCCTGGCGGTCGGGCTGGTCTGGAACCTCGGCATCCTCGTCACCGCGAAATATGCCGACTTCATCCTCGAAAGCGTCGGCTCGATCGCCGGGATCGACGTGCAGAAGACGGGCTGGGCGCTGCCGCTCGGCGTGTCGTTCTTCACCTTCCACGCGATTTCGTACCTGGTCGATCTCTACCGCGGCAATGTCGGCGCAGAGCGCAGCCTGCTCAGGCTGACGCTCTATATCACCATGTTCCCACAGCTCGTGGCCGGGCCGATCGTCCGCTACAAGACGATAGCCCGGCAACTGGCGCAGCGCCGCGCGACGCTGTGGCGGGCGTCGACCGGCGCCCGCATCTTCGTCATCGGCATGGCGCAGAAGGTGCTCGTCGCCAACCAGCTCGGACTGGTCACCGACGCCGCCTTCGGCATGGGCGACCGGCTCGACGCAGGCGAGGCCTGGCTTGGCCTCGCCTGCTACTCCCTGCAGATCTATTTCGACTTCGCCGGCTATTCGAACATGGCGATCGGGCTGGGCTTCATCGTCGGCCTGGCGCTGCCGCGCAACTTCGACCTGCCCTACACTTCGCAGTCGATCACCGAGTTCTGGCGGCGCTGGCACATCAGCCTGTCGCGCTGGTTCCGCGACTACCTCTACATCCCGCTTGGCGGAAACCGCCGCGGGCCGCTGCGGACCTATGCCAACCTCGCCATCGTCTTCGTGCTTTGCGGCCTGTGGCACGGGGCGAGCTGGAACTTCGTCATCTGGGGCGCCTGGTACGGCGTGTTCCTGATCGTCGAGCGGGCATGGCTGCTCGGCGCGCTGGCTGGGTTGCCGCGGGTGCTGCGCAATGCCTATGCGCTCGCCGTCGTCATGCTCGGCTGGGTGTGGTTCCGTGCCGAGACGCTGCCCCAGGCGCTCGACTATTTTCGCGCGCTGGGCGGCGGCGGTGGCAACCGCACGGTCGATGCAGAACTGGCGGGACTGGTCACCGGCTATACGGGCCTGGTGTTCGCCGCGGCGGCGGTCCTTGCCCTCACGCCCCGCCGCTTGTGGTGGCGCCTCAGGCGGGCGAGCCTGCCGGCGCCGGAAAGCCGCGGCATGGCAGCGGTGGTCGTCCGCGTCGCCGCCAACGCGATATGGGCCGGCGTGCTCGCATTCAGCATGGCCGGCATCGCCGGCTCCGGGTACAATCCCTTCCTCTATTTCCGGTTCTAAGAATGCGAGTACCGATCGCCGCTGTTCTGAACCTCATGTTCGTCGCTTCGATCGGCGCGATCCTGCTCGTGCCGGCGGCCGGACTGGTCATCAACACGGCGCAGGCGCCGGCGGCCCTGCTGGCGCATCTGCCGCGCGCGTATACGCCCGACAACATCGCCGCGCTGCCAAAGGCGCTCGACCAGCACATCGCGACCAGCTACGGCACGCGCTACGACATGATCCGCGCCGATGCGGCGATCAAGGCCGCGCTCGGCGGCGAGTCGCGCCGCGTCGCCTTCGGCACCGACGGCTTCCTGTTCCTCAAGGATGACGACGTCTTCTCGCAGGTCACCGGGCAGCGCCTCGACCGTGCCAAGCTCACGCGCTTCGCCGACATGGCGACGCCGCTGGCGCAGGAATACGACCGCGAAGGCCGCCGGTTCCTCGCCTTCATCGCGCCCAACAAGCATACGATCTACCGGCGCCACCTGCCGGTCTGGGCGCGGACCGAACCTGCCGTGACCGAACGCGGCATCCTGATGGAGATGCTTCGCGCCCGCGGCGTAACCGCCGTCGACCCGACGGCCGCGCTCTCGGCCCGGGCCGAGGGCGACCCTGTCTACTGGCACGGCGACACGCACTGGACCCCATTCGGAATGGTCGTCGCCTTCGACGAGATGGTGCGCGCCCTCGGCCTGCCGGGGGAGGCGATCGGCGTCGACACAGTCTTTCGCGGACAAGTGACCGTCGACAGGGCAGGCGACCTGGCGCGAATCGCGGGGCTTGGCGATTCGTGGCCCGACGTAGCGCCGAAGCTCATCGGCGCGGATCCCTTCTCGGAGACGGGCCTGGCGCGCGAGGACCTCCTGCCCGGCGAGACGTCCGGCGGCTACAGGCTACGCCATGTACCCGCGGCGGCCAGGCAGGCCGGTCCGAGGGTGCTGATCCTGGGCGATTCCTTCACCTTTGGCGGCTTCGGTCCCATGGTCATGCGGTTCGCCGGCGAATACATGTGGCTGCCCTACCGGGAGGGCGAGTTCGATCGCGCCCTGGTGGCGGAATTCGACCCCGACATCGTCGTTCTGGCCGTTGTCGAACGCTACATCACGTCGTTCCGCGAAGGCGGCCTGAAGTAGCGGAAATGCCGTGGAAAACCGGCCGCGACAATCTGCCGTCATTCGCTCGACCCGTCTGGACAAGCGCTGCCTTCACGCATAAACCAACGCCGAATGCCGGAGGAATACGCTAGCCTGTTCGCCATGCGCTGTCGGGCCGGCGTGTCGCGAGTGAAACTCGTCCGACGGCTATTGTGAGGCAACAAGGACGAGAACCCCGTGAGCGCACACGATACGACCGAGCCGAATCGCCGCGATTTCCTTTATGTAGCGACCGGCATGGTCGGCGTCGTCGGCGTGGCGAGCGTGGCCTGGCCCTTCATCGACCAGATGCGCCCGGATGCTTCGACGCTCGCCATGGCGACGATCGAGGTCGACGTCTCCGCGCTTGAGCCGGGAATGTCCTTGACCGCCAAGTGGCGCGGCAAGCCGGTGTTCATCCGCAACCGCACCGACAAGGAAATCGAGGAGGCCAAGGCGGTCGCCCTGGCGGATCTCAAGGACCCGGTGGCGCGCAATGCCAACATTGCGTCGGACGCGGCAGCGACCGACACCGATCGTTCGGCCGGCGAGGGCAAGGAGAACTGGATCGTCATGATCGGCTCCTGCACCCATCTGGGCTGCGTACCGCTCGGCCAGGCCGGCGATTTCGGGGGCTGGTTCTGCCCCTGCCACGGTTCGCACTACGACACTGCCGGCCGCATCCGTAAGGGCCCGGCGCCTGAGAATCTTGCCGTACCGGTGTTCGAGTTCGTCTCGGACACGAAGATCCGGATCGGCTGAGGGGGACAGTTCTGATGAGCGGTGGACATTCTACCTATACGCCGAAGAGCGGCCTCGGTCGCTGGATCGACGCGCGCATGCCCTTGCCGCGTCTCATGTACGATTCCTTCGTCGCCTATCCGGTGCCGCGGAACCTGAACTACGCCTACACGTTCGGCGGCATTCTCTCGATCATGCTGGTGGCGCAGATCCTGACCGGCGTCGTGCTGGCCATGCACTACGCCGCCGACACCGGGCTCGCCTTCGTCTCGGTCGAGAAGATCATGCGCGACGTGAATTCGGGCTGGCTGCTGCGCTACCTGCATTCGAACGGCGCCTCGTTCTTCTTCATCGCCGTCTACATCCACATCATGCGCGGCCTTTACTACGGCTCCTACAAGGCGCCCCGCGAACTCCTGTGGATCCTCGGCTGCATCATCTACCTCTTGATGATGGCGACCGGCTTCATGGGCTACGTGCTGCCGTGGGGCCAGATGTCCTTCTGGGGCGCGACCGTCATCACCGGCTTCTTCACCGCCATCCCGCTGGTCGGCGAGTGGATCCAGCAGCTGCTGCTCGGCGGCTTCGCGGTCGACAATCCGACGCTGAACCGCTTCTTCTCCCTGCACTACCTGCTGCCGTTCATGATCGCCGGCGTGGTCGTGCTGCATGTCTGGGCGCTCCACGTGACGGGCCAGACCAACCCGACCGGCATCGAGGTCAAGTCGAAGACCGACACCGTGCCCTTCTCCCCGCACGCCACGGCGAAGGACGCCTTCGCCATGATGGTGTTCCTGGCGGTGTTAGCCTACTTCGTCTTCTACCTGCCCAATTACCTCGGCCATCCCGACAACTATACCGTCGCGGATCCGCTGAAGACGCCCGCCCATATCGTGCCGGAGTGGTACTACCTGCCGTTCTACGCGATCCTGCGCGCCATCACCTTCAACATCGGCCCAATCGACTCCAAGCTCGGCGGCGTTCTGGCGATGTTCGGTTCGATCGCGGTGCTGTTCGTGGTGCCGTGGCTCGACACCTCGAAGGTGCGCTCGGCAGTCTACCGGCCCTGGTACAAGCTGTTCTTCTGGCTGTTCGTGGCGGACTGCATCTTCCTCGGCTGGCTGGGTTCGCGGCCGGCGGAAGGCACCTATGTGGCAATGGCTCAGGTGGGCACGTTCTACTACTTCGCCTTCTTCCTGATCGTCATGCCGGTGCTCGGCCTGATCGAGACGCCGCGCCGTCTTCCCAATTCGATCACCGAGGCGGTGCTCGAGCGCAACAAGGGACACGGGGGCGTGGCGCTTCCGAGCGGCGCTACTGCAGCGCCCGAGTCCAAGGGCTGATTTTCGAGAATCTCAGGGGACAGTTTCGATGAAGAAGATTCTCACTGGATTGGCGGCGTTAGGGCTGATGATGGCGGGCGGCCCGGCTATGGCCCAGGACGCGGCGCACAACGTCGTGGAGCCGACGCATTTCCCGATCCACAAGCCCGCCGAACTCGACTGGTCCTTCGCCGGCCCCTTTGGCGTCTACGACAAGGGCCAGCTGCAGCGCGGCTTCAAGATCTACCGGGAGGTCTGTTCGGCCTGCCATTCGATGAAGCTGGTTCCGTTCCGCAGCCTCGAAGGGCTCGGCTACTCGGAAGCCCAGGTCAAGGCGATCGCGGCGGAGTATACCGTGACCGACGGACCGAATGCCGACGGCGAGATGTTCGAGCGGCCGGGCGTTCCGTCCGACCACTTCCCGTCGCCGTTCCCGAACGTGGAAGCAGCAGCCGCCGCCAACAACGGCGCCGCTCCGCCCGACTTCTCGCTCATCGCCAAGGCGCGCGGCGTGGAACGCGGCTTCCCGACCTTCGTCTTCGACATCTTCACCCAGTATGCCGAGAACGGCCCGGACTACATCCACGCGCTGCTCGCTGGTTACGACGAAGAGCCGCCGGCGGGCATGGAGATCGCCGAGGGCACATATTACAATCCCTACTTCATCGCCGGTAAGTCGCTGGCCATGGCCAAGCCACTCTCCGACGGCCAGGTAACCTACGAGGACGGCACGCCCGAGACCGTCGATCAGTATGCGCGCGACGTCTCGGCCTTCCTGATGTGGGCCGCCGAGCCGCATCTGGAGGACCGCAAGAAGACCGGCTTCCGCGTCCTGGTCTTCCTGCTGCTCTTCGCCGCGATGGTCTACCTGACCAAGCGCAAGATCTGGGCCGACGTCGCGCACTGACGGCCGATCGATCCTGGTTCGAGGAGGGCGCCGCGGGCGCCCTTTTCATTTCCGCGGCGAACCGGCAAGAATGTCGTGCAACGGGGCAGGGCTCTCATGAATACGACTCTCGAAGACACGCTGCGCGGCGCGATTCGCACGATCCCCGACTATCCGAAGCCGGGCATCCTGTTCCGTGACATCACGACCCTGCTCGGCGACGCGCGCGCGTTTCGCAGGGCGGTCGACGAACTGGTCCACCCCTATGCGGGAACGAAGGTCGACAAGGTGGCCGGCATCGAGGCGCGCGGCTTCATCCTCGGCGGCGCGATCGCCCACCAGCTGTCGTCGGGTTTCATTCCCATCCGCAAGAAGGGCAAGCTGCCGCACGACACGGTGCGCATCGCCTACAGCCTCGAATACGGCATCGACGAGATGGAGATGCACAGGGACGCAGTGAAGCCCGGCGAACGCGTCATCCTGGTCGACGACCTGATCGCCACCGGCGGCACGGCGGAGGGCGCGGCGAAGCTGCTCAGGCAGATGGGCGCCGACATCGTCGCCGCCTGCTTCGTCATCGACCTGCCCGACCTCGGCGGCCGCGCCAAGCTCGAGGCGCTCGGCGTGCCGGTGAGGACGCTGGTCGCCTACGAGGGGCATTGACTGGGCGGACGCCTGATCCGCCGTAGCGGAAAGAAGATTGCCGTCAGGTCGGCGCGCCCGCCTTCACCAGCACCGAACTCTCGAACTCGAGCACCGGCGTGCCGGCCGCATCCTGCGCGCCGCACTGTATGGTGAGAATGCGCCATCCCGGGCGCGTGGCGAGTGCCCGGTGGGCGAGCGCGCGGCGGGTGAAGGTGATCGTGTCGCCGACGTAGACCGGCTTCAGCCATTTCAGGTTGCGGAAGCCGGGCGACGGGCCGAACTCCGGTCGAAGACCCGGTCCGTCCCACGGCCGTTCGGCATTGTCCTCGCGGGCCTTGAGATTGTAGCGCATCCACATCGAGGCGGTGTGCCAGCCCGAGGCGCACAGCCTGCCGAAGACGCTGCTCCGGGCCGCCTCCTCGTCGACGTGGAAAAGCTGGGGATCGAACTTCGAAGCGAAGGCCTTGATCTCGTCGGCGGCGAAGGTGTGGCTGCCGAGCACGACCGTCTCGCCGAGGCGCAGGTATTCGTCGAGTGTCATGCCGCGGCCTCGCGCGTCAGGAACATGCCGGTGTTCTCGAGCTCCAGCACCACCTCGCCGCGCTGGTTGACCATCTCGCTCCTCACCGTGACGAAGCCGAGGCCGGGCCGCGACTTCGAGGTGCGCTTGGCGATGACGTGGCTGGAGCCGGTCAGCGTGTCGCCGGCGAGCACCGGCTTCTTCCAGCGCACGTAGTCGAGGCCGGGCGAGCCCTGCGAGGTGGAATCGAGCAGGAAACCGTCGCACATCATGCGCATGAACATGCAGCAGGTGTGCCAGCCCCAGGCCGACAGACCTCCGAGCATGCTGGCCCTGCCGGCATCCTCGTCGAGGTGGAACGGCTGGTAGTCGAACTCGGACGCGAAGTCGATGATCTCCTCCGCCGTCACCGTCTTCTCGCCGAGTTCGATCGTGCCGCCCTCGACGAAGTCCTCAAATGCCCACGTCTTCGCCGCCATCGCAATCCTGTTCAATCTTGTACGATCACTTTGGACGGCAATCGGCGGCGGCGCAACTACCCGCGACGTCAAATCCGCATTCGCATGCGGCCGCCGCGACATATTCACAGCCCCCGTTTCGTTCACTAGGCTTCTTCAGCCAATCGGCAGGGCGGTTCGTATGCTACGCACAATCATCGCAACCGTCGCGGCTATGGTCGCCTTTGCCGCCAACTCGCTCCTGGCGCGTCTCGCGCTTGGCGAAGGCGCGGCTGATGCGGCCACCTATACGTCGATCCGGCTGGTGTCGGGAGCCATCGCGCTGGGGCTCATCGTGGCGGTGTTCATGAGGCGCCGGGGTGCTTTGAAGGTTCCGGGCAACTGGATATCAGCGTTCGCGCTGTTCGCCTACGCCGTTGCCTTCTCCTACGCCTATCTCGACCTTGGGGCGGCCACCGGCGCCCTGATCCTTTTCGCGTCGGTGCAGGCGACGATGATCTCGTGGAGCATCGGCCGCGGCGACCGGCCTTCGCGGCTTCAGGTCTCCGGTTTGGTCATCGCCTTCGCAGCGTTCGTCTATCTTCTTCTGCCGGGGCTACGCGTTCCCAATCCGTTCGGCACGACCCTGATGATCCTCAGCGGGGTCGCGTGGGGCGTCTATTCGCTGCGCGGACGCGGCGTCGAGGATCCGCTGGCCGAGACCGCCGGAAACTTCGTCCGGAGCGTTCCCTTCTGCCTCCTGCTCGTACCGTTCCTTTGGCAGGGTATGGAAGTGACGGCGACGGGATCCGGCCTGGCGCTCCTGTCGGGCGTCGTCGCATCGGGTATGGGCTATGCGGTCTGGTACCTTGTCGTGCCGCGCCTCGGCGCGACGCGTGCCGCCCTGGTCCAACTGACCGTGCCGGTGATCGCGGCGGCGGGTGCCGTCGTCCTTCTCGCCGAACCGCTGACCTTGCGCTTCGTCATCTCCAGCCTGTGCGTGCTGGGCGGCGTCGGCATCGGAATCGCGCCGGGCCGGGCGAGGAGATAGCGGCGCGCGGAGGCAGCGGGCTCAGGTGTTGAACTTGAACAGCAGCACGTCGCCGTCCTGGACGACGTATTCCTTGCCTTCATCGCGCGCCTTGCCGGCCTCCTTTGCCGCAACCTCGCCGCCGAGCGTGACGAAATCGTCATAGGCGATCGTCTGGGCGCGGATGAAGCCGCGCTCGAAGTCGGTGTGAATGACCCCGGCCGCCTGCGGGGCCTTGGTGCCCTTGTGGATCGTCCAGGCGCGGGTCTCCTTGGGGCCGACGGTGAAGTAGGTGATGAGGTGCAAGAGGTCGTAGCCGGCGCGGATCAGCTTGTCCAAGCCGGGCTCCTCCAGGCCGAGATCGGTGAGGAATTCCTTGGCCTCCTCGTCGGGCAACTGCGCCACCTCGGCCTCGATCGCGGCCGAAATGACGACCACGCGCGCGCCTTGCGCCTTCGCCATGAGCTCGACGGCGCGCGTATGCTCGTTGCCGGTCGCGGCATCGGCTTCCGAGACGTTGCAGACGTAGAGGACGGGATGCGAGGTGAGCAGGTTGAGACCCTGCAGGATCGCCAGGTCCTCTGGCGCGATGCCTTCGAGCATGACGCGGACCGGCTTGCCGTCGTTGAGCAGCGCCAGCGCCTTCTCCATCACCGGCAGGACGGTCATGGATTCCTTGTCCTTGACCGCGGCACGCTTGCGCACCTGGACGATGCGCCGCTCGAGGCTCTCGAGGTCCGACAGCATGAGTTCAGTCTCGACCGTCTCGGCGTCGGCGACCGGATCGATGCGCCCCTCGACATGGGTGATGTCGTCGTTCTCGAAGCAGCGAAGGACGTGTACGATGGCGTCGACCTCGCGGATGTTGGCGAGGAACTGGTTGCCCAGCCCCTCGCCCTTCGAGGCGCCGGCGACGAGCCCCGCAATATCGACGAACTCGACCACGGCCGGGATCACCTTGAGCGGCTTGGCGATCGCG
>CAYJMY010000078.1:0-19217 GCA_964371125.1 uncultured Mesorhizobium sp. | reverse complement strand
GTGTGGCTGCCCGGGCGCGCGGCGGGCGAAAAGATCATCGGCGGCTGCCGCACCGCGCCGCATTGCGGCTCGGACGCGGCGGCGATCCGCACGCGGGCGGTGCGCGACGGCGACCACTATGTCGTCACCGGCGAGAAGTCCGCGATCACACTGCTGATGGCGGCGGACGCCGCGATCCTCTTCGCCAAGACCGCGCCGGAGAAGAAGGCGGCGGGCGTCTCCGCCTTCCTTCTTCCACTCAATTCGCCCGGCCTGACGAAGACCCGCTACGAGGACATGGGGGCCAGAGGCATCGTTCGCGGCTCGCTGTTCCTCGACGGGGTGCGCATCCCCGCCGCCAACATGATCGGACCGGAGAACGCCGGCTTCACGCAGGTCATGCAGACCTTCGACTACACCCGGGCGCTGATCGGCCTGATGTGCCTCGGCGCGGCGGAGCAGACGCTCGAGGAGACGGTCGAGTATGTGAAGGGCCGGCAGGCCTTCGGCCAGCCCGTGTCGAAGAACCAAGGCGTCTCGTTCCCGCTCGCCGAGGCGAAGGCGCGCCTCGAGATGCTGCGCTGGCTCTGCTACCGCACGCTGTGGCTGCGCGACCACGGCCTGCCGCATACCGCCGAGGCGGCGATGTGCAAGGCCGAGGGCCCGACGCTCTGCGCCGACGTCATCCGGCAGTGCCTCGTGCTCCACGGCCACTACGGCTACACGCAGGACTTCCCCGTCGAGCAGCGCTACCGCGACGTGCTCGGCCAGATCATCGCCGACGGCACGCCGCAGATCATGAAGATGATCATCGCCCGCCACATGCTGGGGAGGGAATTCACGTGAACAGCTACGACCTGAAGGGAAAGCGGGCTTTGGTGACCGGCGGCGGGTCCGGCATCGGCTTCGCCGCGGCGCGGCTCTACCTGAAATCGGGCGCCGCGGTCGAGCTGTGGGGTCGCGACGCCGGCAAGCTCGAACGGGCGCGCCGCGAACTCGACGGGCTCGGCGAGGTCCATGCCGCCTCGGTCGACGTCGCCGACGGCGACAGGGTGGCCGAGGCCGCGCAGGCGCTGCTCGCCCGCTGGGGCGGCCTCGACATCCTGTTCAACTGCGCCGGCCATTCGACCCGCGTCGCCCCGCTCGCCCAGTTGACGCCGGATGACTGGCGCCAGGCGATCGCCATCAACCTCGACAGCGTCTTCCACACCTGCCGCGCCTTCGTTCCGTCGATGGTCGCGCAGGGGTGGGGCCGCATCGTCAACACGACCAGCCAGGCCGGCAAGGACGGCAATCCGTTCATGGCCGGATATGTCGCCGCCAAGGCCGGCGTCATCGGGCTGACCAAGTCGCTCGGCAAGGAACTCGCCACGACCGGCGTCCTCGTCAACGCGATCTGCCCGACCGTGTTCGACACGCCGCTGGTCGCCGACACGATCGAGCGCGCGCCCGACGCCATGGCCGCCTCGATCGCCAGGATCCCGATGGAGCGCATGGGCCGTCCGGACGAGGCGGCCGAGCTTGTCGCATGGCTTTCATCGGACGCCTGCAGTTTCAACACCGGCGTCACGTTCGACCTGTCGGGCGGGCGCGCGGTTTACTAGAAGCAGGGTCTCCAATACCTCCGACGGCGGCGCGATTCCGCCGTCCTTCGCTCGGGAAATTGCGCATGGAAATGCCTTCGATCGAAGGAACGCTGAACTTCCGGCCGGTTGCCCCCTACCCCGCGGCTGGCGGCCGACTGCGGCCGGGCAGCCTCTATCGCAGCGGCGCTTTCGACGGAATCGGCGACGCCATCGACGCCATGCGGCGCATCGGCGTGACCACCGTGTTCGACCTGCGCACCGAGACGGAGAAATCGAAGCGCCCCTCGCCGCTGGTCGGCCAGGCGGGTTTCCGCATCGTAGCTGAGGCGCACGATTTCCGCAGCGGCGACCTCGGCGCCGTGCTCGCCGACCTGACCTCGACCGCGCAGGCGGCGACCGACGTCATGATCGCCATCTACGACCGGCTGCCGGTGCAGTTCACCGCCATCTTCCGCCGCTACATCCGCACGGTGATCGAAAGCGACGGCCCGGTGGTCGTCCACTGCGCCGCCGGCAAGGACAGGACAGGCATCGCCGTCGCCCTGGTTCTGGACCTCGTCGGCGTGTCGCGCGACGACATCTTCGCGGACTATCTGGCGACGAACGCTGCACGCGACCGGCTGCGCGAGAGGTTCATGGGCCGCAATGAAAGCATCGGCATCGCCGCCGTCGCGCCCGAAGTCGCCGAACCGGTCATCGCCGCGGACCGGCGCTACCTCGAGGCGATGTTCGCCGCGATCGAGCGCGACTTCGGCGACACGCGCAGCTACGCGATGCGCCAACTCGGCTTCTCCGAGGCCGACCTGCGCAACCTCGCGCTGCGACTCGTCGCCTGAAGCGATCGCTTCCACAATCTTGACCTCGACGACCGACAGGGCGTCGCTGCCGGCGACAAGCACCGCCGGCAGTCCGATGCGATTGTCTCCGGAACGGAGGGCCGCCGCGTCCGACGTCAAGCGATGTCGGCGACGCCCTGGTCCATCACGGTCCGCTCGCCGACCTTCGCCTCGAACAGCACCCGTCCGCCGTCCTTCCAGCAGGAGAAGTCGAGGCGGTCGCCGGGCATGACGACGCCGGAGAAACGCAGGTCGAGCGACTTCATGCGCGCCGGGTCGCCATCGCAGAACGCCTGCAGCACGATCGCGCAGGCGGTGCCGTAGGAGGCGAGGCCGTGCAGGATCGGCCGGTCGTAGCCGGCCTTGCGCGCCACATCGTAGTGCGCGTGCAGCGGGTTGTAGTCGCCCGACAGCCGGTAGATCAGCGCGGCGCGGGCGGACGTCTGCACGCTCTTGGCGTGATCGGGCGCGCGCGCCGGCATTTCGGGGCGGGACGCCCTGGGCAAGGGTTCGCCGCCGAACCCGCCATTGCCGCGCAGGGCGACCGTCTGGTCGATGGTGCAGTAGAGAGTACCGTCGCCGGCGTCGCTTACCTCGCGCCGCAGGATGCATACCGCGCCCTTGTCGGCGCCGCGGTCGTAGAGCTCGGTGATCGCGGCGCGGCTGACGACGCTGGCGTCCGCCGGCAGCGGCTTGTGGAAACGCGCGGCGTGCGCCATGTGCAGGACTTTCACCCAGTCCACCTCCAGCGTTGGGATCTTCGGCCACATGCCGGGGGTGGCAAGCGTCACGGCGAAGGCCGGCAACACCCGCAGCCGGTCCTCGAGGAGGAAATCCAGATATTCGCTCTCGCCTTCCTCGATCGGCAGGCCGACGCCGAGCGCGTAGAGGATGGCGTCACGGAAGTCGTAGGTCTGGCTCTGCTCGCCGAAATCCCAGTCGCGCAGGCGTTGCGGATCGAAGGCCATTAGACGGGCTCCCAGTTGAAGACGTCGCCGGACCGATGCAGCGGATAGAAGTCGTTCCTGAACTGCGGGATCACCCGCTCGATGATCGCCTCGGGCGTCCAACCATCGCTGGTGTGCGCCGTGCGGATCGGGCGGGGCTGCGAGAACAGGTAGATCTCGTTGTTGCGCGAGCCGAACACCTGGCCGGTGACCTCTTTCGCCTCGTCCGAGCAGAGCGCGACGCACAGCGCCGCCACCTTTTCCGGGATCAGCTTTTTCAGCCCCTCGACGCGCTTCTGCTGTTCCGGCGTATCGGTCGGGATCGAGGATACCATGCGCGTCCAGGCGAACGGCGCCACGGCATTCGAGCGCACGTTGAAGCGTTGCATGTCGAGCGCGATCGATTTCGACAGAGCGACGATGCCGAGCTTGGCGGCCGAATAGTTGGCCTGGCCGAGATTGCCGATCAGGCCCGAGGTCGAAACCATGTGCACGTAGGCGCCGCTCGCCTGCTCCTTGAAGTGCTGCGCCGCCGCGCGCGAGACGTTGAAGCTTCCCTTCAGGTGCACGCCGACGACGGCGTCGAAATCCTCCTCCGTCATCTTATGGAAGAGCACGTCGCGCAGATTGCCTGCATTGTTCACCACGGCGTCGATACGGCCGAACGCCTCGACGGCGGCGCGCACCATAGCGTGGGCGTCGTTCCAGCTCACCACGGAGCCGAAGTTGGCGATGGCGCGCCCGCCGAGCGCCTCGATTTCGCGAACCACCTCGAAGGCGGCCTGGTTGTCCGCCTCGCCGTCGCCGGAAAGCGAGACGCCGAGATCGTTGACCACGACCGCCGCACCCGCGCGGGCCATCTCCACGGCCACCGCCCGGCCGACGCCGCGCGCCGACCCGGTCACCAGGACCACCTTGCCGTCCATCACGCCCATCGGCGTCCCCCTCGTCTGCTGTGTTCTTTGTTTTTCGGCTCAGGCCCGCCGCCCGGAGGCGGCGATCAGTAGCTCTTCGGAAGGTCGAGCACCTTCTCGGCGATGAAGCTCTGGATGAGTTGCTCGGTCACCGGGGCGATGCGCGTCACAGTCACTTCGCGCAGCAGCCGCTCGACGTGGTATTCCTTGGCGTAGCCGAAGCCGCCATGGGTGAGCACCGACTGCAGGCAGGCGTCGTAGCCGGCCCGCGCCGCGAGGAACTTGCCGGCATTGGCCTCGGCGCCGCAAGGCTTGTGCGAATCGTAGAGCTCCGCCGCCTTCATCAGCATCAGCCAGGCCGATTCCAGGTACATCCACTTCTCCGCCAGCGGATGCTGGATGCCCTGGTTCTGGCCGATCGGGCGGCCGAAGACGACGCGCTCCTTGGCGTAGCGGGCGGCGCGCGCCAGCGCGTCGCGGCCGATCGCCACCGCTTCCGTGCCGACCAGGATGCGCTCGGGATTGAGCGAGTGGAGGATGTAGGAGAAGCCGTTGCCCTCCTCGCCGATGCGGTGCTCGTCGGGGATGAACAGGTCCTCGATGAAGATGGCGTTGGAATCGACCGCCTTGCGGCCCATCTTGGGGATGCGCTGCACCTCGATGTGCCGGCGGTCGAGATCGGTATAGAAGATGGTGATGCCGTCGGTCGGACGCTTGCAGTCCTCGTAGCGCGTCGTGCGCGTCAGCAGCATGATCTTCGACGCCACCTGAGCGGTCGAGGTCCACACCTTCTGGCCGCGCACCTTGTAGCCGCCGGGCACCTTCTCGGCGAAGGTCTTGATGCGGGTGGTGTCGAGGCCCGCGTCCGGCTCGGTGACCCCGAAGGCCACCTTGTCCTGCCCGGCGACGAGGCGCGGGATCCATTCCGACTTCTGCTCGTGGTTGCCGAAGACGACGATCGGGTGCGGGCCGAACAGGTTGATGTGCACCGACGACGCAGCGGCCATGCCGCCGCCGTTGTTGGCGACCTCGTGCATCATGATCGCCGCCTCGGTGACGCCGAGCCCCGAGCCGCCGTACTCCTCCGGCATGGTGATGCCGAGCCATCCGGCGTCCGCCATCGCCCGGTGGAACTCGTTCGGGAACACGCCGTCCTCGTCGCGATCCAGCCAGTATTCGTCGTCAAACTTGCGCACCACGCCGCGCACGCCCTCGCGGATGGAGTTGAGCGTGTCCTCGCGTTCCTCGGCTGCCGTCGTCACCCTCTATCCTCCCTGTCCCTGCCCCACCGAGGCGAGCACGCGGCGCGCCTGCTTCAGGTGGGGTATGTCGTACATCTTGCCGTCGATCCCGATCGTGCCGAGATCCGGATTCCCATCGAATGCGGAAACGATCCTCCGCGCCAGCGCGAGATCGGCCTCGCCGGGCGCAAAGGCGCGGCGGATACCCGCCACCTGATCCGGGTGGATCGCCAGGCGGCCGACGAAACCGTCGCGGCGCGAAGCGCGGCACGAGGCTTCCAGCCCGTCCGGATCCCGGAAGTCGGCATAGAGCGTATCGATCGCCGGCACCTCGGCGTTGGCCGCGGCGAACAGGCAGAGCGAGCGGGCGAGCTGGTAAGGCTGCGTCCAGGCGCCGTCGGCCTCCTTGTTGGCGGTGGCGCCGACGACGGCGGCGAGATCCTCCGCCCCCCAGGTCAGCGCAGCGAGGCGCGGATGGGCCGGCGCATAGGAGCCGAGGTTGAACATCGCCGCGGCCGTCTCGGTGGCGACGACGATGATCTTCACCGATCCCGCCGCCATGCCGGCCGCCGCCTCCAGCGGATCGATCATGTCGGAGACGCGCCGCAGGTCGTGGCCGCCGTTCGATTTCGGCAGGACGATGCCGTCGAGCCCCGGACGCACCACGGCCGCGAGATCGTCTGCGGTCAATCCGGTATCGAGCGGGTTCACCCGCACCCAGAACGACCAGTCGCGTGGGCCTGCAGAAGCCTCGATCCAGCCCTTCAGCGTCTCGCGCGCGGCGGCCTTGCTGGCCGGCGCCACCGAATCCTCGAGGTCGAGGATGAGGCCGTCGGCGCCGACGGCCTTCGCCTTCTCGAACTTCTTCGCCGAATCGGCCGGCACGAAGAGGAGCGACGTCAGCCTCATGCCGGCGCCTTCATCATCAGGGCCAGCCGGCGGCATTCGCAGACGACCTCGCCGCGCTGGTTGATGCCACGGTGGATGAAGGTGACGATCCCCTGAGTCGGGCGCGACTTCGATTCGCGCTTGGTGACCACCGTCGTCTCGGCGCGGATCGTGTCGCCGGCGAAGACGGGCTTCGGGAACTTGACCTCCTCGAAGCCGAGGTTGCCGACGGTCGTGCCCAGCGTCGTGTCGGCGATGGTCAGGCCGACCACCAGCCCGAGCGTGAACACCGAGTTCATCAGCGGCTTGCCGAACTCGGTGCGCGACGAATAGTCGTGATCGAGATGGATCGCGGCCGGGTTCATCGACAGCGTCGTGAAGATGACGTTGTCGGTCTCTGTCACCGTGCGGCGCGTGTCGTGGGCGATTACCTCGCCGTCGACGAACTGTTCGAACCAGCGGCCAGCCATGCCGTGTCTCCCTCAAAGACGCCCGAAGATGGAAACGGACGAGACCGAACTCGCCGGTTGCCCGCCCAGATTGTGAGTCAGGCCGAAATCGACGTTGCGCAGCTGGCGCTGGCCGGCGCGGCCGAGGAGCTGCGCATGGACCTCGTACGCCATGCGCAGGCCGGTCGCGCCGACCGGATGGCCGAAGCATTTCAGGCCGCCGTCGATCTGCACGGGAATCGCGCCGTCGCGGTCGTAGCGGCCGTCGAGGAAGTCGAAGGTCGCGCGCCCCTCGTCGGAAAGGCCAAGATCCTCCATCGTCACCAGTTCGGTGATGGAGAAACAGTCGTGCACCTCGGCCATGCTGATGTCGGCCTTGGGATCGGAAATGCCCGCCTCCCGGTAGGCGCGACCTGCGGCGACCTGCGTGTTGCGTACCGAGGCGCCATCCCAGGCGCCGTACTGGCTTTCCCAGCCGTTCGAGGCGCAGACCTGCAAAGCCTTTACGGCGACGAGCTGGTCGGCCGCCTTGCCAAGGCTCCGGGCGATCTCCGGCGTCGTCACGATGGCGCACGCCGCCCCGTCGGAGACGCCGCAGCAGTCGAAAAGGCCGAGCGGATCGGCGATCATCGGCGCGTTGATGATCGTCTCCATGTCGACCGGCTTGCGCAGATGCGCCTTGGGCGAGATGGCGCCGTTCTGGTGGCTCTTCCAGCTGACATGCGCCATGCCGCGCTTGAGGTCCTCGGCCGAGATGCCGTGCTTGGCGCGGTACGCGCCGGCGAGCTGGGCGAACGTGCCGGGCGCCGAGCCGTAAGGCACCCACAGGTCGTTGACCGATCCCTTGGTGCGGATGGGCAGGCCGCCGAAGCCGGCGTCCTTCAGCTTTTCCACGCCGAGCGCCATGGCGATGTCGACCGCCCCGGCCGCGACCGCGTAGACCGCGCCGCGCAGCGCCTCGGTCCCCGTGGCGCACATGTTCTCGACCCGCGTGACGGGGATATTCTGCAGCCTGAGCGCCGTCGCCAGCGGCAGCGCCGAATTGCCGACGTTGAAATCGTCGAGCGCCGAGCCGAGCCATGCGGCCTCGATCTGGCTCTTCTCGATGCCGGCATCGGCCAGCGCCTCCGTGAAGGCCTCGACCATGAGCATGTCCGACGACATGTTCCAGCGCTCGCCGAACTCGCTGCAGCCCATGCCGAGGATGACGACCTTATCCTTGATGCCGCTTGCCATGGGTCAGCCCTCCTGAGGCAGGTCAGGCCGCGCCATCGGCGCCGCCTTCCAGAAATAGGTGCGAAAGTGCCGCTGCCGGTCGATCGCCTTGATGCGGAAGCGCATGCGAACGGCCTCGCCGACCTCCGGGCTGCGGCCCTCGACGTCGCAGTGCTCCATCGCCACGCGCGCGCCGTTCTCGAACTGGACCAGTCCGAAATGGAAGGGCGGATCCGGCGTGAAGTTCAGGCGGTCGGCGGTGATCGACACCACCTTCGCCGGCACGTCGCGCAGGACGACGTCCTCGAGCGATTCGGGACCGGTCGCGTCCGGGTGGACCGGGATCTGCGTCTTTGGGAACTGGACGTTGCCGGCGCGGTCGCGCCCGCCGACGAAGCCGTGCATGTCGCGACCGTGGCGCAGCAGCGTCGAGGCGGCGACCTTCTGGTTGACCTCGGCGCGCGGACCCCAGTCGAGGTCGATTGCACCGGTGAGGTTGAGGAAGCGCGTGTAGCTGGCGAGCACGGCGCCGCACTTCAGCGCCTTCGTCGCCGCGCCGTTGCCGGAACCGGCGGCCTCGAAGACAAGGACGTCGGCGCCGTTGCCGAAGCCGGCGACGAGAATCCTGTCGCCCGGCGTGGCGCGATCGAGTGCCAGCGCCAGACCGAACAGCGGCATCGCGGCGCCGAGGTCGCCGGCCTGCGCGGCGATGTCGGCGCAGAGGTTCGCCGCCTTCAGGCCGCAGGCCTTGGCGACCGCCTTGTAGATGCCGTCGACCGGCTCGGGGACGGCGGCGAGCGCGATGTCGCCGCCGGCAAGGCCCGCCTTCGCCAGCGCCGCCTTGAGCGCCGGCGCGTAGACCCGCTCCACCGCCTCGTCGCGGACGAAGCGTTCCTCTGCGGCATAGGGCACGCCGCTTTCGGCCTCGGTGAACACGTCGAGCAGGTCGACGTTGACGGTCGCCGAACCGACCAGGCGCGCCACGCCATCGCCCGGGCCGACGAGGGCGGCGGCGGCGCCGTCACCCCAGGCGAGGTGCTGGGCGCTGCCGGGCCGCGCTGCGCGCTTTTCTCCGGCGACGACGATCTCGCTTTCGCCGGAGCGGAACGCCTTGATGAGCGCGGTCGTCGCGGCGCGGCGCGTGCGGCCGACGTCCTGCGCCATCGCCGAGGGCGAAATCCCGAGAGCCTCGACGAGCAGTCCGGCCATGGAGCGGTCGAGGAACGGCGCCGAGGTCGAGGCGAAGACAACGCTGCCAGGTTGCGTTTCGCCGACCGCGGTCCGCGCGGCTTCGACGCCCATGGTCAGCGCGTCCTCGTCCCAGCCGGCGACCGCCCTGCGGCCGCGGCCGGCGCCGCCGAGGCCCGCCCAGCGCAGCTCGTTGCGCGCCACCTTGCGCTCGAAGCGCAGCAGCGGCAGGTACCCCGCCACGGATTTCAGGCTTGCGTCCGCCATCGGCCTCTCCTAAACGTCGCTCAGAAATTAACTTGCAAGCATACCGTAAGCAAGCATATTATTTTCTACACATCGCAAATGGCGACCGGACGGTCGCCGCCACGAACCTGTCGACGGGAGGCATCATGCTTGATCTGCAAGGGAAAACCGCAATCGTGACCGGCGGCGGTCAGGGCATCGGCAAGGCCATCACGCTGCGGCTCGCCGCCGAAGGTTGCAACGTCGCCATCTTCGACCTGAAGCCGGATACGGCCGAACAGACCGCGGTGGAAGGCCGTGCCAAGGGCGGCAAAGTCAAGGTCTACGGCGTCGACGTGTCAGACCAGGAAGCGGTCACCAGGGCGGTGGAACAGGCGGAGGCGGACCTCGGCCCGACCTGGCTTCTGGTCAACAATGCCGGCTGGGACAAGCCCGCGCCGTTCCTCAAGACGGACAAGCCGCTGTGGGACCGCATCATCGCCATCAACCTCAACGGCCCGCTGATCATGCACAAGGCCGTGCTGCCGGGCATGGTCGCCCGCGGCGGCGGCCGCGTGGTCAACATCGCTTCCGACGCGGCGCGCGTCGGCACCTCTACCGAGGCGGTGTACTCGGCGTGCAAGGGCGGCATCATCGCGTTCACCAAGTCGGTCGCCCGCGAACTCGCCCGCGACAACGTCCTGCTCAACGCCGTCTGCCCCGGACCGACCAATACGCCGATGATGCAGTCGGTGCTCGGCGAAGGCGAGCAGGCGGAGAAGTGGAAGGACGCCATGGTGCGCGGCATCCCGCTGAAGCGCATGGGCGAGCCGGAGGACTATGCCGGCATCGTCGCCTTCCTCGCCTCGGCGGACGCGGGCTATATCACCGGCCAGGCGATCTCCGTCTCCGGCGGCATGAACATGGTATGAGGCGGGCGGCCCGCACGGGCCCGCCGCCGACGAAGCACCGATCTGGAAACGACACGGGCGTAGGCCCGAGAACGAAGGAAACACCCGATGGCCAAGACGCCCGAATTCACGGACATCCTCTACGAGGTGAAGGGCCGCGCCGCCTGGATCACCATCAACCGTCCGAAGGTCTACAACGCATTCCGCGGGCAGACGCTGGAAGAGCTGATCCAGGCCTTCCACCTCGCCGGCAACGACAAGGGCGTGTCGTGCATCGTGCTCACCGGCGCCGGCGACAAGGCGTTCTGCACCGGCGGCGACCAGTCGGCGCACGAAGGCAACTATGACGGCCGCGGCGTCGTCGGCCTGCCGATCGACGAGATCCAGGGCCTGATCCGCGACACGCCGAAGCCGGTCATCGCCCGCGTCAATGGCTTCGCCATCGGCGGCGGCAACGTGCTGGTCACGCTGTGCGACCTCGCCATCGCCTCGGAGAACGCCAAGTTCGGCCAGGTCGGCCCGAAGGTCGGCTCGTTCGACGCCGGCTGGGGCACTGCGTTGCTCGCCCGCGTCGTCGGCGAGAAGAAGGCCCGCGAAATCTGGTTCCTCAACGAGACCTACACGGCGAAGGAAGCCGCCGAGTTCGGCCTGATCAACAAGGTCGTGCCACAGGACGAGCTCGATGCCGCCGTGACCAAGTGGACGGACACGCTCGGCGAGCGCTCGCCGACCTCGCTCGCCTTCCTCAAGCGCTCGTTCAACGCCGACAGCGATTCGATCCGCGGCATCAGCAACCTCGCCCTGCACGCGGTGAAGCTCTACTACGCCACGGCGGAATCAAAGGAGGGCGTCAACGCCTTCAACGAGAAGCGCAAGCCCGACTTCCACAAGTTCGTCGACTGATGCCCCCGCGGATCCAGCCAGCCGAACTCGGCAGGTACCTGCCCGAAAGCGGCTTGTGCTGGATCACCGGCTGCTCCGGCGAATCCGCCGCCTTCCGGGAGGGGCTTTCCGGCCTCTCCCGCCCCGGCCTGACGTTCACCGGCATCTTCGTCCCCGGGCTGAACAGGCCGGCCTACCTGCTGGACACCGGCGGGCGCGTGACGACCTTCTTCATGCTACCGGAATTCGCCCGCAGCGACCGGGTCGACTTCCTTCCCCTCTCCTACCGCGACATCCGCGCCTGGTTCGACCGCAACACGCCGCAAGCGGCGCTCGTTACGGTCTCGCCGCCCGGCGCCGACGGGCGCTGCAGCTTCGGTGCCGTCACCGACTTCATCGCCGACCTGTGGGAACGCATCCCGATCCTCATCGCCCACATCAATCCGGCGATGCCGGCGACGCGCGGCACGCCGGGCATTCCGCTCGAGCGCTTCGCGGCGATCATCGAGGCGGAACAGCCGATTCCCGAATCAGACCCGGGTCTCGACGAGGCCGCCACGCGGATCGCTGCGCATGCCGCGACCATGATTCCGGACGGCGCCACCATCCAGGCTGGCGTCGGCCGCGTGCCCGAAGCCGTTCTGCGCGGACTGACGGAGAAGCGAGGCCTCGCCATCCATTCGGGCCTGATCGGCGATTCGACGCTGCACCTGCTGCGCTCGGGCGCGCTACGCGCGACGAATCCCGTAACCGCCGGCGTCGCCATCGGCACCCGCGCCCTCTACGACGCCGTCTCCGGCCCGGAGTTCAGCTTCCGCCCGCCGTCCTTCACGCACGACATCGCGACGCTTGCCACGATCGAGGGATTCGTCTCGATCAACTCGGCGATCGAGGTCGACCTCGACGGCCAGGCCCGAGCGGAGGCAACCGCCGGCGGCTACATTTCCGGCCCAGGCGGTGCTTCCGACTTCACGGCGGGCGCGCGCGGCAAGGGCGGGCTGCGGATGGTCGTGCTCCCCGCGACGGCGACCAAAGGGACCGTCTCGCGCATCATCAGGACGGCGGACGCCACCGGGCCGGTCTCTCTCGGCCGCTTCGACATCGATCTCGTCGTCACCGAGCACGGCATCGCCGATCTCAGGGGCAAGTCGCACGCGACGCGGCGCGACGCGCTCGTGGCCGTCGCCGATCCCGCGCACCGTCCATCACTTTCGGTCTGACAAAATTACGTCAGCAGGCAAACTGTAAGGTTGCTTACGGACTTTTCAGCTGCTAAAAGTAAGTTAGCATACGAAAATGGAAGATCGGTCGATGATCGAACGCAGCCTATTCCGCGAAGAGCACGACATATTCCGCGAGAGCGTCCGCAAGTTCGTGGAACGCGAGATCGTCCCCTATCACGCGCAGTGGGAACGCGACGGCATCGTGCCGCGCGAGCTGTGGCGCAAGGCCGGCGAGCAGGGCATGCTCTGCTGCACGGTGCCGGAGGAGTATGGCGGGCTCGGCCTCGACTACCTCTTCGACGTCGTCGTCTTCGAGGAGCTGTGGCGGGCCGGCGCCTCGGGGCCCGGTTTCCTCATCCACACTGACCTCGTCGCCACCTACATCCTCAGCTTCGGCACCGAGGCGCAGAAGAAGAAGTTCCTGCCCAAGATGGTGTCGGGCGAATGGATCGGCTCGCTCGGCATGACCGAGCCGCACGCCGGCTCCGACTTGAAGGCCATCAAGACCAAGGCCGTCCGCGACGGCAACGAGTTCCTGATCAACGGCCAGAAGGTGTTCATCTCCAATGGCCAGCTGTGCGACGTGCTGGTGCTGGCCACCAAGACCGACTCGGACGCCGGCGCCAAGGGCGTAACGCTGTTCCTCGTCGAGGGCGACCGCCCCGGTTTCCGCCGCGGCAAGAACCTCGACAAGCTCGGCATGCACGCGCAGGACACGTCGGAGCTGTTCTTCGACAACATGCGCCTGCCGCCGGAGAACATGCTCGGCGAAGAGGGCAAGGGCTTCGCCCTGATGATGACGAAGCTGTCGCAGGAACGCCTGGCGCAGGCCGTGCGCTCGGCGACGGTCGCCGAGACGATCATCCAGTGGACCGTCGACTACACGATGGATCGCCAGGCCTTCGGCAAGTCGATCTTCGATCAGCAGAACACCCAGTTCAAGCTGGCCGAGCTGCACGCGCACGCCACCGCGATGCGCGTCTTCACCGACAAGTGCATCGAGCTGTTCATGGCCGGGAAGCTCGATCCGGTCGACGCCGCCATGGCCAAGATGCTGACCACGGAACTGCATTGCCGCGCCGCCGACGAATGCCTGCAGCTGTTCGGCGGCTGGGGCTACATGTGGGAGATGCCGATCGCCCGCGCCTATGCGGATGCGCGCATCACCAAGATCGCCGGCGGCTCCGTCGAGATCATGAAGCTGATCATCGCGCGCCAGATGGCTGACGACGCGCGCAGGAGAAGATAGACGTCCTCCCAGACGACTATGGCGGCGCCTTCGGGCGCCGCCGCCTTCTTGCCGGCCGGAGCGGATGGATGACCCTCGAGACCAGCGCGCCCGCCCTCCCCCGCCGCAGGCGCCCGAACCGGCGCGAGACGCTGCAGGGAATCGCGCTGATGCTCGGCGCCTTCTTCTGCTACGCTCTCGCCGATCTGCTCGCCAAACTGCTGACGCAGTCGTTCAATCCGCTGCAGGTCGCCTGGATGCGGCAGCTCGGTCTGCTGGCGGGCGCACTCGTACTGTTCTCGCTGCAAGGCAGGCGGATCCTGATCAGCCGCCACCCGGTCCTGCAAGCCTTCCGCGGGCTGACCGTCGTCGCGGCGTCGACCTGCTTCGTCGTCGCCATCGCCTATGTGCCGCTCGCCGATGCGATCGCAGTCAGCTTTCTCGCCCCCTTCCTGGTCACCGTCCTCGCCGCGCTGATCCTCAAGGAGACCGTCGGACTCGGCCGCTGGATCGCCATCGCGTTCGGCTTCGTCGGCACGATGGTGATCATCAGGCCGGGCTTCGGCACGTTCCACCCGGCGATCTTCCTCGTCCTCGTCTCTGCGGGCGCCTTCGCCATCCGGCAGGTCATCTCGCGCTTCGTCAGCGGCACCGATCCGCTGACGACGACGGTCGCCTACACGGCGCTCACCGCGGTGATCGTCCTCGCGATCCCGCTGCCCTTCGTCTGGCGGACGCCGGGCGACTGGAGCGAGCTCCTGCTGATGCTCGGCATGGCCTGCGCGGCCGGCTGCGGCGAGCTGATGGTCATGCGCGCGCTGGAACTCGCCGAGGCGGTCGTGCTGTCCCCGTTCCAGTACACGCTGATGATCTGGGGAACGATCTGGGGCTTCCTGGTTTTCGCCCAGCTGCCGGACGGCTGGACGATCGCGGGGACCGCTATCGTCGTGGCCTCGGGGATCTACTCGCTCTATCGCGAGGCCCGCGCCGCCGACTGAGGCGCGGCCGGGGGCGACGGCAGGCCGGCTCAGAATCCGACGTTGTCCGGCCCCTTCAGGCCGAGCATCTCGCGCGCCTCCTTGGGCGACGCCGGCTCCAGCGACATCTCCTTCAGGATGCGGACGATCTTCGCCACCTGCTCGGCGTTCGACTTCGCCAGCTCGCCCTTGGCGATGTAGATGGAATCCTCGAGGCCGACGCGGACATGGCCGCCCTTGATGGCGTTGACGGTCGCCAGCGGCATCTGGTGGCGCCCGGCGCCGAGGCAGGAGAAGTAGTAGTCGTCGCCGAACAGCCGGTCGGCCGTATCACGCATGTGCAGGAGATGCTCGATCTCCGGCGCGATGCCGCCGAGGATGCCGAACACGCCCTGGATGAAGAACGGCGTCTTCACCATGCCGCGGTCGACGAAATGGGCGAGGTTGTAGAGGTGGCCGATGTCGTAGCACTCGAACTCGAAGCGCGTGCCGTTAGCGGAGAGCTCGCTAATGCCCCGCTCGATCTGCGTGAACGTGTTCGACAGGATGAAGTCCTTGGTCCGCTCGAGATAGGGACGCTCCCAGGGTTCCTTGAACTCCTTGATCTTCTCCGCGGCGCCGGAGATGTTGAAGTTCAGGCTGCCCATGTTCATCGACGCGACCTCGGGCTTCGCCCACATCGCGGCGGCCAGCCGCTGGTCGAGCGTCATGCCGAGACCGCCCCCGGTGGTGATGTTCACGATGGCGTCGCAGCTCTGCTTGATGCGCGGCAGGAACAGCTTGTAGTGCTCGGGATCCTGGCTCGGCGAGCCGTCTGACGGGTTGCGCGCGTGGAGATGGAGAATCGCTGCCCCGGCCTCCGCCGCGGCGATCGCCTCGCCGGCGATCTGGTCGGCCGTGATCGGCAGGTAGGGCGTCATGGTCGGCGTGTGAATCGAGCCCGTGACCGCGCAGCTGACGATGACCTTCTTCGATTTACGCATGCTTTCCTCCGGCGCCAATTAGTTTGTGTACCGTATGGTACGCCGGCGTATCGTTTTTGTAAACCCGATCGGTCCCCGCTGAATCCGGTCTTTCGCGCGGCGTCCACACTTGCTGCGCGAAGGCGTAAGGACGCGTACATTGATCTGGGCAAAAAGTATGATAGCTAACGAAGCTGATTTCTTACTATTTTTGAGTCGTCCGTCGAACTTGGAGCAGCATATGAACGACACGCGATCGTGGGATCTGAGGCTTGGCTATCTAATTCACGATGTGTCGCGTCTGCGCCGCGTCTCCTACGATCGAGAGCTGGCGCCGCTCGGCATCACCCGCTCGCAATGGTGGGTGCTGGCCTTCATCTCGCGCAACGACGGATTGCCGCAGACCCAGCTCGCCAACGAACTGGATGTCGGAAAAGTCGCGCTGGGTTCGCTGATCGACCGCCTCCAGATCGCCGGTTTTGTCGAGCGTCGCGCCGACGAGAAGGACCGGCGGATCAAGCGGGTCTTCCTCACCGACAAGGCCCGCGACCTGATCAAGGCCATCGGCCCGATCAACGACAGCTTCAATGCCCGCATCCTCAAGGGCATTTCGCGCGAGGATCTCGAACTCACCTCCCGCACCCTCTACGAGATGAAGAAAAACCTGATCGCCCTCGTCGCCGACCGCCAGCCCGCGGAGAGCGATGAACTCGAGGAGGACGACCTGGAAGGCGTCGGCGAGCGGCTTTCAGCCTTGTAATACCGTTGCGCTAGCGTATGATACACCTCCGAATTAATTGATCCCGGCCGGCACCCTCCCGGCGGGATCCGGGAGGAGATCTCATGCTGTCCAATCGCGGCATCTACGACAGCGAGCACGACGATCTCCGTTCAAGCATCCGTCGGTTCGTCGCCGACGAGATCGCCCCGAATTTCGATGCCTGGGAGGCCGCTGGCATCGTCGACCGCGCGCTGTGGGACAAGCTCGGCGCCGCCGGCCTGTTGTGCCCGACGGTTCCGGAGGAGTACGGGGGGATCGGCGCCGACTTCCGCATGCATGCCGTGATCGCCGAAGAACTGGCCTACTCCGGCTTCATGGGACCCGCGGCCGACGTCTCGGTGCATTCCGATGTCTGCCTTGGCTACCTGCTTCACCGCGCCACCCCGGAACAGAAGGCGCGATGGCTGCCCGGCATGGTCGACGGCTCGCTGGTGTGCGCCATCGCCATGACCGAGCCGGGCACCGGCTCCGACCTCCAGGGCGTGCGCACCCGCGCCGTGCGCGACGGCGACGACTGGATCGTCACCGGCGCCAAGACTTTCATCTCCAACGGCCAGCACGCCGACCTCGTCATCGTCGTCACCCGCACCGGCGAGAGTCGCGGCTCGGGCAACATGACGCTCGTCGTCGTCGAGGCCAACCGGCCCGGCTTCCGACGCGGTCGCAACCTCGACAAGCTCGGCCAGATCAGCGCCGACACGTCCGAGCTGTTCTTCGACGAGGTGCGCGTGCCGGTCGCCAACACGCTGGGCGGCGAGGGCCAGGCTATGGGCCTGCTGATGACCGAGCTGCCGCAGGAGCGCCTGATCATCGCGGTGACGTCGATCGCGGCGGCGCAGAAGGCCTTCGACATCACGCGCGACTACGTCCGCGAGCGGACCGCCTTCGGCAAGACGATCGCCGATTTCCAGAACACGCGCTACCGCCTCGCCGAGCTGAAGACCGACCTGACCGTGGGCTGGGCTTTTGTCGACCAGTGCATCGCCCGCCACGTCCGAGGCGAGCTGACCACCTACGAGGCGTCGATGGCGAAGCTCTGGTGCTCGGAACTGCAGGGACGCGTGGTCGACGCCGGCGTGCAGATGCACGGCGGCTACGGCTTCATGCGCGAGTACGAGATCTGCCGCCTCTACGCCGACGCGCGCGTCCAGCGCATCTACGGCGGCACGTCGGAGATCATGAAGGAACTGATCTCGAGGAACCTCTGACATGTTCGACGACCGCGTCAACGGGATCGGCGAGTTGGTCGCCGCCGACCTGCCCGACGACCCGTCGGCGGGCTTCCGCCCGATCCGGCCGCGCGAAGGCTTCCATATGATGATGGGCCAGTTCTTCGGCCGGATGGAGGACGGCATGCTCGTCGTCGCCTTCCGCTGCTCGCGGCGCCACCTCAACAACCACGGCACCTGCCATGGCGGCATGCTGGCGAGCTTCGCCGACTTCGCCGCCTATTCGGTGCGCCTGGCGGCCGGGCTCCACGTGACGTCCATCCCGACCGTGTCGCTGGCGGTCGAATACCTTCGCCCGGTGCGCCTCGGCGATTGGGTGGAGGCGCGCGTCCAGCTCACCAAGCGCGGCCGCAACCTGCTCTTCTCGCGCATGACGGCGACGGTCGCCGGCCAGATCGTCTTCACCGCGACCGGCATCTTCACGCTCGGCGCCGACGACGCGAAGGGGCTCGACGCGCTGGCGCCGGTGCTCGACGGCGCCTGACGCGGCCGTTCAGCAGTCGGTCGGCGTCACGTTCCTCCCCTGCGAGGGCAAGGCCGGAGTATTCTGGATACCCCCACCCCTACCCCTCCCCACAAGGGGGAGGGGGATTCTGCAAAGCTTCCGCTTGTGGCCCGAAGGCCGCAGCGTCGGCGCCCCCTCCCCCTTGTGGGGAGGGGTAGGGGTGGGGGTAATCACCCGCAATCCCAGACGTGGTTGACCGCCGGGCCCGGCACGATCCGCCGGCGAAAGCCTGAACGCGACGAGGCTTGGTGCTATGCCGCCGCCTGACTCAGCCGCGCTTCGCCATGGTGGGCGAGGAAGGTGAACGGCCCGCCGAGATAGCGGGGAAAGCCCGCTGCCTGCTGGCAGTAGAAGTCGACGAGGTTGCGGTCCGCCGCGGCGAAGCCGCCCCCGTCCGTTGCCGCGACCAGCGCGCCCGCCGCGAGTACGGCGAACGCCGCCTCCTCGACTGCGCCGCGCGGCTCCTCGAACCACTGCGGCAGGCGGTCGGCGACCGCCTGCGCGGACGCCACGTCGCCGGAGGCAGCGCCGCCGATGCCGGCGAAAACCTGCGCGGCGGCACCGTTCGCGCCGAGTGCCCGCGCCTTCTCCTCCATCGCCGCCTTGACCTTGCCGGCGAAGGCGTCGAGGCCCTGCGGCAGCGCGTCCTTGCGGCGGCGCTTTTCGTACTCCACCCGCCCGAGGAACAGCACCGCGATCATGTTGCGCGGCTCGATGCGCTGGACGAGGTCCTTGAAGATGTCGATCTCGGCGGCGATGCCGCCATCCATGTCGCCCGGCAGGCCGCGGTCGAGACAGTCGAGGATGGCGAGTTCTGCCGGGAAGTGACCGCCGGTCTCGCGCAGGATCTTCTCGCGCACCGGCCGCGTCACGGCCAGCACCTCGTCCCGGCTCGGCGCGACCCAGTCGGGCCTGTCCCACGGCTGGCGCGGATCCGGCTTCGAGCGGATCCAGGCCTCGGCCGCGGCGATCTCCTCGCCGGCCGGAACGGCGAAGCTCGCCGCGCCCGTCGCCACCGCCAGCTGTGCATAGAACCGCGCCCCCGCGAGGC
>CAYJMY010000077.1:0-19777 GCA_964371125.1 uncultured Mesorhizobium sp. | reverse complement strand
GGATCGCCTTCATCTGCTCGTTGAGGTAGTACTCGCGCTGGGTCTTCTCCATCTGCCGCTTGACGCGCGAGCGGATGCGCTTCTCCACCTGGAGAACGGAAATCTCGGCTTCCATGAAGCCCATCGCCTTTTCCAGCCGCTCCTTCACGGACAGGGTGGCGAGCATCTCCTGCTTCTCGGTGATCTTGATGGCGAGATGCGAGGCGACCGTATCGGCGAGCTTGGAGTAGTCCTCGATCTGGCCGGCCGCGCCGACCACCTCGGGCGAGATCTTCTTGTTCAGCTTGACGTAGTTCTCGAAGTCGGCGACGACCGAGCGCGCCAGCGCCTCGATCTCGACCACCTCCTCGACCGGTTCGACGAGTGCCGCCGCCTTTGCCTCATGATACTCCGTGCGGTCGGTAAATTCGGAGATCCTGGCGCGCGAGACGCCTTCGACGAGCACCTTGACCGTGCCGTCGGGCAGCTTGAGCAGTTGCAGGACGTTGGCAAGCGTGCCGATGTCGTAGATCGCCTTCGGCTCCGGATCGTCGTCGGCGGCATTCATCTGGGTCGCGAGCAGGATCTGCTTCTCGGCGCCCATCACCTCTTCCAAGGCCTTGATCGACTTCTCCCTGCCGACGAACAGCGGAACGATCATATGGGGGAACACGACGATATCGCGCAGCGGGAGGACTGCGTAGACGCCGTCGCTGGAAGACCGGATTGTTCTGGCCATGGACTTACCTTTCCTGTCGCGACCGCGCAAAGGCCAGCCGCGAATCTCATTTTAGCCGTCGCCGACCGTTCCGCCTATGCCGTTCGGGAGAGGGCAAACCAAAGCACGGAAGAAGCCTCGACCGACCATAAGTGGAGTTTGAAACTGGTGAGATCAAGTGCCGCCGCGCCGAGCGGCCACTTCCGGCGAGGTGGCGCTGACAGCGACAACCGAAACCGACGGCGAGCGCCTTTCCAAACTCGCGGGCAACATGCCGCCGGTACAGCCGGCCGGCGCGGGACAACGTTCCACCGCGCATGGAATCCGTTATAGCTGCGAGCCGAAAAGGGGGAACAACTGAATGGCCGGAAGCCGACGATATCGTATCCTCAGGGTGGCACGCGGTATCCTGTCGGGAAAATTCAAGGTCCAGTTCTCGCAGTTCGGTGAAGACGCACTCGTTTACCGCCACTTTCCGAAGGGTTTCATCGGCACCTATCTCGACATCGGCGCGTATCATCCGTTCAAGTTCTCGAATACCGCCAGGCTGTGGATGATGGGTTGGAGCGGCGTCAACGTGGACGCGAACAGGGCTTCGATCGCGTTCTACGACCGGGCGCGGCCCGCCGATGTCAACATCTGGGCCGCGGTCGTACCGCAGGCGGAGCGCAATTCGGCCGGCACCGTCGCGTTCACCGGCGGTGACGAAATCAATGCAGTCGGACGCATCGCCGACGACGAAACCGGAGCCCAGCAGGTCCCCGCCACGACGTTGAAGGATCTCTGCGGGCATTTCACGCGGCCCGTCGACTTCATGAATGTCGACATCGAGGGCCTCGACGAGGCCATCATCGGCGACGAAGCGTTCCGGACGCTTGCTCCTCGCCTGCTCGCCATCGAACAGTATGGCGAAGACGTCGCCGAGATCATGCGCCGACCGAGCACGGCCAGTCTGATTCAACAAGGCTATTCGCTGGTCTCCCGATGCGAACTCACCAGTCTCTTCCTGCGCAGGAACCCGAAAGCCTGACCGCCGCCGGACCGGCGCGGCGGACCGGCGACCATCTGTCGCGCCTGCAGGTTCCCCACCCATAGGCGATCGTCCTCGGCGACCTCGCGACGCCCGGATCAGGCGCTGACGGAGCCCTTTTCCTTCTCGCGCTCGGAGTAGATGTACAGCGGCCGGGCGTTGCCGGAGACAACCTCCTCGGAGATCACCACTTCCTGGACGCCCTCGAGCGCCGGCAGCTCGAACATCGTGTCGAGCAAGATCGCCTCCATGATGGAGCGCAGGCCGCGGGCGCCGGTCTTGCGCTCGATGGCGCGCTTGGCGATCGCCGACAGCGCGTTCTCGTGGAAGGTCAGATCGACGTTCTCCATTTCGAACAGGCGCTGGTACTGCTTGACGAGCGCATTCTTCGGCTCGGTCAGGATCTGGATCAGCGCCGGCTCGTCGAGATCCTCGAGGGTGGCCAACACCGGCAGGCGGCCGACGAATTCGGGGATCAGGCCGAACTTCAGCAGATCCTCCGGCTCGACCTGGCGGAAGAGTTCGCCGGTGCGCCGGTCTTCCGGCGAGGCGACGGCCGCGCTGAAGCCGATCGAGGTCTTGCGGCCGCGGTCGGAGATGATCTTGTCCAGCCCGGCGAAGGCGCCGCCGCAGATGAACAGGATGTTCGCCGTGTCGACCTGGAGGAACTCCTGCTGCGGGTGCTTGCGACCGCCCGGGGGCGGCACCGACGCGACGGTGCCTTCCATGATCTTCAGGAGCGCCTGCTGGACGCCCTCGCCCGACACGTCGCGGGTGATCGAGGGATTGTCCGACTTGCGGCTGATCTTGTCGATCTCGTCGATGTAGACGATGCCGCGCTGGGCGCGCTCGACATTGTAGTCGGCGGACTGGAGCAGCTTCAGGATGATGTTCTCGACGTCCTCGCCGACATAGCCCGCTTCCGTCAGCGTCGTGGCGTCGGCCATCGTGAACGGCACGTCGATGATGCGCGCCAGCGTCTGGGCGAGCAGCGTCTTGCCGCAGCCGGTCGGGCCGATCAGGAGAATGTTCGACTTCGCCAGCTCGACGTCGTTGTTCTTCCCGGCATGGGCCAGGCGCTTGTAGTGATTGTGGACGGCGACCGAGAGAACGCGTTTCGCGTAGGGCTGGCCGATGACATAGTCGTCGAGGACCTTGAGGATCTCCTGCGGGGTGGGAACGCCCTCCCGCGACTTCACCATCGAGGTCTTGTTCTCCTCGCGGATGATGTCCATGCACAGCTCGACGCATTCATCGCAGATGAACACGGTCGGGCCGGCGATCAGCTTGCGTACCTCATGCTGGCTCTTGCCGCAGAACGAACAGTAGAGCGTGTTCTTCGAGTCGCCGCCGCTGTTGCTGACCTTGCTCATGTGTCTCGTCCTTTCAGTTCCACCCGCCGTGATCGCGGCCGATGGCTGGATGGCTGTTTGCGGCTAACAGTACGCCGACGCAAGCGGCCAGACCCGACTGCGCATTTCCGTACCAAACACAAACCAGAAATCGCGGCAATGATTCGAGGCTGCCCCGCCACGAGGCTACGCGTCCGAAACTCAACATAGCCTTAACGTAGGTTCTGGCAATGCGGCAAGGAACAGGCAAATGTGACAGAAATGGCGCACCGGTTTCAAAAAAGCGTCATCCCGGCCGCCATCCAGCGCCTTCGAACTAACCGGCAGCCCCGCTTTCCATGGCTGCGCGGCTGGTGATGACCTTGTCGATCAGGCCGAAGTCCCTGGATTCCTCGGCCGTCATGAAGTGGTCGCGATCGAGCGTCTTCTCGATGGTCTCGTATTCCTTGCCGGTGTGCTTGACATAGATCTCGTTGAGACGCCGCTTCAGCTTGATGATGTCCTGGGCATGGCGCTCGATGTCGGAAGCCTGGCCGGAGAAGCCGCCCGACGGCTGGTGGACCATGATGCGCGCGTTCGGCGTGGCGAAGCGCATGTCCTTGTGGCCGGCGCAGAGCAGCAGCGAGCCCATCGACGCCGCCTGTCCGATGCAAAGCGTCGACACGGCCGGCTTGATGAACTGCATGGTGTCGTAGATCGCCATGCCGGAGGTGACCACGCCACCCGGCGAATTGATGTAGAGGCTGATCTCCTTCTTCGGATTTTCCGCCTCGAGGAACAGGAGCTGGGCGCAGACCAGCGTCGCCATGCCGTCCTCGACCGGACCGGTGATGAAGATGATGCGCTCCTTCAGGAGCCGCGAGAAGATGTCGAAGGCGCGTTCGCCGCGATTGGTCTGCTCGACCACCATCGGCACGAGGTTCATGTAGGTTTCGACGGGGTGCTTCATGTTCTTTCCCTTTTCCGGATGGGATTCGCCCGCCGAGCGGCCGGAATCGCCCAAATCTGTCATGGTTAGATAGGACGTCGATTCCGCCTTGCGCAAGGCCGGTGCTCCCCTTGCGTGACGCTAACCTTACCGTATCCACTTTCCGCCGACCGTTCAGGATTCCGCGCGCAGCCAGCGCTGCAGCCGTTCGACGTCGCCATCCCCGACGGCGTCGGCCACCCGGCGGCCGACGGCGGCACCGAACTTGTAGCCGTGGCCGGAACACGCCGACACCACCAGCGCTTTGCCGAATTCCGCGCCGAAGAAGCGTTCGTCCTTGGTGAAGGTGTAGGCGCAGGTGACGACCTCCTTCACGCCGTATTCGCCCAACCGGGCGAAGGGCGGCGCAAAACGATCGCGGATGGCCTCCCCCTCGCCCGGTTGCGCGACCCGGTTCCGGTCGGCGTCGTCGGAGGGCATCTTGTGCAGGCCGGTGCCGAACTTGAGGCCGGCGCCGCCGGTCGGCGGGATGATGTAGCCGTCGATGCGGCCGCCGACGTCGAGAATCACCGGCGCCGCCTCCCAGACCGGCTTCAGGTCGGCGGGCGGATCGAGGTAGACCACCGCCGTGCGCCAGGTGACGAGGTCGGCGGCGAGCTGCGGGAAAAGCTTCAGCACCCAGGCACCCGCCGTGACGACGACGCGGTCGGCGGCGATCCGCTCGCCGCCGTCCAGCGTCACCGCGCCGGCCGCGGCATCGACGCTCGTCACCTTGGTGTTCTCGCGTACGTCCGCTCCGTGCGCACGCAACCATTGCGCAATGCCGGCGGCGATGCGGCGGCAATGCAGCGCCCCACCCTCGAGCGAGAAAAAGCCGTAGCGGATGGTTTCGGCTTCGAGGAACGGCCAACGGCGCACGGTCTCGGCGGCGTCGAGGAGTTCGAACGGGTAACCGCCCGCCTCCAGGCCTTCGCGGTATTCTTCGGCCTCGTCGCCCGGCTCGCGCGACACGCAGAGGAAGCCGCGCGGATCGTGGTGGACCGCACCGAGGTCGCCCCACAGCTCGTCCCAGGCGGCGTAGGCCTCGGTGATGGCGTCGCCGTAGCCGGTGGCGGCGCCGTAGGCGCGGCGGATGATGCGGTGGTGGTCGCCGGACGCGGCGAGCGGGTTGGGGAACGTGCCCTGCTCGAGCAGCGTTACCGCGTGCCCGCGCTTGACCAGCGACCAGGCGGTGGAGAGGCCGGCGATGCCGGCGCCGACGACGATGATTTTCATGGCTTTCCCGCAGGCTCGTACACCGCCAAAGGGCGGCGCGGCGACCTTAGTCGGGGCCGGCCGCGTGGCAAGGTGCTGCCGGTTCTTTCCACCCGGCCAGGAAAGCGGCTAAGACCGGCGCCATGACCCTCGCCGCTCCCGCCTGCCTCGACTTCGATCCTTCGACCCGCCGCCTGCGGCTCGACCCGCATGATGACCGCTTCGTCCAGGACCCCTACGAGGCCTACACCTTCCTCCACGCGGTGGCGCCGACCTTCTTCTGGGAAGACTACGGGATGTGGTGTTTTGGCGGCTATGACGCGGTCAACCGGCTGCTGCGCGACCGCCGGCTCGGCCGCGAGCGCCCCGGCGGTTATCTGTCGATCGCGGCGAACGGCGGCCGCGAACATCTTTCCAGCTTCGACGCGATCGAGGCGAACTCCATGCTCGAGCTCGAGCCGCCGGTACATACGCGGCTGCGCACGCTGGTCAACCGCGCCTTCGTCTCGCGCCAGGTGGAGAAGCTGCGGCCGCGGATCGAGGCGCTGGCGCACGAGCTGATCGACGGCTTCGAGGGCGACGGCGCCGCCGACCTGCTGCCGGCTTTCGCCGCGCCCCTGCCGATCACGGTGATCGCCGAAATGCTCGGCGTGCCCGTCGCCATGGGGCCGCAGTTGCTCGAATGGTCGCACCGCATGGTGGCCATGTACATGCACGGCCGCACGCTGCAGACAGAGGAGCGCGCCGACCTGGCGGCGCGCGACTTCGCCGTCTTCCTGCGCGGCTATGTCGCCGAGCGCCGCCGCTCGCCGGGCGACGACCTGCTGTCGCTGCTGATCGCCGCCCACGAGGGCAGCCAGAAGCTGTCGGAGGACGAGCTGGTGACCTCGGCGATCCTTCTGCTCAACGCCGGCCACGAGGCGACGGTGCACCAGGCCGGCAACGCGGTGCGCTCGATCCTGCGCCAGGGCGGCGATCCGCGCCGCTTCTTCGACACGGCGGAATTTGCGGAGAAGGCGGTCGAGGAATGCCTGCGCTTCGACGCGCCGCTGCACATGTTCACCCGCTACGCCTATGGCGATACCGATCTCGGCGACGGGGTGACGATGAAGGCCGGCGACCAGGTGGCGCTGCTGCTCGGCATGGCCAACAACGACCCGACGGCCTTCTCCGATCCGCGCAGGTTCGAGCCGGCGCGGCCCGACCAGAACAACGTCTCCTTCGGCGCCGGCATCCATTTCTGCATCGGCGCGCCGCTCGCCCGCATCGAGCTGCAGGCGGCGCTGAAGGTGCTGTTCGAGCGCCTGCCAAGGTTGCGGCTGGCGGAGCCGCCGCGCTACGCCGACGGCTATCATTTCCACGGGCTGGAGAAGCTTGTGGTGGAGTTCTGATCGCGGACGCCCTGGAGAAGTATGCCCGTAGAAAACAAGAAAGCACCGGGATCGCTCCCAGTGCCTCCCTGTTCAGGCCTTTCCGTCATCCTCGCAGCGCCCGGAGGCGCGCGCCGGCGAAGGTTCGGACACTGACCGGTCTAGAGCAATCGGCTTCCGAAGAATGCCGTCCGTCTGACCGCGCTCCGCGTCCCGAAGACGCCGCGAGCTTTTTCCACCGTTCGCGTTCCAGAACCGCTGGCGGCGGATCCCGCTGGACGTGACACCATCGACTGTCGGCTTGCGCCTCGGTCCGCCTGGCATCGCGGGGCTCAGGCCTCGCCCTCCTGCTTTGGTCCGCTGTCCTGGCGGAGCGCTCGGGCACCTGAGTTGACCTAACGTTACCCGCGGCGCGGCCGCTGCTCAACCGCCCTCGGCCTGTGGACACAGTGGATAACGGGCATGACTGGCGTCACAAGGCGCAAAAAACGCCGCCGATCCGGCGGGGCGATCGAGAAGGCGGGGCCGAGGCGGGATAGCGCTGTGGAGGCCTTCACACCCTGATCACGTATTCCTTGCGAGTCGTTTCAACGACTTCCCAGGTTCCCTTGAAGCCGGGTCTTAGCACGAAGCTGTCGCCGGCCTTCACGGTGCGGGCAGAACCGCCCTCCTCCGCGATCACCGAGACGCCGGAGAGGATGTGGCAGAACTCCCATTCGTCGTAGCTGATGCGCCACTTGCCCGGCGTCGCCTCCCAGATACCAGAATAGACGCCGTCACCGGTGTCCTCGACGTTCCAGGTGCGAAATTTCGGCGCGCCGGAAACGAGGCGCTCGGGTGCGGGCGCGCCGTCCTCGGGTTCGACAGAGGTCGTGTCGATCGAGACAAATCGCGGCTGCGTCATTCCGGTCTCCGCTGCTTTTTTCCTGTCGCCACTCAGACTAGTGTGAATCGATGCCCTGGCAAAATCCCCTTGCCGCCGTCATGGCGATGAAGAATTCGACCTGGGAACGGCACGCGAATCCCTGGTCGGTGTGGACCCGCGTGCCACTTCTGGCGCTGTTCTCCCTCACCGTCTTCTTCCGCGATCTCCTCGGCCCCTGGCTCTGGCTGGTGCTCGGCCTGCTCATGCTGTGGGCGCTCGTCAATCCGCGCACCTTCCCGCCGCCCGCCTCGACCGACAACTGGGCATCGAAGGGCGTGTTCGGCGAGCGCGTCTGGCTGAACCGTGGGACGATCGCGATCCCGCGCCATCACGCGCGGTGGGCGCTCGGCCTTTCGCTGGCGAGCGCGGCCTGCCTCGTCCCCCTGGCCTGGGGCCTCTATACGCTGGATCCCTGGGCCACAGCCTTCGGCGCGCTCGGGGCGAGCGCGCTAAAACTGTGGTTCGTCGACCGCATGGTCTGGCTCTACGAGGACATGAAGCACGCCTCGCCAGAATACGCCTCGTGGCTGAAACGGCGGCCCTGAAGGCCGCCGTGCGCCAAACGTTGCCTCAGGCCTTCGCCAGCGCCTGGTCGAGATCGGCGATGATGTCGGCGACATCCTCGATGCCGACCGAAAGGCGCACCGTGTCGGGCCCGGCGCCGGCCGCGGTCTTCTGCTCGTCCGAGAGCTGGCGGTGCGTCGTCGAGGCCGGATGGATGACCAGCGACTTGGTGTCGCCGACATTGGCGAGGTGCGAAAACAGCTCCAGCCCCTCGACGAACTTGACCCCGGCGGAATAGCCGCCCTTCAGGCCGAAGGTGAACACCGCGCCGGCGCCGAGCGGCGAATATTTCTGCTGCAGCGTATGGTTCCGGTCGCCCGGCAGGCCGGGATAGGAGACCCACGCCACCTTCGGGTGCTTCGACAGGTATTCGGCGACGTTCCTAGCGTTGTCGCAATGGCGTTGCATGCGCAGCGGCAGGGTTTCCAGGCCGGTCAGGATGAGGAAGGCATTGAAGGGCGAGATCGCCGGGCCGAAGTCGCGCAGGCCGAGCACGCGCGCCGCAATGGCGAAGGCGAAGTTGCCGAAGGTCTCGTGGAGCACGATGCCGCCGTATTCCGGGCGCGGCTCGGACAGCATGGGGTAGTTGCCCGACTTCGACCAGTCGAAGGTGCCGCCGTCGACGAGGATGCCGCCGATCGAGTTGCCGTGGCCGCCGATGAACTTCGTGAGCGAGTGGACGACAATGTCGGCGCCGTGCTCGATCGGGCGCAGCAGGTAGGGCGTCGCCAGCGTGTTGTCGACGATCAGCGGCAGGCCATGCGCGCGGGCAATGTTGCCGATCGCTTCGAGGTCGACGAACTCGCCGTTCGGATTGGCGAGGCTTTCGACGAAAATCGCCCGCGTGCGCTCGTCGATGTGCGTGGCGAAGTCGTCGGGATTGCGCGGGTCGGCCCAGCGCACCTGCCAGTCGAAATTCTTAAAGGCGTGGCCGAACTGGTTGATCGAGCCGCCATAGAGCCGGCGCGCGGCGACGAAATTGTCGCCCGAGCGCATCAGATTGTGGAAGACGATCAGTTGCGCGGCGTGGCCCGACGCAGTGGCGAGTGCCGCCGTGCCGCCCTCCAGCGCGGCGACGCGCTCCTCGAGTACGGCCTGGGTCGGATTCATGATGCGCGTGTAGATGTTGCCGAAGGCCTTTAGCCCGAACAGCGAGGCGGCGTGGTCGGCGTCGTCGAAGACGTAGGAGGTGGTCTGGTAGATCGGCACCGCACGCGCGCCGGTCGCCGGATCAGGCTTGGCTCCCGCATGGACGGCGAGCGTATTGAATCCTGGTGCGCGCTGAGACATCGTTTCTTACTCCCTGGGACGAAGGCTTTGTTCGCCGGCATTCTTGGCCGAGCGGACCGGCGAATGCAAAGAAGAAAATTCTACAACGTGGCGCTTTGGCTGACCCGAGAACCCAATCGGAAACAGTCTACGGGAACGATGATCCAATTCCGGAGCGTCTGAAGCCGAAGGCGCCGTGTCTGCTACTTCTGCCGGACGCCGAAGCTCTGGAAGCCGGCGCGCATGACCGGCTTCTTAGACGAGAGGACGCGGCTGTTGACGCCGTTCCAGCCGATCTCGCCGGAAAGCCTGCCGTACTCGATCTTCGGACAGCGATTCATCACCACCTTAATCCCCTGGGCTTCCGCCTTCGCCGCCGCCCCGTCGTGGCGCACGGTCAGCTGCATCCAGATCACCTTCGGCAACGGCGTCAGCGCCAGCGCCTCCTCGACGATCGCCGGCACGGCGTCCGAGGCGCGGAAGATGTCGACCATGTCGATCGGCTCGGGGATGTCGGCGAGCCTGGCATAGGTCATGCGCCCGGCGATCTCCCTGCCGGCCTGGCCGGGGTTGACCGGAAACACCGTGTAGCCCTTGTCGACGAGGTATTTCGTCACGAAGAAGCTCGGCCGCACCTCGTTGGCCGAGGCGCCGACGATGGCGACGGTCTTCACCTCGTTGAGGATGCCGGCGATGTAGTCGTTGTCGTAAGCGTCGTGATTCATGTGTCCGGTGTGCCGCAGCGCGGCCTCTCAATCAAGCCGCATCGCGATCGCCGTGACCTTCCAGGCTCCGTCGCGCTCCTCGAAGCAGAGGTGGGAGTTGTAGTAGTTCGCGAAATAGCTCGGGTTCGAGCCGAAGTGCGTGTGGAAGAAGACGGTGCCGCCGTTCGGCGGAATGATGCCGGTCGTGCCGCCCGAGCGCTTCTGCTGCGGCGAGACCGGTACCATCTGGTAGCGTTTCGGCCAGTCGCCCGGAAGCAGACCCTCTGCGCCTTCGCGCACGACCACCGAGGCGATGAGCCATTCGTCGAGATCGAGGAAGCGCAGCTTGCCGTCGAGTTCGACCCAGTCGGGCCAGGAGAGCTTCCCGTAGCTTGCCGTGCAGATGCGTTCCGCCATCCAGGGCGTACGGCCGACAGTCGGTTCCGCTGCAAGACCGGCGAGCGCATGCATGCCGTAGCGGCTCTGGACGAGCGGGTCCCTGCTGTCGCTGCCCTTCGACAGGCGCCCGGCCATCTCCAGCGCGCGTCCGGCGGGATGCAGACCGAGCGAGACGAACTCCTCGTTGAAGCCTCCGTCGCTCTGGGCGACGAAGAATTCGACCTCTCCGGCGAGCATGGCCAGCATCGGCGCAGGATCGTACTGCTCGCCCTGCTCCGTCCTGACGACGGCCTCGCCGGCCTCGAAGAGCGCTTCGCGGAAGGCGGTCAGGCCGGGGTCTGCGGCGTAGCTGTCGTCGGTTTCGAGGACGATTTCCGGATAGAGCGGCGGCTCGATCGCGGAAGAATCGACGTCCTGCGCGGCGGCCCCCGTCGCACATGCCGCCAGCATCAGCGCGCTCAGCCACTTCATTGCCTTGCCCCGTTCGTTGCCCTTGGCGACGATCGCCGACGAGAACGGCGGCGGAGGGGCGGCAAGCAGGCGAAGGCGGGGCGTTTCGGCGGCTTGTTCAGGTGGGCAGCACAATCCACGACAGAAAATTTCCGATCTGCTCAGATGTAATTGCCCTGATACATCCTCGGCATCAATACGAAGTGCACCTCACATTGTTACCTATGCGATTGCAATTTGTAGTTCGTATTCCACTATTATTGTTGCTTCCTTGCTGAGCTGCGTTGGCTTGCACCCACGCTGCCGATCTCGTTACGTTCTGGCTTCTAGTCGACTGCGCCTCCGCTTGAATACACTGTGCCATCTCGGGCGTGTCGGCCTTGAAACCATATGAAATGCAACGCTCGCGGAAATATCCAGCGACCGTCTCGGGTGCCGCTGTGGCGAACCACGCAGGACTTCCAGGGACGCCGAGGTACGTTTCGCCTTGAGTTCCGGTACAGGCCGAGCAGATGACTGCTAAGCACGCTGTTGCAGCTAAACTTCGTATATCCAACATCCCCTCCCTGCTTACTCATTGCGAGAATAAGCGCAGGGTCAGTAACTAGGTCAACTTAATTAGGCAGCGAAATCGTGCCGTCTTCTGCGATCGGAAAGGCCGGGTTGTGGGCGACTTCCCAGAGATTACCTTCCGGATCGGCGAAATAGCCGTACCAGCCCCCCCAGAAGGCGCGGCCGGCCGCCTTGACCACGCGCCCGCCGGCGCGCGCGGCCTCTCCGAGCACCGCGTCGACTTCCGCCTCGCCGCGCGTGTTGTAGGCGAGATAGACCGGCCCGGGCTCGTCGCCGAAGGTGACGCCGGCGTCCGGCTCGGCGTCCTTGCGCGGAAACAGGCCGAGGATGACGCCGCCCAACTGGAAGAAGGCGACGCCTTCGGTGAAGGCCGGATGACGTTTCAGGCCCATCGCCTCGTAGAAGGCGACCATGCGGTCGAGATCGCGAACGGCGATGGTGACGATGGAGATGCGCGGCTCCACGCCTACTTTAGTCCGAATTCGATTTTGAGGATGTCGAACAATTTCTGAGCAGCTTTGCTGTCTAACTGAATTGTCTGACTCATCTTCCCCGGGAGTTCCCTCGATTCGCGTCCGAAGGTTGTTATCTGAAAAAGCTTTCGACCATCCTTTTCCTGTATGTAGTATTTCGCCTCCACGACATCGTGCAGTTGCATACGCTGCATCTCACCCCGCTCGAAATCCTCGATCCGCGCCACGTCTATTCGCCCGTCCATTCCGGCTTGCGCTTGCCGATGAAGGCGTCGATGCCCTCGACGGCGTCGCGCGCCATCATGTTCTCGACCATGACGTGCGCGGCGTGCTCGTAGGCGTCGGCCAGCCCCATCTCGGCCTGGCGATAGAAGGCTTCCTTGCCCATGCGGACGGCCAAAGGCGATTTCGCCGCAATGGATTGCGCGTATTTCATCACCACCTGATTCAGGTATTCGGCGGGCACGACGCGGTTGACGAGGCCGAACTCGCGCGCCGTGGCCGCGTCGATCATCTCGCCGGTCAGGAGCATCTCCATGGCGTGCCGCGCCTTGACCTTGCGCGACAGCGCCACCGACGGCGTCGTGCAGAACAGGCCGACATCGATGCCATTGACGCCGAAGGTCGAGCGGTCGGTGGCGATGGCCAGGTCGCAGCTTGCGACCAGCTGGCAACCGGCCGCCGTGGCGATGCCGTCGATCGCGGCAATCACCGGCTTGGGCAGGCCGACGATCGACTGCATCAGCCGCGAGCATACGGCAAACGTCTTCTCGAAGAAGGCACGGCCGTCGTCGTCGTCCTTTCGGTGTGCGTTCATCTCCTTGAGATCGTGGCCTGCGGAGAACAGCTTTGCCGCCGAATCGATAATCACGACGCGCACCGACTTGTCGTCGCGGGCCCGGTCGATCTCCTCCTGGAGCGCCGCCATCATCGCTAGCGAAAGGGCGTTGGCGGGCGGGTTGGCGAGTGTGATGCGCAGGATCCCGCCCTCGGCGGACGCATGCACCGGCCCGCTCGCCGCGTCCTTCCTCAGCGCCACGACTTCGGCCATCCGTTCTCTCCCCATGGTCCATTGCACTGTCTTCGGCTCTCGGGAAACGTAACACGCGACGGGTTGAAGAACAGCCGCGAAATGGCGATTGTCTCTTACGTTTACGCAAACGGAAGAACATCGGGAGGGAATGCGATGGCGAAGGTTGTCTACGAGAAGGACGGCCGAATCGGCCGCATCACGCTCAACCGGCCGGAGGTGATGAACGCCATCGACGACGACCTGCCGGTCGAACTCGCCGACTGCGTCACCCGCGCCAACGCCGACGACGGCGTCCATGTCATCGTGCTGGCGGGCGCCGGCCGCGCCTTCTGCGCCGGCTATGACCTCGCCTACTACGCGCAGGCCGACGAGGGCCGCGGCCACGACATGACGCAATCGATGCCGTGGGATCCCATGAAGGACTACGCCTTCATGATGCGCAACACGGAACTGTTCATGTCGCTGTGGCGCAGCTACCGGCCGGTCATCGCCAGGGTGCACGGCTTCGCGGTGGCCGGCGGCTCGGACATCGCGCTGTGCTCGGACATGATCGTGATGGCCGAGGATGCCGAGATCGGCTACATGCCGGTGCGCGTCTGGGGCTGTCCGACGACCGCGATGTGGGTCTACCGGCTGGGGCCGGAGCGGGCGAAGCGCATGCTGTTCACCGGCGACAGGATTTCCGGCGCCGAGGCCGAGCGGATCGGGCTGGTGCTGAAGGCGGTGCCGGCCGCCGAACTCGACGCCGAGGTCGAACGCCTGGCGGATCGCATCGCCGGCGTTCCCGTCAACCAGCTGATGATGCAGAAGCTGGTGGTGAACCAGGCGATCGAGGCGATGGGGCTGAAGCAGACGCAGATGTTCGCGACCATCTTCGACGGCATCACCCGCCACTCGCCGGAAGGCATGAACTTCAAGCACCGCGCCGAAGCCGTCGGATGGAAGGAGGCCGTGCGCGAACGCGACCTCGGCACGTTCGACTGGACCGAGAACCGGCCGATCAACGCGCCGGCCGCGAAACGCTAGGAGAGACAACGATGCCCAAGCAGATCCTGACGCCGGTGATGGGTGCCGCCGAGATCAACGCGCTGACGGCGAAGGCCTTTCCGCAGCTCAACTCCGGCAGCAATGCCTACGAGGCGGTGGAGGTGCATCCGGGCGGCTGCACGGTCCGCCTCAATGCCGACGACCGGCATCTGAGGCCGGGCGGCACGGTGTCCGGCCCCGCGCTGTTCACGCTGGCCGACATCGGCGGCTATGTACTGGTCCTGTCGCATGCCGGACCGGACGCGCTGTCGGTGACGACCAGCCTCAACATCAACTTCGTGCGCAAGGCCGAAGCCGGGCCGATCGACGGCCACTGCCGCATCCTGAAGCTGGGAAAAAGCCTAATGGTCTACGATATCGACATCGTCGCCGGGCCGGACCAGCACACGGTGGCGCACGCCACGGGGACTTATTCGATCCCGCCGAAGAGGGGGTGAGCCGATCAGACCAGATCGTCGATCTGGACGCGAAGGGCCGTAGCGAGCTTCTTCATCGTGCCGACGGTGCCGTCGCGCTTGCCGCCCTCGATCTGGGAAAGATACGGCGCGGTGATGCCGGCGGCTTCGGCGAGTTGCTTCAACGTCATGCCGCGGAACTCGCGCCACACCATGACGGGGTTCTCCCCATCGAGAAGGCGGTTGACGTATTCGGCCGGAATGAATTCCTCCTCGCCGGCGGCGAGTTTCGCCTTGATCGCGTCAAAGGCGGCGACGTCCTCAGACATCTCAACAGCCTCCTTGAGCTGCCGGTACTCCGCGGCAGGCAACACCACCATTTCGTCGCCACTGGGCGAGGTGAAAGTCACGATCTCATTCATCACCTACTCCTATCTGTAGATACCGCCGCGCGGCCCGATCTGGAGGATATGCAGAACCCGGCCGTCTTCGTCGAAAATGACCCGCCAATCCCCCACGCGCAGCCGATAGCCCTCTCGGTCCTGCAGTTTAACCACGTTGCGGGCGAGCGAGGACGGATCGGCCGCATACTGCTCGATCTTCGCCTGGATCAGGCGCGCCACGTTGCTCGGCAAACGCGACAGCGCTTTTCGCGCCGTGTTCGTGTAGACGATGGCTCTCATCAGAATACCATCTTAGCATTATGCAATGTCGATTGCAGCCTGGAAATAGCGCTTGGCTATTCTTGCGCACTCCATATCTTGGTATTATAATACCGCATATTTAAGTTATTGTTTATGCTCGATTTATTTTATCGCCACGCGAATTCGAACGCTTGACCTTCGCGCCGCCCTCCCCTATAAGCCCGGCCGGAACAGCGGCCTTACCGGGCCGCCGTTTCGTTGTTGGGGCCAGACCCGAACGCAAGCAACAAGAAACGCCCGTCAGCCCCGTTCGCGAGGCACCGGGTCCGAACCGAAAGCAGAACCATGACAACCTTTTCGCAGAAACCTGCGGACGTGGTGAAGAAGTGGGTGCTGATCGACGCCGAGGGTCTCGTCGTCGGCCGTCTCGCCACCGTCATCGCCAACCGTCTCCGCGGCAAGCACAAAGCCACCTTCACCCCCCACGTCGACGACGGCGACAACGTCATCGTCATCAACGCCGACAAGGTGGTGTTCACCGGCAAGAAGTTCACCGACAAGGTCTACTACTGGCACACCGGCCATCCCGGCGGCGTCAAGGAGCGGACCGCGCGCCAGCTGCTCGAGGGCCGCTTCCCCGAGCGCGTCGTCGAGAAGGCCGTCGAACGCATGATCCCGCGCGGCCCGCTCGGCCGTCGCCAGATGAAGAACCTCCGCGTCTACGCCGGCGCCGAGCATCCCCACGTTGCCCAGCAGCCCGAGACGCTCGACGTCGGCAAGCTGAATTCCAAGAACAAGAGGGCCTGACCATGGCTGATCTCTCCTCGCTCGCCAGCCTCGGCACCGCCGCTCCGGCGCAGGCCGCCGCGCCGGTCCACGTCCAGAAGCTCGACAAGAGCGGCCGCGCCTATGCCACCGGCAAGCGCAAGGACGCCATCGCCCGCGTCTGGGTGAAGCCCGGCTCCGGCAAGATCATCGTCAACGACAAGGAATTCGTCGCCTATTTCGCGCGTCCGGTCCTGCAGATGATCCTGAGGCAGCCGATCCTCGCGGCCAACCGCGACGGCCAGTACGACATCGTCGCCACCGTCACCGGCGGCGGCCTCTCCGGCCAGGCCGGCGCGGTGCGCCACGGCATCTCCAAGGCGCTGACCTATTACGAACCCGGCCTGCGCGCCGTGCTGAAGAAGGGCGGCTTCCTGACCCGCGACAGCCGCACCGTTGAGCGCAAGAAGTACGGCAAGGCGAAGGCCCGCCGCTCCTTCCAGTTCTCGAAGCGCTGAGGCGTTTTACCGAATCGGTACCGATCGAGGCCGCCTCCGGGCGGCCTTTTTCGTTGCCCGCAGTCGCGGCTGGTTCAGAAAGCGACACCTGCGCGCGGCGCGCCGTCGCGGCCCGCGCCCATCCGCTTGCAGAAGGCGTTTTCGGCACGCACGCCGCTTCTCGCGAACGGCACGGTTCGTGCTTGGCACTGCTCCAGGCAGGATGCGGGTCAGAAAGAGACAGGCCCCGGGACAACGACCTGCCGGAGGAGCTTGCGTGATCGTTTCGCTGCAATATCTTCGTGCCGTCGCCGCCCTGATGGTGGTCGCTTTCCATGCCGCCGAAAAGCTCGGCAGGATGGCCGGGACGGACGGCGCCGCAACGTTCACCGCAGGTCTCGCCGGCGTCGACATCTTCTTCGTCGTCAGCGGCTTCATCATGCTGGCAACGACGTGGGGCAAGGACGTCACGCCGGCCGATTTCGCGCGCAAGCGATTCGAGCGCATCGTGCCGCTCTACTGGCTGCTGACGCTGCTGGTTGTGGCGGTCGTTCTGGCGCGCCCCGGCCTCCTCTCCACCACGACGTTCGACGCCGCCCATCTCGCGGCGTCGCTTCTCTTCCTGCCGTGGCCGCATCCCGTGCTGGACGCGCATATGCCGCTGCTCGTGCCCGGCTGGACACTCAACTATGAGATGGCCTTCTACGCCCTGTTCGCGGCGAGCCTGCTGCTGCCGACCAGGATGCGGGTGCCGGCGCTGGTCGGCGCGCTTTCGCTCGCGGCCGTCGCCGGCCTGTTCGTTCCCGCCGGCACGATCGCCGCGTTCTACACGGACCCGATCATCCTCGAATTCGCCGCCGGGCTCATCCTGGCGAGCGCCTGGCGGCGCGGCCTGCCGATGAGCCGCACGACCGCGCTCTGCCTCGTCGGTCTCGGCTTCCTCGGAATGCACCTCGGTAGCGGATCGGACCTCCCGCGCATCGTCTGGGCAGGGATTCCGGCGCTGATGATCGTCGCCGGCGTCGTCTACGCCGACAGTGCGAAGGACCAGCGGCCGATGCGCCTGCCGATGCTGCTCGGCGACGCCTCCTACTCGATCTACCTGTCCCACGTCATCGTGCTGCCGGTCCTGGCCAAGGCGTGGACCGCCGCCGGCCTCGGCACCACCGGCTTGCAGGGTCCGGCGTTCCTCGCGCTGGCGCTGGTCGCGTCCGCGCTCGCCGGCGCCGCGCTCTACAGCGCGGTCGAACGCCCGCTGATGCGCCATTTCGCCGGCCGGCGGCGCAAGCGCGCGCTCGAGATCGATCGCGCCGCGGCCTACGAGGCGCGCATCGATCGCATCGTGGCCCGCGCGGAAAGTCCTTCGTAACCTCGCAGGCGTAAGAGCGGAGCATTCGGCAAGCAGCGGAACGCCGCCATGAACATCGCCTTCCTCGGCACGGGATTCGTCGCCGACTACTACATGACCACGCTGGCCAACCACCCGGAGCTTCGGCTGACGGGCGTCTACGACCGTTCGGCCGAGCGCCTGCGCGCGTTCACGGCCTTCTACGGCGTCCGCGCCTACGACAGCGCCGCGGCGCTGATCGGCGATCCGGAGGTCGGCATCGTCGTCAACCTGACCACGCCCGAGAGCCATTTCGAACTGTCGAAGGCCGCGCTCCAAGCCGGCAAGCACGTCTATTGCGAAAAGCCGCTGGCGATGGACGCGGCCGATGCGTCGCGGCTGATCGCGCTTGCCGACGAGAAGAACCTCACCGTAGCCACGGCGCCGGCGAATGCGCTGAGCGACGCGCACGCTCTCGTCTCGTCGTTGCTCGCCGGAAACCGTATCGGCGCGCCGCGGCTGATCTATGCCGAGATGGAGGACGGGCCGGTGTTCCGCGACAAGTGGGCAACGTGGCGCTCGCGCTCCGGTGCGCCGTGGCCGGGCCTGCACGAATTTGAGATCGGCTGTACGCTGGAGCACGCCGGCTACGCGCTCTCCTGGCTCGTGTCGCTGTTCGGCGCGGTCGAGAGCCTGACCGCCTTCTCGGCGCTGACCTTCCCGGACAAGGGGCCGGGCACGGAAGGCCTGCATCTCGCCCCCGACTTCTCGGTCGGCTGCCTGAAGTTCCGCTCCGGACCGGTGGCGCGGCTCACCTCGGGCCTCGCGGCGCCGAAGAACCGGGCGCTGACCATCCTCGGCGACCGCGGCTCGATCGTCGTCGCCGATCTGTGGGACAACCGCTCGGCCGTGCATCTGGAAGAGGTTTCCGCGCCGCGGCGCCTCGAAACGCGCGTCGGCAACCGCCTCGAGGCGAAGCTTGGCACCTTCCTGCCGGGTAAGCCTCAGGCCGGCCGCAAGGTCCGCTATCCGGCGGCGGCAAAGCAGGCGGCGCTGCCCGGCTATCCTTCGCAGATCGATTTCTGCCGGGGCATCGCCGACCAGGCGCGGGCGATCGCGGCCGGACGCCAGCCGTTCTTCTCCGGCCAGCGCGCCCTGCACATCACCGAACTGGCGCTGGCGCTGAACAACGCCGGCACGGCGGCCGCGCCCTTCGTTCCGTCGAGCAGATTCTAGAATCCCCGCCGGGGCGCGAACGCTATTCGGGCAAGGGCGACCACAGCGCCGGTTGCCGCCACGGTCCCGGCACAAGGAGTTTGCCGGTCAGTGCCGGCGCTCCGTCGCGCAGGGACAGGGACTGCCAGGCCGGGTACCATTCCGGCGGCAACGGGTACGGAGCCGCCACGCCGGCGTCGGCACGGAAGCCGAAGCGGCCGTAATAGGCCGGGTCGCCCAACACGTGCACCTGCGTCGCGCCCGACGCCTTCACGCGCCGCAGACCCTCTGCGACGAGCGCGCTGCCGACGCCCCTTTTCTGCCACGCGGAAACCACGCCGAGCGGCGCCAGCAGGGCGACCCGCTCGCTGCGTCCCTCGATACCGCACATGGTCATCAGGATGTGCCCGACGAGCGCCCGATCGATGCAGGCGACCAGCGAGACGACGTCCTCCTTCATTTCGAGCAACGCGACGACCAGCGGCACCAGTTCTTCGTGCGGGAACGCATCCGCGTAGACGTCAGCCAACGCGACGACGTCTTCCGGCGTGCTGTCGCGAATCTCGAAGGGCTGCTTCGGGTTCATTCGGATCACCTGACCTTGCGATCCTCCGCCGCACGCACGGCGTCGATGATCTCGAGCACGGCGATGGAATCGGCGAGCGGCAGGATGGAGGACCGAGTCTCGCCGGCGCGGACCCTGCGCATCACCTCCTCCGCCTCGAAGCGCAGGCCGACGCCGTCGAAGGCGAAGTAGCGGATCTCGCGGCCCGGGCGCGGCAGGCGCGCAGCGACGCGCGACATGAACGACCGGCCGCCGCCGGTCAACGCGGCGCTCGCCGCACCTTGCGAGAACAGGGTCAGCC
>CAYJMY010000076.1:0-19788 GCA_964371125.1 uncultured Mesorhizobium sp. | reverse complement strand
ACGATGGTGCCTGAGGACGTCGCGGCGCGGTCCCGCCGCGAGGGCGCGGTGCCACTGCTACAGGAGGCCGACGGCACGCCACTGAAGCGCAACTTCGTCCATGTCGACGATCTGGTCGAGGCGATCGTGATGGCCCTCACCGCGCCGGTCGCCCGCCAGCGCCTCTACAACATCGCGATGGACGAGCCGGTGGACTACGGCGCGGTAGCCGCGCATCTCGCCGAGACGCGCGGCCTGCCGGCGACGCCTGTCCGGGCATCCTACGTCAGCAACTGGATGGACAACAGCCGCGCCAAGGCTGAACTCGGCTGGCGGCCGGCGTACGACCTTCGACGATTGATCGATTCAGCCTGGGACTACGTCCGGCCGGCCGAAGAGCCGAGGCAGGTCTGGTATCCGGGGTGAGGAAGCGAGGCGGGGCTGTTCCCGTGAAGTCTCATCAAGCCAAGGGAGGAATGAGATGAGGAAGACAATGCTTCTGGCCGCGGTCGCGGTCCTTGCCCTGACCACCGGTCAGGCCATCACGCAGGAGAAGAAGACACTGGCGGTCGTGGTCAAGGGCCTCGACAACCCCTTCTTCACCGTGCTCGGCAATGGCTGCGCGAAGTGGAACGAGAACAATCCGACGTCGGAATACACCTGCCTCTACACCGGCCCCGCACTGTCCTCGGACGAGGCGGGCGAGGTGCAGCTCGTCGCCGACCTGATCGCGCGGCCGGACGTGGCGGGCATCGCGATCTCACCGTCCAACGCCCCCGCCATGGCCGCGATGCTGAAGGAAAAGGCGCCGGCGATCCCGATCATGACGATCGACGCCGACCTGCTTCCCGAAGACGCGGCGCTGCGCAAGACATATCTCGGCACCTATAATTACGACATGGGTGTCAAGTTGGCCGGGAACCTGAAGACGCTGAAGCCCGATGGCGGCACGGGCTGCCGGCAGCTCGGCAACGGGGCCGCCGCCAACATCACCGAACGCGCGGCGGGCTTCCGCGACACGATCGCCGGCGCCAAGGGCGCCGAGCGCCTCAAGGGAGAAGGCGGCTGGACCGAGATCGACGGCTGCCCGCTCTACACCAATGACGACATCCCGACGGCCAACCAGCAGCTCGCCGACGTAACCGGCGCCAACGCCGATCTCGATGCCTTCATCCTGGTCGGCGGCTGGGCGCAGTTCGGCCCTGAAGCCTACGCGGCGACCACGACCGCGCTGGAGCCGCGGCTCAAGAGCAAGGAGCTCGTCATCATCGCCGGCGATACGCTGCCGCCGCAGATGGACGCGCTCAAGGCCGGCCACAGCCATGTCCAGGTCGGCCAGCGGCCGTTCGAGATGGGGCTGCGCGCGCCGGACGTGCTGATCCAGCTGATCAAGGGCGAGACCGTCGAAGATCCGATGTTCACCGGTCTCGACGAATGCACGCAGGAGACCGCCGCCACCTGCATCGGCGGCGGACGGCGCGGGTTCCCGCCCGGCCCGACGGCGGGCCGGGCCTTTCCGCAATCCGGTCTACTCCCTGCCCGCCTCGCGGTCAGGGTCCGGACGACTTTGGCTTTAAACAATTGGGAGATGACGATGAAGAGTCAGATCACAGGCATCGCGCTGTCGCTCGCGGCGGCCCTCATGGCAACGTCGGCGGTCGCCCAGGAAAAGAAGGCGCTTGCTTTCGTCGTCAACGGCGCCTCCGACTTCTGGAAACTCGCCGAGGCGGGCGTGAAGAAGGCGCAAGGCGAACTGCCCAACTACGACCTGCAGTTCAAATACCCCGAGCAGGCGGCCGCCGCCGTGCAGCAGCGCCTGATGGACGATCTGGTCGCCGCCGGCGTCTCGGCGATCATGGTCAGCGCGGTCGATCCGAAGTCGTCGACAGACGCGCTCAACCGCGTCGGCGGCCAGGTGCCGCTGTTCACCACCGACTCTGACGCGCCCGACACCAACCGCATCGCCTATATCGGCTCGTCGAACACGGAGGCCGGCAAGCAGGCGGGCGAGATCGCGCTCAAGGCGCTGCCGGACGGCGGCAAGTGCATCGGCTTCGTCGGCCTTCCCGGCGCCGACAATGCGCGCGAGCGCATCGAGGGCATGAAGGCGACCATCGCCGGCTCCAAGGTCGAGCTGATCGACGTGCGCGGCGACGATATCAACTTTGAACGTGCTAAGCGCAATGTCGAGGATGCATTGGCGGCCAACCCCGACATTGACTGCATGGTGGGTTTCTATGCGTACAATCCGCCTTACATCTACAACGTCTTGAAAGAATCCGGCAAATTGGGCGAGATCGTCGTCGTCGCCTTCGACGAGGATCCGATCACGCTGGGCGGCGTCAAGGAAGGCACCATCGCGGGCACCGTGGTGCAGGACCCCTACGAGTGGGGCTATCAGGGCATGAAGCTGATGGCGAAGTACCTCGAGGGCGACAAGTCGGTCGTTCCCGAGAACAAGTTGATCATCGTGCCCACCAAGATGATCGACAAGGGCAATGTCGATGCGTTTGAGGCCGAGCTGAAGTCGCGAATCAGCGGTTGACGCCTCAAGCCCGCAGGCCGGCAGTACCTCCCGCCGGCCTGCACGGGCACCATCTTCCGTTCACGAGGCGTCTCGCAGTACCGATCATGCCGACACCCTTTCTCGAGATGACGGGCATTTCGAAGTCCTATCCCGGCGTGCGGGCGCTGGACGAGGTCAGCCTTTCGGTCGCGCCGGGCGAAGTCATCGGCCTGGTAGGCGAGAACGGCGCCGGCAAGTCCACGCTGATGAAGATCCTCGGCGGCGTGGTCGAGCCGAGCGCGGGCACGATCGTGCTCGACGGCGAGCCCATGACCAGCCTGACGGTCGCCCGGTCGATGGCGGGTGGCATCGCCTTCGTCCACCAGGAACTCAACCTTTTCGAGAACCTCACCGTCGGGGCGAACATCTACATCGGCCGCGAGCCGCTCAGGGGCGGCCTCCTGCGCTTCGTCGACGAACGCGAACTCAACCGCCGGGCGCAACCGCTCCTCGCGCAGCTCGGCGCCGACTTCGACGCAACCGCGCCGCTGTCGACCCTATCCCTCGCACAGAGGCAGCTTGTCGAGATCGCCAAGGCGCTGTCGCTGAAGGCCCGGCTCGTCATCATGGACGAGCCGACGTCGAGCCTGACGTCTTCGGAGACCGCGCGGTTGCTGACAATCATCGCCCGGCTGAAGGGCGACGGCGTCTCCATCATCCTCATCACCCATCGCCTCGCAGAGATCGGGCATGCCGCCGACCGGGTGGTGGTGCTGCGCGACGGGAGATGCGTCGCCCGGCTCGACAAGGGGGAAATCCAGGCCGAGACGATGATCCGCCACATGATCGGCCGCGATCTCAAGACGGTGTATCGCGCCCCAGCCGGCCCGCCGGGCGAATCGGTTCTCGAACTGGCCGCGGTGCGCACGATCTATCGCCCCGACCAGGCGGTGAACCTTGAAGTGCGCCGAGGCGAGATCGTCGGACTGGCCGGACTGGTCGGCTCCGGCCGGACGGAGCTGGCGCGCACCGTCTTTGGCCTGGACGCGCCGCTGTCGGGCGAGATCCGCGTCGCCGGCAAGCCGCTTCCTCCCGCCTCCCCGGCCGCGACGATCGCTTGCGGCCTCTATCTCGTCCCCGAGGACAGGAAACGCTGCGGCCTCGTACTCGACTTTCCGATCCGCTCCAACGTTACGCTCGCCAATCTCGGCGCAAGCGCGCGTCGCGGAATGATCGATACCGCGGCCGAGGACAGGCAGGCGCGCGACCAGCGCGAAAGGCTGGATATCCGTGCGCCCAGCATGACGGTCAGCGCCGGGTCGCTCTCGGGCGGCAATCAACAGAAGGTCGTGCTGGCAAAGTGGCTGTCGATGCGTCCGCGCGTGCTGATTTTCGACGAGCCGACGCGCGGCATCGATGTCGGCGCCAAGAACGAGATCTACCGGCTGATGCGCGAACTCTCGGATCAGGGCGTCGGCATCCTGATGATTTCGTCCGACATGGAAGAGGTCATCGGCGTCAGCGATCGCGTCGCCGTCATGCACGAGGGCCGCATCGCCGGGCTCCTCGAACGCGGTGCGCTCAGCGAACAGGCGATCATGTCGCTCGCCGTCGGCAGGATCGCCGCATGAGGCAAAGGAAGGGACGTCGCCAATCATGATCGGCCGCAAGGATCTCGGGCTTCTCATCCTCATCATCGTGGTCGGCACCGTCGTCGCGATCATCAACCCGAGGTTCCTGTCGCCGATCAATCTTTCCAACACGGCCAATCTGATCGGCTTGTTCGGCATTTTCGCCGTCGCCCAGGCCTTCGTCATCATCTCCGGCGGCATCGAACTGTCGGTCGGCTCGATCATCGCATTGCTCGGCGTGATCTTTATCGACCTCGTCGCCAGCGGCACGCTCGCTCCCGGCGCGGCCGTTGTCGTGGTTCTCGTGCTTGGCTGCCTGATCGGACTGGCGCACGGGCTCCTGATCGCCAGGATGGGTCTCCAGCCTTTCGTGGTGACCTTGTGCGGCCTGCTGATCTACCGCGGCGCGGCGCGCTACTACACCGAGGACGCCACCGCAGGTTTCCCCTTCGGCGCCTCGTTTCCGGTGCTCGAATGGCTGACGGCCGGCCGCTTCTACGGCGTACCGCACAGCCTCATCGCCTTCCTGGCGATCACGCTCGTCATGGGTCTCGTGCTGCATCGCTCGGTCTTCGGCCGCTACCTTTTCGCCGTCGGCAAGAACGAAGAAGCGGCGCGCTACAGCGGCATCAACACCAGCCGCGTGGTCATCGCCGCCTATGTCATCTGCTGCGGACTGACTGCGGTGGCGGCGATCTTCATCGCCATGTACACGCGCTCCATCTCTCCTTCCTCGCACGGCAATTTCTACGAACTCTATGCCATCGCCGCCGCCGTGCTCGGGGGCTGTTCGCTGAGAGGCGGCGAGGGGTCGATCTTCGGCGTCGTGCTGGGCACGGTGCTGCTGCAGGTGCTGCAGAACCTGGTCAACCTTCTCGGCATTCCGAGTTCGCTCAACTTCGCGGTAATGGGATCGGTGATCCTGCTCGGCGTCATCGCCGACCGGCAGTTCTCGAAACGGAAACCACGGTAGACCTCCGCAGACCTCCGCGCATATGCGGTGCCCGTCGCCGGCGATCCTGCCACCGGCGACCGGGCAGCGACGCACGGCGTCGCCGCCTCCGCGGCAAGGCAATCAGAAGTCGATCGGCTCGAATGTGCCGGCGTAGTGCTTGACCGACGGCGGCTCGGCGAAATGCGGGCCGACCAGCGCCCGCCATTCGGCGAAGAGCGGCGAGTTGCGGAAGCCGACCGTATGGTCTTCAAGCGTGCGCCAGCGGATGACCACGTCGAACTCGGCCGGATCCTCGACGCAGCGCATGAGGCCGAAGCCGAGGCAACCCTCGGCGCGGCGGAACACATCCGCGGCCTTCCGCACCGCCGCCGCGAAATCCTCTTCCGAGCCCGGCTTCACCTTGACCGTCGCGACTTCCGTGATCATTCGACTTCCTCCTTCACCAGGCCGGCGCGCCGCCGTCGACGTGAAGGCCGGCGTCCGTCCCATAGGTCGATTCGACCGTGGCAGGATAGACGGCCCCCGACGACGGACCGGGCGAACCCGGCCGGCGGAGCGCCCCGCTCCGCGATTTTCAGGCCGCGCTCCGTGCCAGCACGAAGTCGTGTTCGACTTCCCAGAACCAGCCCTCGAAGCCGAGTTCCTTCGCCCTCGCCGGATCGTCGACCTTGCGGAACGCGGCGAGCAGGCTCGCCTTCACGCCGAACACCGCGTCGGAATCGATGTAGGGATCGTCCGGATCGAAGATGTGCGTCGTCAGGCTCTCGAAACCGTCGGCCTTGATGATGTAGTGCAGGTGCGCCGGGCGGTAGGGATGGCGTCCCAGCGCGCCGAGCATCTTGCCCACCGGTCCGTCGTCGGGGATCGGGTAGTATTTCGGCTTCACGGCGCGGAACCAGTAGCGGCCGTCGGCGCCGGTGCGGAACACGCCGCGCAGGTTGAAGTCGGGCTGGATGCCCTTCTGCTGCACGTCGTAGAAGCCCTCGTCATTGGCCTGCCAGACGTCGATGACGGCGTCGGCGATCGGCCTGCCCTCGGTGTCGAGGATGCGGCCGGAGATCACCATGTCCTCGCCCTTGTGGTCGAGGCAGATGTTGGCGCCCATCGGCAGCTCCGGCGCGTCGGCGACGTGGAACGGCCCGAGCACAGTGCTCTCGGACGCGCCGGACGGCTTGCGGTTGTTGATCGCGTCGACCAGCATCGACACGCCGAGCACGTCGGAGAGCAGGATGAACTCCTGCCGCCACTCGTTGCACATGTGGCCGGTGTTGGTGAGGAACATGATCGCCTCGAACCACTCGTCCTGCGTCGGCTCGATCTCCTTCACCGCCTCGTGCAGCTTGCGCGTGACGACCGCCATCACCTGCTTCAGGCGCTCGTTCTTCGCCGCCGCGTTGCGGCTGATGACGACGTCGGCCGAGTTCTCCTCGGTGAAGAAGCCCTTCTCCCGTTCGACGTTCATGGCGCTCACCTCGCGAGGATCGACTTGAGGACTCGGCGCAGTTCCGCCGCCGGATCGGCCACCTTGGCTTCGGCACGCCACGCGACGTGGTGGTCGGGCCGCACGAGGACGACGCCGGAATCGCGGACCTCGCTGGCGCGTGCCCAGTCGCCGGTGAAGTCCTGCCACTGCTGGCGCGGGCCGATCGTGTGGCAGGCGATCTCGATGCCGAGCTCTTCGCCGACGGTCCTGGCGGCTTCGATCCAGCCCTGCCCGCCGATGCCGGTGAGGATGGCGAAGCGGCCGTTGCCGGCGAGGTCGAGGGTCGAGACCTTGCGGCCGTCCGGGGCGAAGACCCAGACATGCGGGATCCTGGCGCCCGGCCATGTCGTCGGCTGGTAGTGCAGCTCGGCATCGCTGGCGAAGGCGGGTTCCGGCTGGCCGTCGGTGACGACGGCGTCGGAGCGGTAGCGCTGGTTCATCTCGACGCCGTGCGCGTCGAACTCGTAGACCTTGAAGGCGATTGCCTTGCGGATGGCGTCGCGCTGCTTCTCGGCCTCGTCGGTGTCGTCGCAGCGCGCGTCCATGTTCTGCTGCATCTTCACCGGGTCGATGGAGTCGAGCAGGCCGAGCGCCCCGAAGATCGGGCCGAATTCCTCGATCGACTGGTTGGCGCGGGTGACGATCTGCTTGGCGACCGGCGCACGCTCGTCCGAATAGGTGTCGAGCAGGCCGAGGCCCGCCTGGCCCCTGACCACCATGGCGAGCTTCCAGGCGAGGTTGAAGCTGTCCTGGATCGAGGTGTTGGAGCCGAGCCCGTTCGACGGCGGATGACGGTGGATGGCGTCGCCCATGCAGAAGACACGGCCCTTGTGGGCGCGGGCGGCGTAGCAGTTGTTGACCGTCCAGGTCGACACCGAGGCGACCTCGATGTCGATGTCGGGATCGCCGATCAGGTCGCGGGCGACACCTTCCGCATAGGCGTTGTCGACATGCGCGACGCCCTCGTTGATGTCGTAGCCCCAGTTGATCAGCCACTCGTTCCACGGGCGCACCATGCGCACGAGGCCCATGCCGATGCCGCCGACATTGGAGCCGGGCTGCAGCACCCAGTAGAGCACCGAGGGACGATGTGCGACGTAGCGGCTGAGGTCGGCCTTGAAGATGATGTTCATCGAGCCGGCGACGCCCATCTTGCCCTCGAAGGGCAGGCCTATGTGCTGCGCCACCATCGAGTTGCCGCCGTCGGCGCCGACCAGGAACTTCGAGCGCACGGTGAATTCCTTGCCGGTCAGCCGGTCGCGGCAGGTCGTGGTGACACCGTCGGCGTCCTGCACGTGGGAGACGTATTCCGTCGACATGCGCGCCTGCGTTCCGCGCGAGCAGGCGGTCTTGAACAGGATCGGCTCCATGAAGGTCTGCGGGCAGTCGTTCATCAGCGAGGGCGAGGAGAGCTGGTGCTCGGCGCGCGACAGCGGATGCGTTCCCCAGGTCTTCAGGCGGCCGATCTCCTCGCCGGCGAGCGAGGTGCAGAACACGTTCTCGCCCATCAGGTCCTGGCCGGTGCCGTAGATGTAGACCTCGTCCTCGACCTCGCGGCCGAGGTCGCGGATGACCTCCATCGCCCGCTGGTTGGTGATGTGGGCGCGCGGCGTGTTGGCCAGCCACCGGTAGCGGTTGATGACCATGTTCTCGACCCCGTAGGTCGAGAGCAGTGCGGCGGTCGCCGAGCCGGCGGGCCCGGTGCCGATGATGAGAACGTCGGTTGTGATGTCAGCCATGCGGCCCTCCCCTGGGATCAGAAGTCTGCGGTTGCGGCCCCGCCCGGCGCAGGCTGCGGCGGACGGGGAAGAGCTGGATTCCGGTGCGGTCGGCGAATAGGCCCCAAAGGCCGCGCGGCGCGAAGAGCATCACCAGGATGGCGATCAGGCCGAGGACGAGCAGGTACCACGAGCCGTATTGCGAAAGGCCGTTCTGCAGCAGGAAGAACAGGATGACGCCGACGATCGGCCCTTCGATCGTGCCGATGCCGCCGATGACGACGATGAAGACGACGTTGGCCGTCCAGTCGATCACCGAGAAGGCGGCGTCGGGCGAGATCCGCGCCGTCTGCACGTAGATCAGCGCGCCGGTCACCCCGGTGATGCAGGCGGTCGCCACGTAGACCGCCCATTTCAGCCGCCGCGCGTCGACGCCGAGCGCCCCGGCGGCCTGCTCGTTGTCGCGGATCGCGGCGAGCCCGAGCCCCTGGCGCGTCAGCAGGAAGCGGTAGATGAAGGCGATCGCGGCAACCGCCAGCGCCAGCGCCAGCCAGTAGGTGAGGATGTCGACGGCATGGGCGGAGCGCACGCCGAACAGGCCTTCGATCCAGGCGACGGGAGCGAAATCGCGCGTCGCGCCCGACGGCAGCGAGGTTCCGGTGCCGCCGCCCAGCGCCTTCCACTGCGCCAGGAGCAGCCGCACGACTTCGGCGACCACCCAGGTGCCGATGGCGAAATAAGCGCCCTGCAGGCGGAAGACGAAGAAGCCGGTGGGCAGCGCCAGCAGCGCCGCGGCGACGCCCGCCAGCAGGATCGCGCTGAGCGGGTCGAGCCCCCACAGGCTGACGGCGGCGAACATGGCGTAGGCGCCGAAGCCGACGAAGGCCTGCTGGCCGACCGAGACCAGGCCGGCATAGCCGGCGAGCAGGTTCCAGCTCTGCGCCAGCACCAGCATGGTCAGGATGAAGAAGAGGTCGCGCAGCGTGCCGCGGCCGACGATGGCCGGCGCGGCGATCGCTACCGCGACCAGGAGAAGGGCGGCGACGAGGAACAGCGAAGAGGCGCGGGTGCGCGTCTCGACCTTCCAGGATGCCGGGCGCTCGACCATCGCGCCGCCTCAGTCGTTGGCGCGCGGGAACAGGCCGCGCGGCTTGAAGACGAGGACGACCAGGAAGGCGACATGGCCGGCGAGGATCTGCCATTCGGGGTTGATCGCCGCGCCCAGCGTCTGCGCCACGCCGATGATGATGCCTCCGGCGAGCGTACCCCACAGCGAGCCGAGACCGCCGATGATCACCGCCTCGAAGGCGTAGATCAGGCGCGCCGGGCCGATGGTCGGGTCGAAATTGGCGCGCATCCCCAGATAGAGCGCGGCGATGGTGACCACCACCATGGCGATCCCCGTGGCCGTGGCGAACACCCGGCGCGGCTCGATGCCCATCAGGCCGGCGGTGACCGGATCGTCGGAGGTGGCGCGGAAGGCACGGCCGAGCGCGGTCGCGTAGAACAGCCGGTTGAGTAGCACGATCACGGCGACGGCGGAGAAGAAGGTGAGCAGCGGCATGACGCCGACGCTGACAGGCCCGAGCGCCAGCGACGCCGTCTCCAGCGAACCGCCGGCAGGGATGCGGCGGCTGTCGGCGGAAAAGCCTTCCAGCAGCGCGTTCTGGATGACGATCGACAGGCCGAAGGTGACGAGCAGCGGCGGCAGGATGTCGTCGCCGAGCGTGCGGTTGAGAACGTGGTACTGGAGCAGCCAGCCGATAACGAACATCGCCGGCGCTGCGACCAGCGCGGCGACGAACGGATCGAGCCCGAGCGACGTGACCAGCACCAGGATCAGGAAGGCGGCGAGCACGATCAGGTCGCCATGGGCGAGGTTGACCAGCCGCATGATGCCGAAGACCAGGCTCAGCCCCGCCGCGAACAGCGCGTAGAGCCCGCCGAGCAGCACGCCCTGGACGATGGTGTCGAGCCAGTTCATGCCGCCACCCCGAAATAGGCGGCGTGGATCGCCTCGCGGGTCAGCACGGCCGGCCGGCCCTCGAGCGTGACGCGGCCCTCCATCATGCAGTAGACGCGGTCGGCGACCTTCAGCGCCTGGCCGATGTCCTGCTCGACGATCACCACGGAAGCGCCGCTCGCCTTGATGCGCGGCAGCGCCGCGTAGATGTCGCGGATGACGACGGGCGCCAGACCGAGGCTGATCTCGTCGCACAGAAGCACGCGCGGGTTGGACATCAGCGCCCGCCCGATCGCCACCATCTGCTGCTGGCCGCCCGACAGCGCCGTGCCGGGGCTCCGGCGCCGCTCCTTGAGGATAGGGAAGAGGTCGTAGACGGTGTCGAGCGACCACGCGCCCCCGACGTGCCGCCCGTAGCGTCCGATGAGCAGGTTCTCCTCGACGGAGAGCGAGGGGAACAGGCGCCGGCCTTCGGGAACCATGGCGATGCCGCGCGCCATCACCTTCGCCGCCGGCAGCGCGCCGACCGGCTCGCCGTCGAACAGGACCTGGTCGGCGCCGTTGGCGAGCACGCCGGCGATCGAGCGCAACAGCGTCGACTTGCCGGCGCCGTTGGCGCCGATGACGGCGACCGTCTCGCCGGCGTCGAGCGAAAGATCGAGGCCGAACAGCGCCTGGAAGTCGCCGTAGAAGGCGGTCAGGCCGCGTGTCTCCAGCAGCGCCATCAGATTTCGATGCCCAGGTAGATCTCGCGCACCGCCTGCGAGGCCATCATCTCCGCGGGATCGCCGATGCCGATGACCTTGCCGAAATGCAGCACGAGGAGCCGGTCGACCACGGAGTTGAGCGCATGCAGCACGTGCTCGATCCATATCACGGTGACGCCGCGCGCATGGATCGCCCTGATCGTCTCGACGAGCTGCCCGCATTCGCCTTCGGTGAGGCCGCCGGCGATCTCGTCGAGGAGGAGCAGCCGGGGGTCGGTGGCGAGCGCGCGGGCGAGTTCGAGCCGCTTGCGCTCGAGCAGGGAGAGCGAGCCCGAGACCCGGTTCGCCTGGCGCTCCAGCCCGGTCTCCGCCAGGATCGCGGCGCAGCGACCGGTGGCGTCGGCCTCCTGCTCGTCGGCGCCGAAGGCGGCCGCGACGAGAAGGTTCTCGAAGACGGTGAGCTTGCCGAAGGGCTGCGGGATCTGGAAGGTGCGGCCGATGCCCATGGCGCATCGGCGCATGGCGCGCACGCGCGTCACGTCCTGCCCGGCGAAGGCGATGCGCCCCTCGTCGACCGCGAGGTTGCCGGTGACGAGGTTGAACAGCGTCGACTTGCCCGCCCCGTTCGGCCCGATGATGCCGAGCGCCTGGCCCTGCGGCACCTCGAACGAAATCCGGTCGGCCACCGTGAGGGCGCCGAACTTCTTCGAGACGTTGTCGAGGGCGAGGATGGGCATTTCGTGACGGGTTCCGCTAAGCGATCCGGCGCCGCCGGCAACGGGCGGCGCCGAACCATGTCGGTCGATCCTACGCGATCGGCTCCATCTTGCCGCCGGTCGGGATGTTCGGCGCCGTCGTGTTGTCGGTGATGACGAGGTCGTAGCCGCCGGCGTCCTTCAGCCGCCACTGGCCGCCGACCAGCGGCGTCTTGGCGACATTCTTCGCCGCGAAGGGCGGCAGGTTGGCGCCGTCCCAGGCGAGCGGCCCGACGATCGTGTCGAGCTTCGTCGCGGCGATCGCGGCGACCACGGCCGCGGAATCCGTCGGATCCTTGGCGCGCTTCATGACGTCGGCCGCCACCTCGAACAGCGCATGGACGAAGCCGATCGGCTGGGTCCACGGACGCTTCGTCGCCTCGGTGAAGCCGGCGGCGAGTTCGGCCGAGCTGGCGCCGGTCAGCGACGATTTGAAGGGATGGCTCGGCGACCACCAGACTTCCGAGGAGAGGTTGTGGCCGGCCTTGCCCAGCGCCTCGACCGCCTGCGGGAACAGGATCGCCTTGCCCATCGAGGCCACCTTGGGCGTGAAGCCCTGCTGCTTGGCCTGGTTCCAGAAGGTGGTGAAGTCCGGCGGGATCATGACGCCGGTTATGATCTCGGCCTTCGCCTGCTTGAAGGCGTTGATCTGCGCCGAGAAATCGTCCGTCAGGTTCTGGTAGCGGCCCGGATCGGTGAGCGTGTAGCCCTGCTTGGCCAGCACCGGCGGGAAGCCGACGTTCGGATCGCCCCAGGCGTTGCCGTCGCCGTCGTTGGGGAACAGCCCGCCGACCGACTTGTTGGTCTCGACCTGCGCCCACATGTTGGTGAACACGGCGATGACGTCCTCCAGGCCCCAGAAGAAGTGGAAGGAGCTGTTGAACGGCTTCCACGACGCCGGATCGCCGGGGTTGGCCTGCTGGCCGATGAACCAGGGCTGCCAGGGCGCCACGGTGGAGATGCAGGGCACCTCCTCGGCCTCGCAGGTGGTGGTCACCGGATTGGTGGTCTCGGGCGTCGAGGCCACCAGCATCAGGTTGATCTCCTCGTCGACGATCAGCTCGCGGGCCACCTCGGCGGCGCGGTTGGGGTTGGACTGGCTGTCCTTGACGATCACCTCGACGTCCATGCCGGCGGCCTTCGCGGCGGCCTTGAAGCCGTCGATGATGAAGCCGTCGGCCTCGGCGAAGGCCGCAAGCGGTCCCGTCTGCGGGCTGACATAGCCGAGGCGGATCGCCGAGCCCTGCGCGATCGCGGGCATCGAGAGCCCCGACAGGCCGGCTACGGCGCCGGTGGCGGCGGCGGTCTTGATGAGTTCGCGTCTGTTGATCATGTCGTTTCCTCCCATCGGAACGGTGTCAGTTTTCGGGTCGCGCCCCGTCCCAGGCGCGCTGCAGAAGTCCGCGGATCGCCTCGCGGCCGATCGGGCGGGGGTTTTCGTACGGATTGGCGACGGCGATCTCGGCGGCGCGATCGAGGTCGCGCTCCGACAGGCCGAGGTCGCGCAGCGCCAGCGGCGCCCCGATCGTGCTGGCGAAGTCCCACAGGCCGCCGCCGGCGCTGCCGCCGAACAGGTCCGCGGCCGGCGCCAGGAGTTCCGGCACCGCCTGCTCGTTGAAGTGGATGGTGTGCGGCAGCAGGATCGCATGCGTCTCCGCGTGCGGCGTGTCGAAGCTGCCGCCGAGCACGTGGCAGAGCTTGTGGTGCAGCGCCATCGCCACCGAACCGAGCACGACGCCGCACAGCCAGGCGCCGTAAAGCGTGTCCGACCGCGCGGCGACGTCGCGCGGCGCTGCCACCACGCGCGGCAGGCCGTCGCGCATGGCGCGCAGCCCCTCCAGCGCCAGCAGGCTGGTCACCGGGTTGCGGTCGGCGGCATAGAGCCCTTCGGCAGCATGCGCCATGGCGTTGAGGCCGCTGGTGACGCTCATGCCGACGGGAAGCCCGAGCGTCAGGTCGGGATCGTAGATGACCACTTCCGGCACCACCTTCTCGTTGCGGATCGTGGTCTTCCGCCCGCCCTCGGTCTGACCCAGGATGTCGGTGACCTCCGAGCCGGCATAGGTGGTGGGCACCACGATCTGCGGCAGGTCGATCCGGAGTGCGATGGCCTTGCCGAGGCCCGTCGTCGAACCGCCGCCGAGCGCGACCACGCAGTCGGCGCCGAGACGCCGGACCTCCGCCACCGCTTCTTCGCTCACGGCGACCGGCGTGTGCATCGCCGCCCCGGCGAAGACCCCGACCGACGCGCCGCCGAGCCGCGCGGCGAGCGCGGCCGCCTGCCCTTCCTGCTGCGGCGTCGACAGCACCAGCGCGGCACGGCAGTTGAGACGTCCGACCCACTCGCCGACGCGCTCGCTGGAACCCGGTCCGAAGACCACGGTCGAGGGTCGCGCCTTGTAGAGGAACGAGCGCACCGTCATCGCCCGACCTTTCTCGAACGCGCGAGCACGAAGGTGAAGTCGAGGCCCCATGACGGCGGTACGGCCGAGGGCACGCGGCGCAGGTCGGCGACAAGCTCCGGCTTCACGCCGTAGAGCGGGTCGAGGTCGAGATGCGCGTCGGCGCCGTCGTAGACCTGGGTGGAGAGCGTGTCGAAACCCGGTGCCGAAATGAGGAAGCTGATATGTGCCGGCCGGTAGAGCGGATAGGCGAGCCGCCCCATCAGATGACCGGCCGGACCGTCGTCCGGCACCTTGTATCCGGCGGGCCTGACGGTGCGATAGGTGAAGTCGCCGTTCTCGTCGGCGCGGAAATGACCGCGCAGGTTGAACTCCGGCTGCAGGTCCGGCTGCTGGTTCTCGTATTGGCCGTGGCCGTTCGCCTGCCATGTCTCGACGGAGGCGCCGGCCACCGGGCGGCCGTCGAGATCGCGGACGTGACCGGTCACGAGGAGCCGCTCGCCGGCGCCGTCGAGGCAGATGTCGGCGCCGAGAGGCAGGCGCGGCGCATCGGGGCGGTAGAAGGGCCCGCGGGCGGTATTGGGCGTTGCGCCCTTCGGCCGGACGCTGTTGATCTCCTCGACCAGTTGCGTCACGCCGAGCAGGTCGGACAGGAGCACCCATTCCTGGCGGCGCTCGTCGCTGGCGTGGCCGACCTCGGTGAGGAATTCGACCGCCGCGCGCCAGTCCTGCATCGAGGGACGCACCTCGCGCACGGCCTGGTGCAGATGGCGGACGATCGTGGCGACGATCCGCGCCAGTTCGGGATCGACGCTGCCGGCGAGGCGGCGCGCGACCATCTCGGCCGAATTCTGCTCCTGCAGCGTCTGTAGGACGACGGACGACATCTTCCTCCCCGATGGCTCCGAGGAAAAACCTATCAGGCGCGATACCGCAGATTGATGATTTTTCGGCGCATCAATATAACGATCCGTTATGAAGCTCGACGAACGCCACCTGATCCAGCTTGCCGCCGTCGTCCAGGCCGGCGGCGTAACCGAAGGCGCCGCGATGATCGGCATGGCGCAGCCCGCCGTCTCGCGCACGCTCGCCATGCTCGAGCGCCGCCTGGGCGAGCCGCTGTTCGTCAGGGGGCGCAGGCCGATGCAGCCGACACCACTCGGCCGCTCGCTGGCCGAACTCGGCCAGGCGATGCTGCTCGCCTCGCGCCGCGCGTCCGAACTGGTCGAGAGTTTCCACCGGGGCCGCACCGGCATGGTGCGCATCGGCGGCACCCAGTTCTTCATGGACGCGCTGATCTCCGGCGTCATCGCAGAGTTCCAGAACGCCAGTCCCGACGTGCGCGTCGACCAGAGCTACGGCTACGTGCCCGAATTGCAGGCGGCGCTGAATGCCGGCCGCATCGACCTCGCGGTGTGTCCGCTCGACATCCTCGACGAGGGCTCCGGCCTGACCTTCGAGGAGATCCTGCCGGGCCGCAACGTCGTCGCCTGCCGGTCGACCCACCCGCTGCTCATGAAGCGCAAGATCCGCAAGAGCGACCTGCTCGAGTTCCCCTGGATCGCCCCGCCGCAGGGAAGCCCGCTGATGGCCGACCTGCGCAGCTTCATGCTCTCGCTCGGCGCCACCGAGATCAAGATCCGCTATTCCGGCGGCTCGCTGACCAGCACGCTCACCTACCTGAAAGGCACCGACGCGCTGACCGTGCTGCCGCACGGCGTCGTCTTCGCCTTCCGCAAGGAACGGGCGATCACCGCTCTGCCGGTCGAGATCCCCCATCCCGAACGCGCGCTCGGGCTGCTGCGTCTGTCGAATGCGCCGAAGTCTCCGGCGGTGGACGCCTTCTCGAACTACGTGACGTCCAGCTTCAAGAACCTGCGCCACCTCATCAAACGCCACGAACAGGCCATCATCTGGGGGGCGTGAGAAGGCCATGGCGTTTCGCAAAGGCTTCGCTTTTGGCCGGTGACCGACCGGAACGGAAAATTCCGCCAGCGAGCCGCCATGGACGACGTCAGCGATCGGCGTCGGCGGCGGAGATGCTCGCGATGCGCGCCTTCAGCTGCGAGAAGACGAGCCTGGCGGCGGGCGAAAGCGGGTGGCCGGCCGGCCGCAGCAGCGAATAAGGCGCGACGGCAAGTCCCTCGGCGACCGGTAGAGAGACGAGCCGACCGCCCAGCCCCTCGCGGCTGGCGAAGAACTGCGCGGCGGCCCGGGCGAAGGGCGCGATCGCATTGGAGCTCGCGATCAGCGCGAGCATCATCAACGTCGACGACGTGCTGATGACGCGGGCCGGCAGGTTGACGCGCCGCCCGATCAGATAGTCTTCCACGGCCTGCCGCATGAGGCCGCCGAGCGGCTGGAGCACCCAGTCGAACTCGACGCATTCCTCGAGCGTGAGCCGCGCGCGTCGCGTCAGCGGGTGCTCGTCCCGGACCACGAGCACGACCGGCTCCGGTCCGATCGGATCGGCGACGAACGCCACCCGATCGATGTCGGCGGGGATGCGGCCGATGTAGAAGTCGAGTTCTTCGGAAAGAAGCAGCGGCGCCAGCCGGTCCGACGTGTCGACCACCACGTTGGCGTTGATGCCCGGATGGGTGACGCGCACCTGCCGAAGAACGGGCAGCACATGCTCCATGGCCGCGCCGGTCACCGCACCGATCGAAACCGTTCCCCGGCGCCCGGCATCGAACTCGTCGATCTCGCGCGAGGCCGCGTCGAGCTCGTTCAGCAGCCGCTGCGCGACCGCCGCAAAGCGGCGGCCCGCTTCCGTGAGTTCGATGCCGCGCGCCAGGCGGCGGTAGAGCTCCGCGCCGGCGATGCGCTCGGCTTCGGCGAGCAGTCGCGACGCCGCCGGCTGGGTCATGACCAGTTGGGCGGCCGCGCCGCTCACCTGACCGGTGCGACCGACCGCGGCCATCACGCGCAGATGGGCGAGCTTGAGACCCCGCCGCACCAGCCTGTCGCGAAATTCTTCCGAACTGTTTGGACGTGGCCGCACCGCAAAACCCTTCGCTTCGACAATGATATATCATTATCGGTATGACTTGGAACTATAAATCGATTTGACGGTAATATGAGCGAACGGTAGCCGTTGCGCAGCCGACGGAGGTGGTCGGCACCAAGGGAGGAATTCATGCGTACTCTTCGTATCGCGCTCAGCGCGTTGGCGCTCGGCGCCATGATGTTTGCAGCCCCGGCGTGGTCCCAGTCCAAGGGGCTGGTCGGCATCGCCATGCCCACAAAGTCGTCCGCCCGCTGGATTTCGGACGGCAATTCGATGGTCGAGCAGTTCAAGGCCGCCGGTTACGATACCGACCTGCAGTACGCCGAGGACGACATCCCGAACCAGCTCGCCCAGGTCGAGAACATGATCACCAAGGGCGCCAACGTGCTGGTGATCGCCGCGATCGACGGCACGACGCTGTCCAACGCGCTGGCCAACGCGGCTGCGGCCGACATCAAGGTCATCGCCTACGACCGCCTGATCCGCGACAGCGGCGACGTCGACTACTATGCGACCTTCGACAACTTCAAGGTCGGCGTTCAGCAGGCCGAGACCCTGGTCGACGGGCTGAAGGAGCGCTTCGGCGACGTCAAGCCGTGGAACGTCGAGCTGTTCGGCGGCTCGCCCGACGACAACAACGCCTTCTTCTTCTACAACGGCGCCATGTCGGTCATCCAGCCGCTGATCGACGACGGTTCGATCGTCATCAAGTCCGGCCAGATGGGCATGGACAAGGTCGGCACGCTACGCTGGGACGGCGCCGTGGCGCAGGCCCGCATGGACAACCTCCTGTCGGCCAACTACACGGACGCCCGCGTGCACGGCGTGCTGTCGCCCTATGACGGTCTGTCGATCGGCATCATCTCCTCGCTGAAGGGCGTCGGCTACGGATCTGGCGACCTCACCATGCCGATCGTCTCCGGCCAGGATGCGGAGATCCCCTCGGTCAAGGCGATCCTGCGCGGCGAGCAGTACTCGACGATCTTCAAGGACACCCGCGAGCTCGCCCGCGTCACCGTCGGTATGGTCGACGCCCTGCTGAAGGGTGGACAGCCGGAGATCAACGACACCAAGACCTACGACAACGGCGTGAAGGTCGTGCCGTCCTACCTGCTCGAGCCGCTCAAGGTGACGGCTTCGAACTGGAAGGACGTGCTGGTCGGCAGCGGCTACTACAAGGCCGAGGAGATCGAGTAAGCTCCTCCCGGGAGCACCGGGCCGGTCGCCCTGCGCCGGCCCGGAAGCCTCCGGCCATCCGTGGGCCCGTAGCGCGAGACTGCGTCGTGGAAACCATTCTGGAAATGCGCGGCATTACCAAGGCTTTCCCGGGGGTGAAGGCCCTCGACAATGTCAGCCTTTCGGTGAAGCGCGGCGAAATCCATGCCCTGGTCGGCGAGAACGGCGCCGGCAAGTCGACCCTCATGAAGGTCCTCTCCGGCGTCTATCCGGCCGGACAGTACGAAGGCGAGATCGTCTTCGACGGCGAGGTCAAGGCCTTCACCGGCATCGCCGATTCCGAACGGGACGGCATCATCATCATCCACCAGGAGCTGGCGCTGGTTCCGCTCCTTTCGATCGCCGAGAACATATTCCTCGGCAACGAATGCGCTCGCGGCGGCGTCATCGACTGGGACGAGACCAACCGGCGCACGGCCGCGCTGCTCGCCCGCGTCGGGCTGAAGGAACGCCCGGAAACGAAAGTCACCCATCTCGGCGTCGGCAAGCAGCAACTGGTCGAGATCGCCAAGGCTCTGTCCAAGGAGGTCCGCCTGCTGATCCTCGACGAGCCGACTTCGTCGCTCAACGAAAGCGACAGCGACGCGCTGCTCGAGCTGCTCAAGGAACTGCGCGAGCACGGCATCACCTCGATCCTGATCTCCCACAAGTTGAACGAGATCGCCAAGGTGGCCGACACCGTGACGGTGCTGCGCGACGGCACGGCCGTATCGACGATCGACTGCGGTCCCGGCATGAACGAGGACGACGTCATCCGCGACATGGTCGGCCGCCCGCTGGCCGACCGCTATCCGCCGCGTTCGCCGAAGATCGGCGCAACCGTGTTCGAAGTGCGCAACTGGACGGCGTGGCACCCGATCGACCGTCACCGCAAGGCGGTGGACAACGTCTCATTCAGCCTGCGCGAAGGCGAGGTCCTCGGTTTCGCCGGCCTGATGGGCGCGGGCCGCACCGAGCTCGCCATGAGCCTCTTCGGACGCTCCTACGGCGTCGGCATCGAGGGCGAGGCCTTCGTCCGCGGCCGCAAGGTCGACCTGTCGTCGGTGCCGAGGGCGATCGCCGCCGGCCTCGCCTATGCCACCGAGGACCGCAAGTCGCTCGGCCTGGTGCTCGACCAGACCATCCGCAACAACGTACCGCTCGCCAATCTCGAGGCGATCGCCAGGGCCGGCGTCGTCGACCGCGAGAAAGAGGGTGCGGTCGCCGAGGAGTACCGCAGGAAGATCCGCATCCGCTCGTCATCGATCGAGCAGGCGGCGGTGAACCTGTCCGGCGGTAACCAGCAGAAGGTGGTCCTGTCGAAGTGGCTCTTCGCCGATCCTGAGATCCTCATCCTCGACGAGCCGACGCGCGGCATCGACGTGGGCGCCAAGTTCGAGATCTACACGATCATCCGCGACCTGGCGGCGGCCGGAAAGTCACTGATCGTCATCTCGTCGGAAC
>CAYJMY010000075.1:12286-20062 GCA_964371125.1 uncultured Mesorhizobium sp. | reverse complement strand
CCTGCCGGCCATCTCCCCCACGAGGGGGGAGATCGGCAGCTTCGGCCTTGGCGCTTTACCTGATACGTCGGCGATTGGCGAAATCGCCCGAGAAGGACAATCTCCCCCCTCGTGGGGGAGATGGCCGGCAGGCCAGAGGAGGGCGCGAAGGAGTACCGAGTTCCCGTAACGCACGCAGCGGAGAGGGCACGGCAACCGCAAGAGAGAGGAGCGCCCTTGGCCAGACACCGTATCTATTCGATGAGTTTCGCCAGCGTCTATCCGCACTACGTCGCCAAGGCGGAGAAGAAGGGCCGCACCAAGGACGAGCTCGACCGGATCATCGCCTGGCAGACGGGCTACGGCGCGGCCGATCTCGAGCGCGTCCTTGCGGACAGGACCGACTTCGAGACCTTCTTCGCAAAGGCCCCTTCCCTCAACCCCGCGCGCATGCTGGTCACCGGGCTGATCTGCGGCGTCCGCGTCGAAGAGATAGAGGAGCCGCTGATGCGCGAGATCCGCATCCTCGACAGGCTGGTGGACGAGCTGGCAAAGGGCCGGAAGATGGAGAAGATACTGCGGGAGGGATAGGGGCACGCATGACCCGTCGGCCGACGCCGCGAATGACGTCGTCGCACCTCAGGCCGGTCGTTCACGACGCCCCCCACGTCGCCAAAACGGATCTCTGCCGCTTCGCCCCCGTACATTTTGGCCGGAAGGCTACGTATCTCCTCGCTTATCCGGCGCGGTTGCCGTAAGAGCGGCGATGGCAAAAGATCAATTCGATACGCCCGTCACTGTCAGGGTCGACGCGACGGGTGGAGTCCTCACACTCCGAACCGCCCGCGAAACCTCGGACTTCCTCCTCAACCGATGGCCCGGAAAGCGCACCGAAAAGCATCGGGCCGCGCTCCAGGCCTGTTCGGACGTCCAGAACGGAGGCAAGCCACCTATCGGGGCGCGGCGCGCTTTCGTCGCCGCGGCCCGCGAGGCCGGCGTGTTCGCCGATCAGAAACCGGCGACCGCGACAGGCTAGCGGTTCGATTCCGGCGTTGGCATCCCAGTGGTAAAAGCCACTCAGGCGAGCGCCGGAATCAGGGAATCACCGGCAACTCGTTCCACTAATCCGCGGACTCCGCCTTCGCTTTGGCATCGGCGCTGGCGTTGCCTCGCTCTTTCGCGGCCGCTTTCGCGGCGAGCTTCTCGGCCTTCTTCTTCGCCTTGGCGCGATCGCGGTCCTGGCGTTCCTGATTGTAGTTCGGCGGTCTCGCCATATCTCGATCTCCTTGTGTAGACCCTGCCTATTGCGATCGAGCGCGCAAAGCAACCTGCGCAGGCTCGGGACACCCATGGTAGGGGGAAAGGCGCTCCCCGGAGGGGACGGCCCATCGCCAACCATCGGCATTGGCGCCGTGCAGATGCGCGCCAGGGACCACGCAGCGAAACGCTTCTATCTGCGCAGCGCCCCGTTCATCGAATACCCGGACGGCAGCCGGACGCCGTTCCTGCCGATCGAGACGGCAACTGGGGGACTGGGTAGCTCAGTTCCGCGGATATGGATCGCAAGACGGATCGAATACCCCGCGCTATACATGCACCATGTCCTTCGCCGTCTTTCTACACCGCTCGGATTCAATCTACGACGACAGCCCGGCGGAGCGCTATCAGTTCCCGCCGCAGTATCTCGGCCGCATCAAGGCGTGCGTCGGCGACTGGATCGTCTATCTGGAGCCGTCCAAGGTACGAGATACGCGCGGCTATTTCGCGGTCGCCAAGGTGCAGCAGGTCATTCCCGATCCGGGGACGCCCGGCATGTACATCGCCATCATCGAGCCCGGCAGCTATCTCGACTTCGCCAACCCGGTTCCCTTCAACGGGCCGGCCGGCATCATGGAACGCGGCGTCCTTAATGACGAGGGCCGTATCTCCGGCCGCGCCCAATCGGCTGTCCGGCCTCTCTCGCCGGCGGATTTCCACCGCATCGTGACTGCCGGGCTGGACGAGACCGAGACGTTGCTGCCCCGAGTCGGCGATTTCTCGCGCGCAGAACTGGACGAGGAACAGGCGCCTTTCGTCTACGAGCAGGAGCGCGAGCGGGTCAGCCAGCTCACCTCCCGCCTCGTGCGCGACCGCGTCTTCCGGCGCACCGTACTACAGGCCTACGACCGGCGCTGCGCGATCACCGGGTTGAAGCTGATCAACGGCGGCGGCCGCGCCGAGGTCGAGGCGGCCCACATCCGCCCGGTGGAGGCGAACGGGCCGGACATCCTGACCAACGGCATCGCGCTCTCCGGAACCATGCACTGGATGTTCGACCGCGGGCTGATCGGCCTCTCCGACGAACTCGACATCCTCGTTTCGCGCCACGTCAACGACCGCGACGGCGTGCGCGCGATGTTCAACAGGACCGGCAAAGCGATTGTGCCTCACCGGCCCTCGCAGCGGCCGCATCCGCGTTTCCTCGAATGGCACCGCGACAACCGCTTCAAGCAGTGACCATCGACACACGGCGAAGGGCATACCCCCCTCTCCCGCTCGGCGCGGCGGCGCGCTAATGTCCTGCCCCATGGTCAGGCTGGGGCTCGCGATCATCATCCTCCTCGCCGCCGCACTCGGTGCGCGGGCGGAGGGGCGCGTGGCGCTGGTGATCGGCAACGGCGCCTACCAGGAGGCGACGTCGCTCGCCAATCCGGTCAACGACGCGGCCGACGTGGCGGCGCGGCTGCGCGAGCTGGGTTTTCGCGTCATCGAGGGCCATGATCTCGAGAAGCGGGCGCTGGAGCGGCGCATCGGCGAATTCGCCGACGCGCTGGCCGGCGCCGAGGCCGGGCTGTTCTACTATGCTGGCCACGGCGTCCAGGTGGACGGGCGCAACTACATCCTTCCCGTCGACGCCAGGCTCGACGGCGCGGTGAAACTGCAGCTCGAATCCGTGCCGATCGACCAGGTGCTCGACATCATGGAGCAGCAGACGCAGACCAGCCTCGTCTTCCTCGACGCCTGCCGTAACAATCCCTTCGTCCGTTCAGGGACAAAATCCACCGACCGGGCAGCGCGGGCGCTCTCCGGGCTCGCTCCGTTCGACGCGGCCCGCGGCTCGTTCATCGCCTTCTCCACCGCGCCAGGCGCCGTGGCGCTCGACGGTTCGGGGCGCAACTCGCCCTTCGCCGCCGCGCTGATCGCCCATATCGACCGGCCCGGGCAGAGCATCAGCGACCTGATGATCGCGGTGCGCCGCGACGTGGTCGCGGCCACCGGCGGCCAGCAGCGGCCATGGGAGCAGGGATCGCTGGTCGAGCGCTTCGAATTCGTCTCGGGCGACGCTCCGGCGCCCGTCGCGGGGGCGAAGCCGCCGGCGTTCGAGGTCGCCGCGCTCGAACGCTCGGTAGGCGACGCCGGCGCCATCGAGGACTTCGTCAGGAACCGTTACCTCGCCCCCGACGCGAACGACATCGCCGGTATGGTGGCGCGCCTCTATACGCCGGCGCCGAGGATCTTCGGCACCCGCATGGAGCGAGACGCGGCAGCGGCCGCCAAGGCCGGTTGGTTTTCCCAGTGGGCGTCGTGGACACTCGAGATGGAGGCCGGCAGCCTCGCCGTCGCCGCGCGCGGCGAAGGCCGCGCCGAAGCGCGCTTCCTCATGCGCTACGACTATCGGCCGAAGGCGGCCGGCGCCGTACCGCTGGCCGGTCGCGCGCTGGTCACGCTCGGCATGGTCGGGGCAGAGGACGGCTGGCGCATCGACAGCGAAACGTCCGAAGCGGCACCTTGAGCGTGGCGGCGCGGCGCTCTTTTCGCGCAAAGTCGATGATCGGGATCAACGCGGCCGCCGCCGATGCCTCCTAGCGTTGCACTACGCTCGTCGAGCGTCGGGAGGGGAGGAACATATGCGCATACGTCTCGCAGCAGCACTGATCGCGGCGGCGGCCGCCATGGGAGCCACGGGCCTGGCCCTGGCGGAGGGGCCGGGCGCGGTGCGCCAGAGCATCCCGGTCGAGCGGCTGGGCCCGCCGGTCAGGCTTGCCGACCAGTGCGGCGCGACCGAATATTCCTGCGACGACACCGGCTTCCCGGTCTGCGTCTACGACGCTTCCGAAGAAAGCTACATGTGCGTGCCGCGCAACGTCATCGTCTGCGCCGACAACAACGACTGGGACTGGTGGTGCAACAAGGAATACTACTGCTGCGATACGCGCTCGTGCTGCAAGTAGATTTCCGCCGCCGAAGTGACGTAAGGTAATGTCCCCAAGTTCCAGAGCGGGGAGCGGAGTGAACATCGGAGACCGGCCATGCAGAACCCCTTCTTCTGGTACGAACTGATGACCCCGGACGTTCCAGCCGCGGCGGCGTTCTACGCCGACGTCGTCGGCTGGAATACCGAGGCGTTCCAGGGTGGCGAGGGCTATGTCGTGGTCAAGGCCGGTGATACGGGCGTCGGCGGGCTGATGGGCATACCGGCCGAGGCGGAGGGCGCCCGTCCGGCGTGGATGGGCTACATCTATACGCCCGACGTCGATGACACGACCGGGGCCGTGGCCAGGGCCGGCGGCACGGTGCACAGGCCGGCGACCGACATCCCCGGCGTCGGCCGCTTCTCCGTGGTCGCCGATCCGCAGGGCGCATTCTTCATGCTGATGGCGCCGAAGGGCGAGGCGCCGGCCGAACGCCCGGACCCTGCCTCGCCGGGTCAGGTCGGCTGGCGCGAGCTCTACGCCGGCGACTGGGAGAAGGCCTTCGACTTCTATTCGGCGCAGTTCGGCTGGACCAAGGCCGAGGCGATGGAAATGGGGCCGATGGGCACCTACCAGCTGTTCAATTCCGGCCCCGGCCAGATGGGCGGCATGATGACCAAGCCGGCCGAGGTGCCGATGCCGTTCTGGCTGTTCTACTTCAACGTGCCGGCGCTCGACGCGGCGATCGCCAGGGCGGTCGCGCGCGGGGCGAAAATGCTGATTGAGCCGATGGAGGTTCCGGGCGGCGGCTTCGTCGTCCAGGCGATGGATCCGCAGGGCGCGATGTTCGCGCTGTCGGCGCCGCGGCGGTAGAATTCCGCGACAACTGTGCTATCTCCTCCGGGTCGTTCCGGGGAGGTCGCGTGTTCTCGAAGATCCTGATCGCCAATCGCGGCGAGATCGCCTGCCGGGTGATGCACACGGCGCGCCGGATGGGCGTTTGCACCGTCGCCGTCTATTCCGACGCCGACGCGCATTCCCTGCACGTCGCCGAGGCCGACGAGGCGGTGCGCATCGGCGCCGCCCCGGTCGGCGAGAGTTACCTGCGCGGCGACCGGATCATCCAGGCGGCGCTCGACACCGGCGCAGAGGCTATCCACCCCGGCTACGGCTTCCTCTCCGAGAACCCGAACTTCGTCGACCAGGTGGCGGCCGCGGGCCTCGTCTTCATCGGCCCGGCGGCGGCGGCGATCCGCGCCATGGGCCTGAAGGACGCCGCCAAGCGGCTGATGGAAAAGGCCGGCGTGCCGGTGGTGCCCGGCTATCACGGCGACGGGCAGGCGCTGGTGCTGCTCGCCGGCAAGGCACGCGAGATCGGCTATCCGGTGCTGATCAAGGCGCGCGCCGGCGGCGGCGGCAAGGGCATGCGCCGCGTCGAGCATCCCGACGACTTCGCCGAGGCGCTGGCCGGCGCCAAGCGCGAGGCGAAGGCCGCGTTCGGCGACGATGCGGTGCTCATCGAGAAGTATGTCGAGAAGCCGCGGCATATCGAGGTGCAGGTGTTCGGCGACAACCATGGCGGGGCGGTGCACCTTTTCGAGCGCGACTGCTCGGCGCAGCGCCGCCACCAGAAAGTCATCGAGGAGGCGCCGGCCCCCGGCATGACCGAGGCGATGCGCGCCGCGATGACCGAGGCGGCCGTCACCGCGGCCAAGGCTATCGGCTATTCGGGTGCCGGCACCATCGAGTTCATCGTCGACGCCTCCGAGGGGCTGCGGCCCGACCGCTTCTGGTTCATGGAGATGAACACGCGGCTCCAGGTCGAGCACCCGGTGACGGAGATGGTCACCGGCATCGACCTCGTCGAGTGGCAGCTGCGCGTCGCCGCCGGCGAGCCCCTGCCCCGCCGCCAGGACGAAATCCGGCTTTCCGGCCATGCCTTCGAGGCGAGGCTCTACGCCGAGGACGCCGGCCGCGGCTTCCTGCCGGCGACCGGCACGCTGCACCACCTCGCCTTCCCGCCGCGCGCGCCCGAAGGCGCCGCAATCCGCATCGAGACCGGCGTGCGCCAGGGCGACGCCATCTCGCCCTACTACGATCCGATGATCGCCAAGCTTGTCGTCCACGGGCCCGACCGCGCCGCGGCGCTCGCCGCGCTCTCGTCGGCGCTGGCGCAGACCGAGGTGGCCGGCTCGACCGTCAACACGGCCTTCCTCGCAGCACTCGCCGCCGATCCGGACTTCGCCGCCGGCGACGTCGACACCGGCCTGATCGGCCGCAGGCAGGAGGCGCTGACCGCCCTGCCCGCGCCGGACGACAAGGTGATCTCGATCGCCGCGATCGTCGCGGCCGGCGCCGACGCGTCGCCACCCTCGGCCGATCCCTGGTCGGGGATCGCGAGCTATGCGCACTTCCCCCCGCCGGGCGGGGGGGTGCGAATGCACGGGGTGGGCGGCGCGGTGATGGCGCGGGTGCTGCCGAAGGGCGGCGGGCGCTATGCGGTTCATCTCGACAACGATGCGCGGCTCGAATTGCGCACGGGCACGGACGGGCTCTGCGAAGGCCGGCCGGTGGCGCGCTGGCCCGGCCACGTCACGGTCTTCGACGGTCCGGTCGGCCATACATTCGTCGTGCACGATCCGCTGGCGCGCGCCGACGAGGCGACCGTGGGCGGCGACTCGCTGCGCGCGCCGATGCCGGGACTGGTCAAGATCGTGCGCGCCGCGGCCGGCGACCCGGTCGAGAAGGGCCAGCCTCTGCTCGTGCTCGAGGCGATGAAGATGGAGCACACGATTTCGGCGCCGCATGACGGCACCGTCGCATCGATCGTCGCCGAAGGCGCTCAGGTGACCGACGGCACCGTGTTGGTGACCTTCGCCGAGGAGATAGGCGCCGCCGACTGACGGCGGCGATTCGCCTCGCCCGGCCGAACGGCGATTGCGCCGTCCGGCTCCGTTCGATAGTGCGATGCGCACAGGACACGGCGGCGCGGACGGGCGAATCATGGACGGGCAGGCATCGGGCGACCGGCACAGCTTCTATGAGGACGTGCTCGCCCTCCTGGTCGGCACGCTGTTCGTCGCGCTCGGGCTGTCGCTCTACCAGTACGCGACGCTTCTGACCGGCAGTTCGGCCGGCCTGGCGCTGCTGGTGCAGTATGCGAGCGGCTATCCGTTCGGCGCGGTCTTCTTCGTCATCAACCTGCCGTTCTACTGGCTGGCGGTGAAGCGCATGGGCTGGCCGTTCACGCTGCGCACCTTCGCCGCGGTGGCGCTGCTGTCGCTGTTTTCGCGGCTGACGCCCGACTGGATCGGCTACGACCACCTCAACCCGATCTATGCGGCGGTTGCCGGCGGCGGGCTGATGGGCATGGGGTTGCTGATCCTGTTCCGCCACCGGGCCGGCCTCGGCGGCTTCAACATCCTGGCGCTCTACCTCCAGGACCGCGGCATCGTGCGCGCCGGCTATTTCCAGCTCGCCGTCGACCTCGCCATCCTCGTCGCGGCGCTGTTCGTCATCGATTGGCAGCACGTGCTCCTGTCGGTCGCGGGCGCCGTCGTGCTCAACGTCATCATCGGCCTCAATCACCGTCCCGGCCGCTATGTCGGCATGAGCTGAAGAACGG
>CAYJMY010000075.1:0-12276 GCA_964371125.1 uncultured Mesorhizobium sp. | reverse complement strand
CAATCACCTCTTACTGATAAAAAAACACGACGGCCGGACACGAGGTCCGGCCGTCGCATTTTCCGCCAACCGGCGAGGAAGCCTACTCGGCAAGCTTGGCGTAGTTGCCGTCATGCCAGACGTTGATGTCGTAGGTGGCGCCCTTGATGTCGCCCTTCTCGTCGAAGACGATCGGGCCGACGACCGTGCTGATCGGCTCGCCGTTCTTCAGCGCCTCGGCGACCTTCAGCGGATCGTCGGTTCCGGCGCGCTCGATGCCCTGGGCGAAGGCCTGGATCACAGCGTAGGAGAACAGGGTGAAGCCTTCCGGCACGAAGCCGCCGGCCTTGATCTTGTCGACCGCTTCCTTGGCCTCGGGCTTGGCCTGCGGGTCGGACGGGAAGACGAACAGCGTGCCTTCGCCGGCCGGGCCGGCGATCTGCCAGAATTCCGGCGAGGCGATCGAATCCGGCATGATCAGCTGGTACTTGAAGCTCTGCTCGGCCGACTGGCGCAGGATGAGGCCGGCCTCCGGATGGTAGCCGCCGAAATAGACCACATCGGCCTTGAGCTCCTTCATCTTGGTGACGAGGGCGGCATAGTCCTTCTCGCCGGCGTTGATGCCCTCGTAGAGGACCTCGTTCAGCCCGCCGGCGTTCATCGTCGCCTTGACGGCGTCGGCGACGCCCTGGCCGTAGGCGCTCTTGTCGTGCAGGATGACGACGTTCTTGCCCTTGTACTTTTCGGCGATCCACGGGCCGATAAAGGCGCCCTGCGCGTCGTCGCGGGTGTAGAGGCGCATGATCGACGACCAGCCCTTCGCCGCGGCGTCGTCGGTGAGCACCGGATTCGACGAGGCGGGGCTCATCATCAGCGCGCCAGCTTCGGCGTAGACGGCGGAGGCCGGGATGCTCGAGCCGGAGCAGGCATGGCCGTCGATGAACATGATGCCGTTGGCGACGATGCGGTTGGCGACGGATACCGCCTGCTTCGGATCGCAGACGTCGTCCTCGATCGAGATCTTGATCATGCGGCCGCCGATACCGCCCTTTTCGTTGATGGCGGCGGCCGCGGCCTCGGCGCCGATCTTGAACTGGTCGCCGATCGACGCGAGTTGTCCGGTCATCGGTCCGACGACGGCGAAGGTGATGTCATCGGCGAAGGCTGCGGAAGCCCCCATCGACAGCGCGAACAACGTCGCGCCCAAAGTGCGTCTCAAGGTCATTATCCTCTCCTGTTCTTGTTCGCGTCAGGCGGGCGATGCCCAGCTTCATTCTACGACGCTATGGCGGAGAGTCCCACCGGCTGCCGGACTTGTCTTGGCGCATCGCCGCCGCGGCGATTGGGCCTGACATGTCCGCATGGTCTTCCGGGCGCCGCAAGTGCGGCGGCATGTGGTCGCAGCCGTCAGAAAGCAGGAAACCGCGCCCGGCTGGCCGGCCGGTCGCGGTTCCCGACAAGGCAACGGTCCCCAGGCGCCCCCGCCCGCACCGTCACCGTTCGACCCTGCGCCGGCGGTTCGCCCGCTCTTGTCGCAGGTGTTCGCCCCTCGGCAACGGGATCAGTGCATCGTCATCCATTCGCGGGCTTCGCGAAGGGCCCTGGCGATCTCCGTCTTCGACATCGTCGCCGACAGTTCGGCACGCAGTTCGGCGGCGCGGGGCGAGCCCTTGATCGCCGCGATGTTGAACCACTTGTGCGCGGCGACCACGTCGGTCTCGCAGTCGCGACCGGTCGCGTACATCATTCCCAGCTCAAAGAGGATGTCTGCCTGGGCCGTCGCGCCCATCGCGCCGAGGCTGGGTTCGAGCATTTCAAAGCGTGCCATGATCAAGTCCCCTGTCGATCCTGAGAGCCGTCCCGGGTTGCCTTGCGGGCCGCTCTTCCGATGGTTCGAAGGATGACCCGCAGCCCTTGAATCCGTCGTTAAATGGCGTGCTTAATTTGCGGAAAACAAAGGTAAAACAAGCGGTAAATGCAAAGAAACATTAAGCATCGGAGTCCGCGGATTCCCTCGCTTTCTGCGAAAATTCGTCGAAAATCCGGCGCGCTGCCGGCAAGCATTCGCTAACCACGGAACGGAAAGGCCCGCCGCCGCGACACGTCTGATCCGCGCCGGAGCGACGGAAAATAATCGCTGCGCCTCACCTTGCGGTACCGCTTCCGTTTCGACGAATGCTGGACTAGCTTACCCAAGCGTAAGGGACGACGCGGTCGAAGCGCCGCTACCCAACCGGACAAACGGGAGGAAATATGTTTCGCAAATTGAGTTTGGCCCTCGCGGCCACCATGCTCTTCACCGGCGCCGCGCTTGCCGATCCGATCGAGGGCAACTGGAAGACGCAGGCCGGCGACAACGCCAGCATCAGCGCCTGTGGCGGCTCTTTCTGCATCAAGCTGACGTCGGGCGAGTATTCCGGCAAGTCGATCGGCAAGATGACGGCGAAGGGCGGCGGCAGCTATACCGGCTCGATCACCAAGCCGTCCACCGGCAAGACCTATTCGGGAAGCGCCAAGCTCTCCGGCAGCTCGCTGAAGATGACGGGATGCGTGCTCGCGGTCCTGTGCGAGAGCCAGACCTGGAGCAAGCTCTAGGATCTCGAGGACCGGAAAGGTCAAAGAACGCGGCGGGGGCTTCGGTCCCGCCTTTCGTTTGCGCCGTCGGTCTTTCGGGAAACCGCCCGGCAATGCCCGTGGCGCGGGCGCGCCGGCGGCATCGACGCGCGCGGAGCGCGATCGTCAACCTTTCGTCAACCTTCTTGAACCGCGCATGAACGCCGGCATCAGCGGCAGTTCAGCGGCGGCGCGGCACATTCCCCGGACAATCGAGGGAATGCCCGATGATCGCCCGCCGCTTCACCATCCTGTGCCTGTTGATGATGCTGTTCGGCATGGGGCTCGCCATGCTTGTGGCGGAGAAGTCGCGGCCGATCCCCTCCTGGCAGTCCGGTCTCACCGCGGCCTGCTTCTCCGAACAGGGCATGGGCTGCGGCCGACGCAGGTGACGCAGACGGATTACGGCAGGTCTGCATAAAATTTCCGCAGCTTCGACGGCCGCGGGCGACACGCCCCCTCCCGGACGTCATCTACAGTCCCTATAAAGGGTCATGGAAAAGAGAATCTACCCGACCCCCATCGAATCGATCGCCAGCCCCGAGCCGTTTGCGCGGCAGAGCTTCACCGACGCGCAGGAAGCCGTCGCCGCGCTGAAACGGCTCTATGAACGCAACACGCAATTCCTGCGCGATTCCTTCCGGCATCTCGCCGCCGGCAATGTCAGCCAGCGCTTCCGCGCTTTCTATCCGGAAGTGAGTGTTACCACCTCGTCCTTCGCCCAGATCGACACGCGCCTGGCCTACGGCCACGTGCCGGCGCCGGGGACCTTCGCCACGACGATCACGCGGCCTGACCTCTTCGAGCGTTACCTCGTCGACCAGTTGCGGCTAATCATGCGCAATCACGGCGTGCCGGTGACGGTGGCGGAATCGGAGACGCCGATCCCCGTCCACTTCGCCTTCCTCGAGGGAACGCATGTCGACGGGGCGTTCGCCGATTCGATACGCCGGCCGTTACGCGACATCTTCGACGTGCCGGACCTCAACGGAACGGACGACCAGATCGCCAACGGCACCTTCGAGCCGATCCCCGGCGTGCCGCTGCCGCTGGCCCCGTTCACCGCGCAGCGCATCGACTATTCGCTGCATCGCCTGGCGCACTACACCGCGACCAGCCCGCAACATTTCCAGAACTTCGTCCTGTTCACCAATTACCAGTTCTATGTCGACGAGTTCTGCGCGCATGCCCGCGACCTGATGACGAAGGGCGGCGGCGGCTACGCCTCCTTCATCGAGCCGGGCAATCAGGTGACACACGCCGGCAGCCAGGAGCCCGAGGGCGGCACGCCGCTGGTGCGGCTGCCGCAGATGCCCGCCTACCACCTGACCAAGCCGGGCCACGGCGGCATCACCATGGTCAACATCGGTGTCGGGCCGTCCAACGCCAAGACCATCACCGACCACATCGCCGTGCTCAGGCCCCACGCCTGGTTGATGCTCGGCCACTGCGCCGGCCTGCGCAACACCCAGGCGCTCGGCGACTACGTGCTCGCCCATGCCTATGTGCGCGAGGATCACGTGCTCGACGACGACCTGCCCGTGTGGGTGCCGATCCCGCCGCTGGCGGAGGTCCAGGTGGCGCTGCAGGAGGCGGTGGCCGAGGTCACCGGTTTCTCTGGCTACGATCTGAAGCGCATCATGCGTACCGGAACCGTGGCGACCATCGACAACCGCAACTGGGAGCTGCGCGAGCAGCGCGGGCCGGTGCAGCGCCTGTCGCAGTCCCGGGCGATAGCGCTCGACATGGAATCGGCGACGATCGCGGCCAATGGCTTCCGCTTCCGCGTACCCTACGGCACGCTGCTGTGCGTTTCCGACAAGCCGCTGCACGGTGAGTTGAAGCTGCCGGGCATGGCAACCGAGTTCTACAAGCGCCAGGTCGCCCAGCACCTGACGATCGGCATGCGTGCGGTGGAGAAGCTCGCCGAGATGCCGCCCGAGCGGCTCCATTCGCGCAAGTTGCGCAGCTTCTCGGAAACCGCCTTCCAGTAGGGCGCGCTCCTTGAGGCTGCCGCAATCCTTGCCAAGGTGAGCGGCATGGATGCCTCCCGCCGAACGGCCGTTGTCACGATCGCCCTTGCCCTGCCCGTGGCGGTTTCCGTGCCGCTGGTCGCGGGCTTTCTCGGCGCGTGGCACCCCGCCCTCGATTCGTTCTCGCATTTTCGCGCTCACCTGGCAGCGGTGCTCGCCTTCGTGGCGCTGCCGGCATTGTTGCTGCCGGGCATTCGCCGCGTCGGCCTGGCGGCGCTGCTGCTCGGCGCGGCGGCATTCTGCTCGACGCTCGCCGGTTTCGCGCTGCCCGGCATCTCGCCGGTCAGGGCCGCGTTCCAGGCGAAGGACCACGGAAGCGCTGTCTACCGGCTGCTGCAACTCAACCTGCGCTTCGACAACCGCACACCGGAGAAGGTGCTATCGCTGATCGGCCGGGTGTCGCCCGACGTCATCACGCTGAACGAGGTGTCGCGGTTCTGGACACCGAAACTGGCGCTGCTGGAGAAGGCCTATCCCTATCGCATCCTATGCGCCGTCGACAGCAATGTCGGCGCGACGGCCGTGCTGTCGCGCCGCCCGTTCGTCTCGGGGACCGCGGGCGCCTGCCATGTCGACGGCTCGATGTCGACGGCGACGATCGACTTCGGCGGCCGGCCCGTTACGGTGGCGGCGCTGCACCTCGAATGGCCGTGGCCGTTCGAGCAACCGGAGCAGATCGGACGGCTGGCGCCGCACCTCGCCACCCTCGCCCCGACCGCGCTCGTGGCCGGCGACCTGAACGCCGCGCCGTGGAGCCACGCCGTGCGCAGGGTCGCCGCGGCGGGCGGCCTGACCCGCGCGCCGGATGCCGGACAGACATGGCTGTGGCGGCGGCTTCCCGTCGGCTTGAGGCCATGGATCGGCCTGACCATCGACCACGTCTTTTCGAAGGGCGCGCTCGCGGTCCATTCGGTGACGATCGCCGAGCCGGTCGGCTCCGATCACGCGCCGCTGCTGGTGGAGTTCTCGCTGCCGGCCGCGCCTGGGGACGATGCCGCCAGGGAACTGGTGCAGGCGCCCGACGATGGCGATCGGGCGAAACGGCCGCGGCCGGGGCGGCTCAGCGCTTCTTAAGAAGGCTGACGACGAGTTTCTCGACGTTGCCGCCGTCCTTGTGCTCAACCTCGTCGAAGCGGACCTGCTTCTTCTCGTACTCGGCATAGATGCCGTTGACGCGCCGCTTCACCTCGTTGCGGATGCGCACGCAGCCGGGATCGCCGGTCGTCGAGATCTTGGCGACAGCCCGCTCGGCAGCGGCGACCATCTGGCGGGCGATGGCGCCATGCGTTTCCTCGTGCTTGCGCACGCCGCTCATGAACCGCGCCCAGCGCTTGCCGAGCGCCGGATCGATCGCGCCGCTGACCTTCGGATAGATGTAGGTGATGCTCAGATCGCCGGCGATCTTGCGGACGCGGCACTTGCCGGCCTTCTCCGACCACTCGAGGTCCCAGCCGACCTCGTAGCGGGTTTGGGCGATGGCGCGCGCCAGGAAGCCGTGCTTCGGCCCCTTGCGATCCATGGCGGTAACCAGCGCCTCGCCGCTCTTTCCGGATATCTCGTAGTGGTCAGTCTTGACGCTGACCTTGACCCCGGCCGCGGCGGAACTTGCCACGGCGCATGCCGCGCCGGCGATGCATGCGGTGATGAGACAGTGCATCCGAGCCTCCCGTCGCCCTCAGGACAGCATATCTCGAAGCGCGGTTCAACCGTCTCGGCGGCGATGACGCCATGCAACCCGGTCATTCGGTCTCTTGCCGGGGCGGCCCGAGGCGGAGCCGGCCATCCTCATATGTTCGGATAGACCGGTCCTTCGCCGAATTTCTTTTGCGGCGGCCCGAAACGGAACCGGCCATCCTCACATGTTCGGATAGACCGGTCCTTCGCCGCCTTGTGGCGGCACCCAGTTGATGTTTTGGTTCGGGTCCTTGATGTCGCAGGTCTTGCAGTGAACGCAGTTCTGCGCGTTGATCACGAACTTCACGTCGACGCCCATGCGGTCCGCGGCGGCGTTGCCGTCGGCGTCGACCCATTCGTAGACGCCAGCCGGGCAGTAGCGCGACGAGGGGCCGGCGAAGACGTCGTGCTCGGAGCGCTTCTGCAACTCGGGGTCCTTCACCTGGAGGTGGATCGGCTGATCCTCCTCGTGGTTGGTGTTCGACAGGAACACCGAGGACAACCGGTCGAAGGTCAGCACGCCGTCGGCTTTCGGGTAGTCGATTTTCTTGTGCTTCGCGGCCGGCTCAAGCGACGCGGCGTCGGTCTTGCCGTGCTTCAGCGTGCCGAATGGCGAGAAGCCGAACAGCGTGTTCAGCCACATGTCGAGCCCGCCGAGGCCGATGCCGATATAGGTGCCGAAACGCGACCACAACGGCTTGACGTTGCGCACCCGCTTCAGGTCGCGGCCGATGTCGGTCTGCCGCCAGGCGCTCTCGTAGCCCGCGACCTCGTCATGGGCGCGCCCCTCGCCGATCGCCGCGGCGACGTGCTCGGCGGCGAGCATGCCCGACAGCACGGCATTGTGCGAGCCCTTGATGCGCGGCACGTTGACGAAGCCGGCCGAGCAGCCGATCAGTGCGCCACCCGGGAAGGTTAGCTTCGGCACCGACTGCCAGCCGCCTTCGGTGATGGCGCGCGCCCCGTAGGAAATGCGCTTGCCGCCCTCGAATGTGCCGCGGATCGACGGATGGGTCTTGAAGCGCTGGAACTCCTCGAAGGGCGAGAGATAGGGGTTCTTGTAGTTCAGGTGGAGGACGAAGCCGACGGCGACCAGATTGTCCTCGAGGTGGTAGAGGAACGAACCGCCACCGGTATCGGACGTGAGCGGCCAGCCGAACGAGTGCTGGACGAGGCCCGGCCGGTGGTTCTCCGGCTTCACCTGCCAGAGCTCCTTCAGGCCGATGCCGAATTTCTGCGGCTGGCGGCCCTCCGACAGGCCGAATTTCGCGATCAGCTTCTTGGCGAGCGAGCCGCGCACGCCCTCGCCGATGAGGACGTACTTGCCGAGCAGCGCCATGCCCGGCGCGAAGGCCGGCCCGTGCGAGCCGTCGCGCTCGACGCCCATGTCGCCGGTGACCACCCCGGTGACCGCGCCCTTATCGTCGTAGATCAGGTCGGCCGCGGCGAAGCCCGGATAGATCTCGACGCCCAGTGCCTCGGCATGGCCGGCGAGCCAGCGGCAGACATTGCCGAGCGAGACGATGAAGTTGCCATGATTGTTCATCAGCGGCGGCATGAACATGTTCGGCAGGCGGATCGAACCCGCGGGGCCGAGCAGCAGGAAGTGGTCGTCGGTCACCGGCGTCTTGAACGGGTGATCGGATTCGGACCGCCAGTCGGGCAACAGCCGGTCGATGCCGAGTGGATCGACCACCGCGCCCGACAGGATGTGCGCGCCGACCTCGCCGCCCTTTTCCAGCACGACGACGGAGAGATCGGGATTGAGCTGTTTCAGGCGAATCGCGGCGGCGAGACCGGCCGGCCCAGCCCCGACGATCACCACGTCGAATTCCATGCTCTCGCGTTCGATATCGCTCATCGAAGAACCCCTTGCGTTCGCCCGTCGGCGTTCCTGCCCCAGCGCTCATAGCGCATGATTCGACGCGGCGAAACCTTCCGGAACGACGGCACGCCGCCTCACCCGCGGCAAGACGGATGTGCGCAAAGGTTACGTTACTCTTACGTAAACGTCAATAAATGGAGATGGTGACCCATGCGAAGGGTTACGGTCGCAGGACAAACCTCCCGGCCCATCGGCCGGGAGGCATCGCTTGATGGGCGGGGGTATCGCTACGCGATCGTCAGCCGATCATTTCGCCGAGATTGGCGAGAATGGCGTTCCAGCCGCGCACGTGACCGCTGCGCGCTTCTTCGCTGCGGAATTTGACGTGGCGCAGCGTGACATCGGTGGTCGCCGCGTCGACCTCGACGAAGTCGATGGTCACGACGCTGTCGTCGAGCGAATGGGGCGATTCCCATGTGAAGGAGAGGTGGGCGTGGGGATCGATCGCGAGATATGTTCCGGAGTGCGGAATCTCCTTCTCCGGCGACCTCATTACGATCGAGAATCGCCCGCCCTTGACCGGATCGTTCTCCACCTTGGCCGGCAGCGTCATCTCCGGCGGCCGCATGAACTTCGCCAGGGTTGCCGGCGCGAGCCAGGCGTTGAACACCTCCTTACGAGGAGCCGCGATCCTCTTGCTGACCGTCAATTCGAGCTCCGTCATTGTCGTCTTCCTTTGCAACCAGAGCATTTTCGAGCGCCGCAAGGCGCAGTTCCCAGATCGACTTCAATTGACCGAACCAGGCCTCCGTGAATCGCAGGGGCTGGAGTTCGGCAGCGATGAAGTGCTCGCGACCGATGGTCCGGCGGGTGACGAGCCCCGCCTCCTCCAGCACCTTGATGTGCTTGGAAACGGAGTTCAGGGACATGTCGAAGTGAGCGGCGAGCGCGGTCACCCTCAACGTCCCTTCCTGGACGAGCAGCGTCAGGATCTTGCGCCGCGTGGTGTCACCAGCGGCCTTGAGGATTCGCGACAGAGCTTCGCCGTCCATTCATTCACCCATATGGTTGAATATATCGAAGCGGAACCAATAGTCAACCATTTGGTTGATTATTTTTCGCGGCTTTCCAGATCGTGATCGCTTTTCGTTCCTGCAGGCTTCTCATTCCCCGCACCGACGTTAGCATTGGACCGGGAGGAAGGCGCATGGGAAGGACCGTGCCTGCCCTGTTCGCATTAGCCGGTCTCGCCGTCGCAGCCCCGGCGACGGCGGCCGACGATCTCGGCCGCTGGTACGCCGGCGCCTATTCCTTCTCCGACGAACTCGGCGGTTTCCGCATCCTCGATGTCAGCGGCACCGGCGCACGCGAAGACCCATTCGTCGTCGTCGAGGAGTTCTTCTCGTCGAGCCCGGTCACGCTCACCATCCGGGCGACCGCGCCGGTGCGCCCTCTCGACCGCAGCGGGTTCTTCGCCAACGGCGACCTCCATGTCCGTATCGAAGCCGTCAACGGCAGCGGCCAGGCCTGGGTCGAATTCGAGTTCGAGCTGCAGGAGGTGCGCGACCGGCCGAGCCTGTTCGGCGACGGCCTGTCGTTCGACCAGCGCAAGGAAAAGACCGAGACGATCGGCTCCGACAGCTTCGCCCGGTTCAGCCGCGACTTCGAGCCCTATGACCGTCTGCTCTACCGGGACGGCCATGTCGATCCGGGCGCGTCGGCCGGTTTCTCCTTCTTCATCACCGACTTCACGCCGCGCAGCGAGTTCTACCTGGTGCAGGACCCGCGCATCCCCTCCTCATGAGCTTGCAATCGCAACCGCGATTTGCGACTCCGGGTGAAGGACCCATGCAATGACGGCAGACACCACCCACAGCCCGGCCGCACTCCGCGACATCCTGCGCTTCCTCGCCGACGCCGGCGCGGACGAAGCGCTCGACGAGTCCGCGGCCGACCGCTTCGCGCAGGCGACGCAAGCGGCCACCCGCCGGGTAGCGATGCCCGAGTCGCAGGCGGCCGAACGTAAGGCTTCCGCCGGCGCTCCGCCCGCGCGCACCCTTACGCCGCCGGTCCCGCCCTCGGCGCGCGAGGAGAAGTCCTCTACCCTGCCCGACATGACGGCCGCCGAGTCCTTGCCAGCCCGGCCGCAGACTGCGGCCGTCCCGGACGAGGCGCAGGCGGCGCGCGCCCGCGAACTGGCGCGAAGTGCATCATCCCTCGAAGAGCTTCGCGAGATCCTCGCCGGCTTCGACGGCTGCAACCTGAAATTCACCGCCAAGAGCCTGGTCTTCGCCGACGGCAACCCCGAAGCCGACTTGATGCTCGTGGGCGAGGCGCCCGGCCGCGACGAGGACATCGAGGGTCTGCCCTTCGTCGGCCGCTCCGGCCAGCTGCTCGACCGAATGCTGGCGGCGATCGGCCGCGACCGCACGTCCGCCTACATCGCCAACGTCATCCCCTGGCGACCGCCCGGCAACCGCACGCCGACGCCGCTCGAAACGGAAATCTGCCGCCCGTTCATCGAGCGGCAGATCGAACTGGCGCGGCCAAAGGTGCTGGTCAATCTCGGCGGACCGTCGGCGAAGACGCTTCTCAACACCACCGAAGGCATTCTCCGGTTGCGCGGCAACTGGCGGGTCCACGTCACCGCTTCCGGCATCGCGATCCCCGCAATGCCGACGCTGCACCCGGCCTACCTGCTGCGCAACCCGTCGCACAAGAAGCTCGCCTGGCGCGACTTCCTCGAGGTCAAGGCGAAGTTGCGCGAACTCGCCTGACCCGCGGGGCGCCTCGGGCTCAGACCGCCGCCGGCGCGCGGCGCATGCCGCTCCACTGCAGCACCGCAAACAGCGCCACCGCCAGTGCCTGGGCGGCGACGAAGGCGATGCCGAACGCTGTCGGCTGGACCAGTCCCGAGGCGAGCAGGCCGAAGCTCGCCGCCACCCACAGCGCGTTCCGCCCGACGATGTCGACGACGACGAGGCGCGGCGCCGTTTCGCGGCGGGCAACCACCACTAGCGCCGCGACGAACGGCACGAGCACCACGCCCGACCAGAACAGCAGGCCGGCGGGCAGCCCGGTCAGCGGCGCCAGCAGCGAGGCGCCGCCGAGAAGCAGGAGGGCCGCGGCGCCGGAGACGGCGGCGTCGAGTCGAAGCGCGTTGCGCAGGAAGGGGGTGATGGCGATGGTCATGACGATGTCCTTTCCGGTTCTCATCGCCCCGCTCGCCGGCAATTGCCCGCGACGGGACGGGTCGACCATCGCAGGCCGCATGCGGGCCGGCGATTACGCACCAGGTAATGGAAGTGCCGCAGCTCGGGCTCTATGCTGGCGCTCATGACCACGGCCACCCTGCCCACGATCGGCGGAATGATCCGCGAATGGCGCGCCCGCCGCCGCATGAGCCAGCTCGACCTCGCCGCCGAGGCCGACATCTCGCAGCGCCACCTGAGCTTCGTCGAGAGCGGCCGGGCGCGGCCCTCGCGCGACATGGTGCTCCACCTCGCCGCGCGGCTCGACGTGCCGCTGCGCGAGCGCAACCGGCTGCTGCTCGCCGCGGGCTTCGCGCCGTCCTTCGCCGAACGGCGTATCGACGATCCCTCGCTCGAACCGGCCATGGTGGCGGTCCGGCTGGTGCTGAAGGGCCACGAGCCGGCGCCGGCCATCGCGGTCGACCGCCACTGGACGCTGGTCGCCGGCAACCGGGCGGCCGAGCCGCTGCTCTCGCTCGCCGACCCGGCGCTGCTCGAGCCGCCGGTCAACGTGCTGCACCTCAGCCTGCATCCGCGCGGGCTGGCGCCGCACATCGTCAATCTCGGCGAGTGGCGGGCACACATCTTCGACCGCCTGCGCCGGCTGGTCGCCACCTCGGCCGATCCGGAACTCGAAGCGCTCGTCGAGGAACTGCGCGCCTATCCCGGCGAAGCCAGCCGCGCGCCGATCGTCCACGACGCCGGCACGGCGATCGCCCATCCGCTGAAGCTCAACCTCGGCGGGGCGGTGCTGTCCTTCATCTCGACGATCACGGTGTTCGGCACGCCGCTCGACGTGACGCTGTCGGAACTCGCCATCGAGTCCTTCTTCCCCGCCGACGAGGCGACGAGGGCAGCGCTGGCGCGGATGACGCCGCCAGTCTCCTGAGCGCCCCTCGCC
>CAYJMY010000074.1:0-20496 GCA_964371125.1 uncultured Mesorhizobium sp. | reverse complement strand
ATCGCCTCGCCATCGGAGAAACAGAGTGATCCAGATTTGGCAGGAAATGCTCTAGCTTAACCTGGTGTCCGAAAAACCGGCAGCAGGCCGGGCTGAAGCTCACGGCGGATGGGATGCGCCGGAGCCATTCATGAGCGTCATCGGCACCTTGTTGTCGATATCGCCGTGAGGACGAACCTTGTTGTAGTCTCGGCGCCAATGCTCCATCTTCCGACGGGCGTCGTCACGCGCCGGGAACCGGCGGGCGTTCAGGCATTCCGCCCGTGCGGCGCGGCGGTAGGCGCCACGGACCCCAGGGCAACGCGGAAGCACGAAAGCGACGAGTAGCCACGCGATGAGCGAAGCTCCCAGTGCCATCAGGATATCGGCGCGGCCGTTGCGGCTGACCTATTTCATTCGCATTCCCAACGTCGGCGACCTGATCAATCCGCCTTTGGTGACCGCCCTGGCCGGCGTGCCGACTGTCCATTCGCGCGGCGGCGGCGGACATCTGCTCGCCATCGGCAGCATGATGCGTTCGGCGACGCCGGCGAGCCATGTCTGGGGAACCGGCGTCATGCATCCCGACCTCGGCGTAGGGCAGGCGGCCGCGGACCGCATCCATGCGCTCCGCGGCAAACGGTCGTTCGAAGCGCTGCGCGGCGCCGGCGTCGCCGTGCGCGACATTCCCTTCGGCGATCCCGGCTTCCTCGCGCCGAAACTCCTCGGCGTGCGCAGGTCGGCCCGGCCGGCCTGCCGCCTGGGCATCGTCCCCCACTACACCGACCGGGAGCACCCCGGTTTCAGGAAGCTCGGCTACCGGCGCGGCGTCCGCGTGCTGGATGTGCATTGGGATCCGCTGCGTTTCCTGCACGAGATGGCGGACTGCGAGGCGGTCGTCAGTTCCTCGCTCCACGGACTCGTCTTCGCCGAAGCGCTTGGCATCCCCAACCTGTGGGTGACGGCGGGCGACGATATCGTCGGCGGGTCCTTCAAGTACGAGGACTGGTTCTCGACGATGCGGCGTGCGCAGGCCGATCCGGTCGTACTGGCCGAAGGGATGGAGGTCGAGGAACTCGTCGGCCGGGCTTGCCTGCACGACAGCCTGATCGACGAGGCCGCCCTTGCCGATGCCTTCCCCATCGCGCGGATGGACGAGTTCCGCGAGCCGCGCGAGAGGAGGATCATCCCCGTTGGCGTCTGCCGGACGCAGCCCACCCCCGTCTTCCTGATCTGCCGCAACCGCGGAGACAGGCTCCGGCAGGCCGTCCACTCGATCCGGCGGCTGACGACGCCGACGCAGGTCGTCGTGCACGACAGCGGCAGCGATGACGCCGGCACGCTCGCCGTTCTCTCCAGCCTGGAAGAGGAGGGCGTCTCCGTCCAGCGGCGGGGCAGGGTCGGGGCCGCCGAGGAAGCGGGCGCCGTGAAGGAGACCGTTGCCCGGTTCTTCGCCGATTGGGCGGAGCCGCAGCGCTACGTCGTCGCCAGTTGCGAGGTCGACCTGTCGATCGCCGATCCCGTCGCGCTGGAAGTGTATGGCGAGTTGCTGAACCGGTTCCGGGCGGCCGAGGCGGTCGGACCGATGCTGCGCATCAGCGACGTGGCGAAATCCCATCCGCGCTTCGTGCAGATCATGAACGGGCAGATCGAACAGTTCTGGTCGACGCAGCCGAAGATCGTCGGCACGCCATGGGGGTTGGCCGCCTGCCAGGAAGCGAAGACCGACACGACGTTTGCGCTTCACCGGGCGGGCGAGCCGCTGCGCGAGACGAAGGATGGGCTGAGGACCTACGAGCCGTTCGAGGCGCGCTACTCCGGCTGGCATGTTGCCGGTCAGGACATTTGCGCCCACGCGAGCGAAGTCCCCGAAGACGCGCAGGCGCGCGGCGAACCCCTGAGGTTCGAAACCTATCTGCTCGTGGAGCGCGACGAAGCCGGCGTACTCCGGACGATGCGCCGCTCGGTCGCCGGGAACCCGGAATAGAATTCTCCCGGAACGAAGGGCGGCTTCGACGGAATGGACGGTTGCAGGTCAGCGGTTGCGCTCGAGCCGGTAGAGCAGTTGTGCTTTCCACTCGCCCGACGACGCAATGGCGAATCCCGCCTCGGCGAAGAGCCCTTCGATCTCGGCTTTTGAATAGTCGTTGAACCAACCGGAGTACCGGCGAGCCTCGATCTCCGACCCGGAGTCAGTCAGTCGCGGCGCATAGGATGCGACGACCGAGCCAAAAGATCGGAAAAGATACGCGAGCAGCCGTGGTAGATCGTGGACATACTCCAGAACGCCACTGAACAGGGCGACGTCGAACTCCTCGATAGGCGGGAGGATCGGGGCGTTGAGATCGAAGACCACCACCTCGGGCGCCAGCGGCGTGGCATCGCTTCCGACGTAGTCGCATCCCCTCGGCAGGGCGGCGGCGACCTGAGAGCAGCCGGCGCCGAATTCGAACACCCGTTCCCCCGGTTTGACGAACCGGGCCAGTTCGATGCCTCTCAACCCCCATCTTTCCCGATGGCTCTCCGGCCGCGCCCATCGCGCTGCTTCGCTGCCGCCTTCGGCACGCAGGGATTCGATGTAGGATATGCGCCGCTGCCTGACCTCCTGATCGGCGGCCCCGTACAGCGGCGGATCGATTTCTGGCTCTCGGCGAACCAACGCACGTCTCCGGTTCCCGGATCGTAGAACCGCGGCAGCCCTTGTCTGCCGCCTGGGCGACGTTCATTCCCCAGCGACGCATATTGTGCCCGATTTGCGCGAGGCGTAACAGGTGCGACAGTAGCATTCGCCCCGCACGGAACCCCGTGCAGAACCGTTCCAGCCCAAGAGAGCGCGCTCTGATGACATCCGTGAAGACGGACGCGGCCGCCGAGGTGTCGGGAAGCGCCCCTTCCCGCTTGCCAACGGAGAAAGCCTTCGAATCCGCGCCAGACGGGGAGGGCGCGGTCGATGCTCATTCGGAGGAACTCGACCTCTGGAGCGAGTACGAGATGCACCTCGCCGCGCGCCGCCATGACCAGGCGAAAGCCGCTCTCGATGAACTCTACCGGCGGAACTGGCGTCGACACCAGGTCTGCCTGGCTCTTGCCCGGGTGGCCGGTGCGACCAGGCAGCACGAGCAGGCGGTCGGATATTTCGAGGAGGCGGCCGAAACGGCGCCGCTGAGTGCCTCCCACCGCGTTTCACTGGCGAAGCATCTCACCGCGACGGGCCAACTCTCCCGCGCGCTGGGGCTGCTCGCGGAGGCGACGACGAAGAGCACGGGAAAGGCATTGGTCCGGTGCCTCCAGGCGGCCTACGCGATACACTACGAAATGCGCGATTGGGCGGCGGCGGAAAGCTGTCTGACGGAGATTCTCGCCATCGAGCCCGAGAATCAGGCGGCGTTGGTCGGCATGGTGGAGGTCGCCGGCCGGCGACACGACTACGGCGCGATCATCGATCGTGCGACACGTGCCCTGGCGGTCATGCCGGGCGACGCGCGCCTCCTTGCGATCCGCGACAACGCGCGGCTGCAGGATCCGTCCTGCCGCGCCATCCCCGGCGAAATCCCGCGCGTCATGATCCTGTCCGCCGTCGTGCCGGGCGAGGAGGGATCGGGTGGGCGGTATTTTCAGTCGGTGGCCGACCTCTACCCACGCGACCGCATTGCCTTCTTTGCCGTTACCAAGATGCAGCGGTACAAACTTCCTGCCGATATGCCCCTGTTGCCCATCGGCCTCGCTTTCGATCCCGTCCCAAGGACCAAGCTTGCCGCCCCCGAGGGCAGCGACCGCCATCGGTCGTGGCAGGTCGCATGGGAGTGGGCGCTGGACCACGAAAGCAAGGTCATCGCCGTCGAGGCGCTGAATTTCGCGCGGCGCCACGGATCGGAGGTCATCGTCGTCGTGGCGAATCCGCTGCTCTTCAGGGTCGCCCGCGAGATCAGGGCGCTCTCGCCGATCCGTATCTCCATGATGGTGCTCGATCCGCTCGAGATCCGGTTCAAGAGCTACCAGGTGCCTCCTGCGCTTCACAAGGTCATCGAAGAGGATTGCGCGGCGGCGATGCAGATCGCGGACCGTTGCGCGACCAGCAGCGACAACATGGCCGAGGAGTACCGGGAGCAGTATGGCCACGAGCCCCTGGTCATGCTCCATGGCCTGGCGCGGGGCCTGCAGCGGACGGGGCGGCACAGGCGGCTCGACGACGGCAGGCTGACCATCGCGCTGCTCGGCTCTCTCTATGCGACCGATGCCATCTCGGCCTTCATCCGGGCGCTCGCCGGGGTGGACTGGAAGATCGGCGGGCGAAACGTCTCGTTGATCTGCATGACCCGCGAGCTGCCGCCGGGATCCGACGCGACGATGCCGATCGAGCAGATCGGCTGGATCGAGCAGGAGGACGTGGTACCTACGCTCGACCGCGCCGATCTCGGCTATCTGCCCTACTGGTTCGACGAACAATACAGCGATACCGTGAGGCTGAGCTTCCCGAGCAAGGCGACGGCGATGGCGGCTGCCGGACTTCCGATCTTCTTCCACGGTCCGGCGCGTTCCTCCGTCGTGCGCTTCCTCAAGAAACACCCGATGGGCGTCGCCTGCACGTCCCTCGATACGTCGGACATCCTCGAGCGCCTGACGGACATCGTCTCCACGCCCGGCCGCTACGCCGCGGCCGCCGTTGCCGCCGAGACCGCTTTCGCTGAGGCGATGAGCCACGACGTGTTCCGCGACCGGTTCATGAAACTGGTCGGTGCCGAAGCGCCGCCGGCCGAAGCCGCCGCGGCGGAGGAACGGGTGTTGAGTGACGTTGTCGATAGCAGTTACAGTGACGCTGCGGTCGCGCCGCCGCCTTCCTGAAGGCGCGGCGTGACCGGTCGATTTCGCGCATCTCTTGAGCAGAAGCGGTACGCCGCCGGGAAAGCCGATGTTCCGTGACAAGGTCGTTCTCATCACCGGCGGGACGGGCTCGTTCGGCAACGCCGTCCTGCGCCGGCTTCTCGAGACGGACATCCGCGAAATCCGCATCTTCAGCCGCGACGAGAAGAAGCAGGACGAGATGCGCAGGCGCTACGCGCATCCCAGGCTGAAGTTCTATCTCGGCGACGTGCGCAGCAGGGCCTCGCTCCCCGCGGCGATGCGCGGCGTCGACTTCGTCTTCCACGCAGCGGCGCTGAAGCAGGTGCCGTCCTGCGAGTTCCACCCGATGGAGGCGGTCCTGACCAACGTCCACGGGACCGAGAACGTTCTCGACATCGCCATCGCGGCCGGCGTCAGGCGGGTCATCTGCCTGTCGACGGACAAGGCCGTCTATCCGATCAACGCGATGGGCATTTCCAAGGCCATGATGGAAAAGGTGATGGTCGCGAAATCCCGCAACCTGGAGGAAACCGGCACGGTGATCTGTGGCACGCGTTACGGAAACGTCATGGCCTCGCGCGGTTCGGTCATCCCGCTGTTCGTCAGGCAGGTCCTGGAGGACCGCCCCATCACCGTCACCGATCCGGCGATGACGCGCTTCATGATGACGCTGGAAAGCGCCGTGGAGCTTGTCGTCTATGCCTTCGCGCACGGCGGCAACGGCGACATCTTCGTCCAGAAGGCGCCGGCGGCCACCATCGAGACCCTGGCCAGGGCGATCAGCGAACTCCTCGGAAAACCGGACCATCCGGTCCGCGAGATCGGCACGCGGCACGGCGAGAAGCTCTTCGAGGCCCTGCTCAGCCGGGAGGAAATGGCGGCCGCGGAAGACCTCGGCGAGTACTATCGCATTCCCCCGGACACGCGCGACCTCAATTACACGAAGTTCGTCGAGCGCGGCGAGCGCATGATCAGCAAGAGCGTCGACTACAACTCCCACAACACGACCCGGCTCGACGTGACGGCAATGAAGGATTTCCTCATGGAGCTCGATTTCATGCGGCGTCTTGTCGGGGGCGAGAGCGTTGTCGTCGATGACTGAGCGCCGGCGCGTCGTCGTTACCGGCGCCGGCGGCTTCATCGCGCGCAACCTCCGCGCGCGGCTGGCGGAACTCGGTCGGGTCGACGTCGTCTGCGTCACCCGCGAGGACGACGCGGACCGTCTCGCCGCGAAGCTTGCCGGCGCCGATTTCATCTTCCACCTCGCCGGCGCCAACCGGCCGGCGGACGATGCTGGCTACTTCGCCGACAATGCGGGCTTCACGACGACGCTGTGCGCTCTTGCCGCGCGCGCGGAGCGGCCGCCGGCGATCGTCTTCTCGTCTTCCGTCCAGGCGACCCTGGACAATCCCTATGGCGAGAGCAAGAGGCTGGCCGAGGAGATCGTCGCCGGCTATGGGCGTACGACCGGCGCACGGTTCTATCTCCTCCGCCTGGCCAACGTCTTCGGCAAGTGGTCGCGCCCGAACTACAACTCCGTCGTCGCGACCGTCTGCCACAATGCGGCGCGCGGCCTGCCACCGCCCGAAGGCGATGCGTCGAATCCGCTCCGTCTGGTCTACATCGATGACGTCGTCGAGGCGTTTCTGGAACTGATCGGATCGGATCGTGAAAGCGGGTATTTGGATGTCGGCCCTGTTCACGAGACCTGCCTCGGCGACGTCATCGCAATGGTCCGCTCGTTCGCCGGGGGCCGGAGGACGCCCACGGTGCCGAGTGCCGGTTCGGGGCTCGCGAGAGCGCTCCACGCGACTTACCTGAGCTTCCTCGAGCCGCACGATTTCGCCTATAAGGTTCCCGTCAGGAGCGACGCACGGGGGGACTTCGTCGAGATGCTGAAGACCGGCGACAGCGGTCAGGTCTCCTGTTTCACCGCCCGCCCCGGGGTCACGCGCGGCGGGCACTATCACCATACGAAGTCGGAGCGGTTCGTCGTCGTCAGCGGCACGGCGCGCTTCGGCCTGCGCAACGTCGACACCGGCGAGACGTTTGAAACGACGGCGAAGGCGGGCGAGGGGCAGATCGTGGAAATCCCTCCCGGATGGGCTCACGACGTCACCAATGTCGGCGAGAGCGATCTCGTCTGCGTGGTCTGGGCGAACGAGGTCTTCGACCCGGCGCATCCCGACACTGTCGCGTCGCCGGTGCTGCCATGAAGAAGCTCAGGGTCATGACCGTCATCGGCACCCGCCCGGAGATCATCCGGCTGTCGCGGGTCATGGCGCGGCTCGACGAGCATTGCGACCACGTCATCGTGCACACCGGCCAGAACTACGACTACGAGCTGAACCAGGTCTTCTTCGACGATCTCGGCGTACGCAGGCCGGATCGTTTCCTCGATGCGGCGGGCAGCACGGCGGCCGAAACGATCGGCAACGTCGTCATCGCCGTCGACCGCGTGCTGGAGGAGGTGCGGCCCGAGGCGATGCTGGTGCTCGGCGATACCAATTCCTGCCTGTCCGTCATCCCCGCCAAGCGGCGCCGGATCCCGATCTTTCACATGGAGGCCGGCAATCGCTGCTTCGACCAGCGCGTTCCGGAAGAAACGAACCGGCGGATCGTCGACCACGTCGCCGACGTCAACCTTCCCTACAGTTCGATCGCGCGCGATTACCTGCTGCGCGAAGGCCTGCCGCCCGACCTCGTAATCAGGACGGGCAGCCCGATCTTCGAAGTGCTGGCGCACTACCGCGACCGCATCGACGCGTCCGCCGTCCTGTCACGGCTGGCGCTCGACGAGCGGGGATATTTCCTTGCGAGCGTGCACAGGGAGGAGAACGTCGATTCGCCGCGCGCCTTCGCCAGGGTCGTCGCGGTACTCAATGCGATCGCCGAGGACTACGGCAAACCGGTCGTCGTCTCGACGCATCCGCGGACGATGAAGCGGATCGAGACGAACGGAACGAAGTTTCACGAGCAGGTGCGGCTGATGAAGCCGCTCGGCTATTTCGACTACGTCCGTCTGCAACTCGCGGCGCGGGCCGTGATCTCCGACAGCGGCACGATCACCGAGGAGTCATCGATCCTGAACTTTCCGGCTCTGAACCTGCGCGAGGCGCACGAGCGGCCGGAAGGGATGGAGGAGGCGGCCGTGATGATGGTCGGGCTCGACGTCGACCGCGTCCGCCAGGGTCTGGCGATCCTGGCATCGCAGCCGCGCGGCGAGGTCCGCGCCCTCCTGCCGGTCGCCGACTACGCGGTGCCGAACGTGTCGGAGAAGATCGTCCGCATCATCCACAGCTACACCGACTACGTGAAGCGCGTCGTCTGGCGGATGAACGGATAGGCCTTCCCACCGCCGCGCGGCTGGCCGGGTCGCCACGTCCGGAGGCCTATTCCGGCCGGAAGATGTGCCCGGCGATTGTCGCCTGCGCGGTCCTGATGGCGAGGCCGAGGATGGCGAACGTCAGCGCCGCGAGCAGGACGTAGCCCGCCCACAGGTGGAACGTCGAACCGGTGAGGCTCGCGAAACGGAAGGTCGCCGTGGTGATCGCCGCCAGGGGGAAGGAGAGCGCCCAGAACGACAGCGTGAACGGCAGGCGCAGGATTCCTGGGAGCTGCAACGCCACGATGAGCGTGAAGACATAGCCGATGTTGAGGAGGATGCGGGCGAAGTCGTCCACGGCGCCGGCGTGCAGTTGCAGCCAGGCGAGGAAGGCGACGGCCGGCGGGGCGATGAGGATGACCAGCGTCGGCTTCAGACGGCCCGGCATCGGATCGTGGAAGATAAGCCGGTTGAAAACGATCGTCAGCAGCACGAACCAGAAGAGCAGCCCGACCGACAGGAAATACCAGGAGATCTCGGGATGGCCGAGCCGCACGCCGGCCAGCGGCACGATGACATTGCCGACGGCGGGGATGAACCAGGCCGGCGAGAGGTGCATCGGCTGGAACGGCCGGTGGCCGATCCACTGGGTGACGACGAGCACGGTGAGCACGGCATGGGCGGCTGCGCCGGCCATCCACAGGATCGAGGCGACGCCGGGCTGGTGCTCGACCAGGAGGGTCGCCAGAAGCAGGACGGAGATGCTGATCGCCGGGAAGAAGGCGATGCGCACGGGGTGGTTCCATTCGGCCTTCGTGTCGGCCGGATGGAGAACCGCCTTCAGGACATAGGTGCCGGCAAGCAGCAGGAAGAAGGCGATGCCCACCCACTGCACGGCTGCGGAAAGCTGGGCGAACCCCGCGGCGCGCAGCGCCAGCGCGAAGCCGAAGACGCCCATGCTGGCGCCGAAGACGCCGACGGGCAGGTGCCGGAGGCTGGCTTCTTCGGGCGCGGCCGGCGCTGCGGCGGGACTGGTCTGGGTAGCCGACATGGATGCGTGCTTCCGTCGAACGGGATTTGGCGCCCGTGTAGCACCTTGTTGCGCCGCGGCACGGTGACAAGGTCACATAGCGATGCAGGCGCCGGATCGGCCTCCGGCGCTATGCCCCCTTCGCAGCCTCCGCCTTGGCGACGATGCGTTTCACCGCGACGAAGCTGTCGGGGCTCACCGATATCGAGTTGATGCCGCATTCGACGAGGAATGCGGCGAACTCCGGATGGTCGCTGGGCGCCTGCCCGCACAGGCCGATCTTGGCGCCGGCCTTGCGCGCCTCCGCGATGACGTTGGAGATCATCCATTTCACCGCCGGGTCCTGCTCGTCGAACAGGTTGGCGAGTTCGCCCGAATCGCGGTCGACGCCGAGCGTCAGCTGCGTCAGGTCGTTGGAGCCGATGGAAAAGCCGTCGAAGCGCTTGGCGAACTCCGCCGCCAGCACCACGTTCGACGGGATCTCGCACATGACGAAGACCTGCAGCCCGTTCTCGCCGCGTACCAGCCCGTTCTCGGCCATCACCCCGAGCACGAGGTCGGCTTCCTTGGTCGAGCGGCAGAACGGGATCATGACGACGACGTTCTTGAAGCCCATCTCGTTGCGCAGCCGGTCGATGGCCCGGCATTCCAGCGCGAAGCCGTCGCGGTAGCGTGGCGAATAGTACCGCGACGCGCCGCGGAACCCGATCATCGGGTTCTCTTCCTTCGGCTCGAAATCGGCGCCGCCGATCAGTCCGGCATATTCGTTGGTCTTGAAGTCGCTCATCCGCACGATGACTGGCTTCGGCCACAGCGCCGCGGCGATGCGCGACAGGCCGCGCGACAGGCGGTCGACGAAGTAGTCCGCCTTGTCGGCATAGCCCGCCGTCAGCGCGGCGATCTCGCTCTTCGCCTTCTCGTCCCTCAGCCGGTCGTAGTTGATCAGCGCCATCGGGTGGACGCGGATGTGGTTTGAGACGACGAACTCCATGCGCGCCAGGCCGACGCCGTCGGCCGGAATCCGCCACCAGCGCAGCGCGGCCGCCGGGTTGCCCAGGTTGAGCATGATCTCGGTCCGCGTCGGCGGCAGGTCGGACAGGTCGACGACCTCCGTGTCGATGGTTGCGGTTCCTTCGTAGACGAAGCCCTGGTCGCCCTCGGCGCACGAGACGGTCACTTCCTGCTCGGAATGAAGGAGTTGGGTGGCGTCGCCGGTGCCGACGATCGCCGGCAGGCCGAGTTCGCGCGAGACGATCGCGGCGTGCGATGTCCGCCCGCCATGGTCGGTGACGATCGCCACGGCGCGCTTCATGATCGGCACCCAGTCCGGGTCCGTCGTCCCCGTGACCAGGATCGAGCCGTCGACGAACCTGTCGATGTCGCGCACGTTCTCGATCAGGCAGATCCTGCCCGTCACCACGGCGTCGCCGATGGCGAGGCCGGCCACGAGTTTCCGCCCCTTTCCGGAGATCGAGTAGGTCTTGAACGTCGCCGCATCGCGGCGCGACTGCACCGTCTCCGGTCGCGCCTGGACGATGAACATGTCGCCGGTCTCGCCGTCCCTGGCCCATTCCATGTCCATCGGGCAGCCGTAATGCGCCTCGATCGCCGCCGCCCAGCGGGCGAGCGTCAGGATCTCCGCATCCGAAAGCACGAAGGCGGCGCGTTCGGCTTTCGATGTCGGCACGTTGCGCGTCGGCTTGTCGCCGGCCGCATAGATCATCTTGATGGCCTTCTCGCCGCGTTTCCTCTCGATGATCGGCGACAGGCTCTGGTCGCCGAGAAGCGGCTTGAAGACCTGGTATTCGTCCGGATCGACCGCGCCCTGGACGACGTTTTCGCCGAGACCCCAGGCCGCGTCGATGACGACGACGTCCTTGAAGCCGGTCTCCGTATCGATGGAGAACATCACCCCCGACCCGCCGAGGTCGGAGCGCACCATCTGCTGCACGCCGATCGAGAGCGCGACGCCCATGTGGTCGAAGCCTTTCGCCACGCGGTAGCTGATGGCGCGATCGGTGAAGAGGGAGGCGTAGCAGCGGCGGCAGGCCTCGAGCAGGGCCTTGTCGCCGCGGATGTTGAGGAAGGTCTCCTGCTGGCCGGCGAAGCTGGCGTCCGGCAGGTCCTCCGCCGTGGCGCTCGAGCGCACCGCCACATCGGCCTCCGACTTGCCGGCGCGTTCGCACAGCCGGCGGTAGGCGCCGGTGATCGCCGTCGCCGTCGCCTCGGGGAACTCGCCGCGCAGGATGACGGCGCGGATCGCCTGGCCCGTCTCCGCGAGGCTGGCTTTACCGGATTCGAGAAGGCTCAAAAGATCCTTGATCCGCTGCTTCAGTTGGTTCGCCTCGACATAGTCCCAGTAGGCTTCGGCCGTCGTGGCGAAGCCCGGCGGGATGCGGATGCCCTTCGGCTCCAGCGTCTGCACCATCTCGCCGAGCGACGAGTTCTTTCCGCCGACGCGTCCGACGTCGGCGCGTCTGACCTCCTCGAACCAGACGACGGGTTGGAATTCGCTGCGCGCGGGGGGATTGCCCGCCTCAGTTGCCGATCGGTTCGCCATGTCTAACTCCCGGATGAACAGCCGGCAGAATGCCACGCGGCCGGCGACAATCGTTGATCGGCGTCAAGCGCGCGCGGATTTGCAGACTGACGCAGATCAATGCCCTCTGGCGGTACGGGGAGAAAAAGGCATTACTGACGGCGCGGCGTTATATGCTTGCGGCCGCGGAAGAGATCAGGACGGGCTATCGATGAGCAGCTATTCCCGCATTGCACTCGTCGGCGACGTCGGCGGCAATCATGCCCGCTTCGCCATCAGCGACGTCGACGAATTGACGATCTCGCATTACGCCTCGTTCCGGCGCGATCTTTTTTCCTCGCTGCAGGACGCCATCCGCGCCTACCTCAACTCGGTGCCGCAGAGGCCGAAGATGGCCGGGATCGCGGTGGCGAGCCCGCTCGCCGGCGAGCGCTTCGTCATGACCGACGGCGGCTGGTCGTTCACCTATGACGACGTTCTCGCCGCGACCGGCGCGGACCGGCTCCAGCTTCTCAACAATTTCGAGGCCGTCGCGCTCTCCCTGCCGCACCTGACGGGGCACGACCTCGAGAAGATATGCGGAGGCAAGCCGGCCGACGGCGCCGCAAAGGTTGCCCTCGGGTCGGGCACCGCCCTGGGCGTCGCCGGTCTGGTGCCGTCTGAGGCGGGCTGGGTAGCCGTTCGCGGTGAGGCGGGCCACGCCACTTTCGCCGCGACCAGCGAGGAAGAACTGCAACTCGTCCGGAAGATGGCGACGGACGGATCGGGACATGTCTCAATCGAGGACATGGTTTCCGGTCCGGGTCTGTGCAGGCTCTATGCCGTTCTGGCGGAACGCGGCGGGGACGACCGGCCGTCGACGGCTCCCGACATCGTGCGGGCGGCGCAATCGGACACGGATCTGGCCGCCGCGGCGGCGGTGGAATATTTCGTCCGCTGGCTCGGCCGTTTTGCCGGCGACATGGCGCTCGTCTACGGCGCCAGGGGCGGGGTCTATCTCGGCGGCGGCATCCCGCCGCACATCATCGGGGCGCTGAAGTCCGAAACCTTCGCTTCCGCCTTCCACGGCAAGGGACGTTTGCAGCCCTACCTCGCGCCCATACCGGTTTACGTGATCAGGGCGGCCGAGGCGGGCCTGAAGGGCGCTGCGGTCGCCGTTGCCGCGGCAAATCCCATGCCGGCCCGATAGCCCCGGGCAAGCAGGGCCGGCCGCGCGCGGTTCAACCGCCGAAGGCCCGTTCGTAGAGAGCGTGGACGTCTTCGATCCGGCAGAGTTCGGTTCCGGGAGTTATCGCCGCCGCGGCGCCCGCCGCGACGCCGAGGCGGAACGCGTCCCCTGTCGTCCTGCCTTCCGAAAGCGCCCAGACCATCGCCGCGAGGAAACTGTCGCCGGCGCCGACCGCGGAAACGACGCGAACCGGGATCGCCGGGAGCCTCAGCACTTCGCCGCGCCCGGCGAGGATGGCGCCGTCGGTGCCCAGCGTCACGGCGACGAGTTTGGCCATTCCCCTGTCGACGATCCGGGACGCCTCCTTCGCCGCCTCGTCGGGCGTCAGCTTGCGGCCGGCGAACTGTTCGAGTTCCCCGAGGCTCGGCTTGACGAGATACACCGAGTCCGTCTCCAGGGTCGTGCGCAGCCCGTCGCCGGAACTGTCGAGCACGAATTTCGCGCCTTGCGACGCCGCCAGCTCGGCGAGCCTGACATAGGTGTCGGCCGGCGCTCCGCCGAGAAGGCTGCCGCTGCAGACCAGGTAGTCGGCACGGCGGCTCGCCAGCGCCGCGTGGCAGGCTTCGCAGTCCGCGGCCGTGATGTGCGGTCCCTCGGGAACGAAGCGATACTCGAGGCCCGTGCTCTGTTCGTGGACGATGTAGCCCACCCGCGTCTGGCCGGCGATGGCGATGCGATGGCGGGCAATGCCGTGGTCCATGAGCAGGCGGTCGAGAAGGGCCCCGATCTCGCCGCCGGCGAGATAGATCGCCTCGACGTCGCCGCCGAACTTGGTGATGACGCGCGCGACGTTGATGCCGCCGCCGCCGGGGTCGAACCGCTCGTTGTGGGTCCTCACCTTGCGCACGGGGCGGACGACCTCGGTGTCGCTGGAAAGGTCGACCGTCGGGTTGAGCGTGACCGTCACGATTCTCGGCATGTCATCTTGTCTGCGTCATCGAGTTCTGTTTTTCGGCGACCTCGAGCTGGTCGACGACGTCGGAGACGCCGCGCACGCTTTCGGCGATCACGCGGGCGGCGTTTTTCTGGATGGGCAGGGCCACGGTCCCCCGCAGCTCCACCACCCCGCGATCCACGGACACTGAGATGTCGGCGGTTTCAAGGGAAGCGTCTTCGCCGAGCCGCGCCGACACCGCGCGGGCGATCGCTGCGTCGCCGGGCAGGGCCGGATCGAGCCTGGCGTCGGCGACCAGCCGCAGCAGGTCGCGGCGGCTGACGATGCCGACGAGCCGGCCGTCCCGCGTCACCGGGATTCGCCTGATTGCGTGTTCGTCGAGAAGCGCGGCGACCTTCGTCGCCGGTGCCTCCTCGTCGACGGCGATCGCCCCCGGCGACATCACGTCGCCCACCATCAGGCCCTGCGCCTTGATCTGGCCGCGGGCGCGCTCGGCAAGGGGCGCTTCTCCGGCGCCGCGCAGCACGAGGCCCAGTTCCGTCCTGCCCAGGAGGTCGCCTTCCGTCAGCATGCCGACCAGGGCGCCGGAATCGTCGATCACCGGGAGCCCGCTGATGTCGTTGTCGATCATCATCCGCGCCGCGTGGCGGACGCTGTTGCCCGGCAGCAGCGTCACGACATTCCGGGTCATGAGGTCTTTGGCCTTCACCGCGGCCTCCCTGTCAGCATTGCCGCGCCTGCAATGCGGCACGCTGGCGTCCTATGCCCGCTGCTGGGCGTCGCGGCCGCCGGCGCGACATGGCCAGTGTTGCCGCGCCCGGTCCCGTGCCGTCAAGTCCCCGCCCGATCCGCCTCTCCGGTCGGGAAGTCATTTTCGCTTCGTTGATTTTCCTCAAAGCGCGGTCGCCGCCGATCGGCCAGTCTGTGTCCCGGCAACGTCTCGCCGAACGGTGCAGCAATTGTTCCGGTCTCGTCGGGCCGCTGGTTCGCGACGCAACAGCACAGGAGGAGTTCCGACCATGACGCACAGATTTTCCCGGTTCCTGACCGCCACCGTCCTCGCCGCGGGAATGATCGCCGCTCCGGGCGCATTCGCCGCCGATTACAATGTCTGCCAGGTCACCGACACCGGCGGCATCGACGACAACAGCTTCAACCAGACCGCCTGGAAGGGCGTTCTCGACGCCCAGGCCAAGCTCGGGGTCAAGGGCCGTTTCCTCGAATCCCAGGCCGAGACCGACTACGAGGCCAACATCAATTCGCTGCTCGGCGGCCAGTGCGACCTGATCATCACCGTCGGCTTCCTGCTCGGCGACGCCACCAAGAAGGCGGCGGAAGCCAATCCGAACCAGAAGTTCTCCATCGTCGACTACGCCTACGATCCGGTCATCCCGAACGTCGAGGGCCAGGTCTACGCCACCGACCAGGCGGCCTTCCTCGCCGGCTATCTCGCCGCGGGCATGAGCAAGACCGGCACGATCGGCGTCTTCGGCGGCATCAACATCCCGCCGGTGACGATCTTCATGGACGGTTTCTCATGGGGCGCCGACTACTACAACAAGCAGAAGGGCAAGTCGGTGAAGGTGCTCGGCTGGGATCCGGCCAAGCGCGAGGGCCTGTTCACCAACAACTTCGATTCGCTCGACGACGGCCGCGCCTTTGCCCAGAACCTCTACGACGAGGGCGCCGACATCGTTCTCCCGGTCGCCGGCCCGGTTGGCCTCGGCTCCGCCGCGCTCGCCGACGAACTGGGCACGGAGAAGCTGAAGATCGTCGGCGTCGATGCCGACCTCTACCTGACCGACCCGGAGAAGAAGCACGTCTACCTGACCTCGATCATGAAGCGCATGGATGCGACCGTGCTGCAGGTCATCGAGGGCGCCATGAAGGGCGAGTTCAAGGGCGGCGTCGTCGTCGGTACGCTCGCCAATGGCGGTGTCGACCTGGCGCCGTTCCACGACATGGACGCGGCCGTGCCGGCCGAGCTGAAGGGCGAACTCGACGCCATCCGCAAGGGCATCGGCGACGGCACTATCAAGGGCGGCGGGTGATTTCGACAATGCCGCCCGCCGGCGCCGCGCTCGGCGCGGCGGCGGCGGAACTGTCCGCATAAGGGGGGAGCGCGTCTTGGACGTAGAGCTTCGTGGCATCACCAAGCGCTTCGGCGAAGTCGTCGCCAATTCCGGCGTCAACCTGACGATCAGGGCGGGCGAGGTGCTCGGCCTGCTCGGCGAGAACGGCGCCGGCAAGTCGACGCTGATGAATGTGCTCTGCGGCCTCTACCGGCCGAACGAGGGCGAGATACTGATCGACGGCAAGCCGGTCTCCTTCCGCGGCCCCGGCGATGCGATACGCGCCGGCATCGGCATGGTGCACCAGCACTTCATGCTCGTGCCGGTCTTCACCGTCGCCGAGAACGTCGTCCTCGGCGTCGAACCGACGAAGGCCCTCGACCTGCTCGACCTCGCCGCGGCGCGCGCCGAGGTGCGCAAGATCAATGACGCCTACGGCCTCGAGGTCGATCCCGACGCGCTCATCGAGGACCTGCCGGTCGGCATTCAGCAGCGCGTCGAAATCATCAAGGTCCTGTTCAGGTCGGCCAGCGTCATCATCTTCGACGAGCCGACGGCGGTGCTCACCCCGCAGGAGGTCGGCGACTTCTTCAAGATCGTCCAGTCCCTGCGCGACGCCGGCAAGGCCATCGTCTTCATCACCCACAAGCTGCACGAGATCCTCGAGGTCGCCGACCGCATCTCCGTGCTGCGCGCCGGCCAGATCGTCGGCGAGGGCGTTCCGGGCAAGATCACCGACGTCGAGCTGGCCGAGATGATGGTCGGCCGCCCCGTCTCCTTCGCCGTCGAAAAGAAGCCCTACGCGCCGGGCGAGGTGCTGCTCGAGGTCGAGGATCTGACCGTGCTCACGGAAAGCGACGCGGTCGCCGTCGACGCGCTCGACTTCACCGTGCGCAGCGGCGAGATCGTCGGCATCGCCGGCGTCCAGGGCAACGGCCAGTCCGAGTTGATCGAGGCGCTGACCGGCGTGCGCCGCGTCGCCGGCGGTACGGTGCGCTTCCTCGGCAGGGACATCACGCGGGCCAGCGCCCGCGAGCGCCATCGCCTGGGCATCGCCCACGTGCCGGAGGACCGCCAGCGTGACGGCATGATCGCGGCCTTCACCATCGCCGAGAACATGGTCCTCGACAGCTACTACGACGACCGCTTCTCGCACGGGCCGATGATGGATTGGAACGCCGTCAACAAAGCCGCGGCCGAAGCGGTCATCGACTTCGACGTGCGCACGCCTTCGGTCTTCGAGGCTGCGGGCCATCTTTCCGGCGGCAACCAGCAGAAGCTCATCGTCGCCCGCGAGATGTCGCGCGACACCAAGCTCTTGATCGCCTCGCAGCCGACGCGCGGTCTCGACGTCGGCTCGGTCGAATACATCCACGAGCGCATCGCCGCCGCGCGCGACGAGGGCGACGGCGTGCTGATCGTCTCCTCCGAGCTCGACGAGGTCATGGCGCTCTCCGACCGCATCCTGGTCATGTTCAAGGGGCGCATCGTCGCCGCGTTCGGCGCCGGCGGCCGGCCGGCGCAGAAAAACGACATCGGATTGGCAATGGCGGGGGCGCTGAAATGAGCGATACGGTCGACCGCGAGACGTTGACCCGGCGCCTGCTGGCGCGCGCCGCGCCGTCTCGGACGCGCACCGAGGACCTCGTCGTCGTGCCGCTGTTCGCCGTTGTCGTGGCGCTGGTGCTCGGTGGCGTCGCCATGCTCGCCACCAATGTCGACCTCGGCACGATCGGCCGCGCCTATGTCGCGCTCGCCTACGGCTCGTTTGGCTCGCTCGGCGCGCTTTCAGAGACCTTGACGGCGACCATCCCGCTGGTCTTCGCCGGCCTCGGCCTGGCGCTCGGCTTCCGTGCCGGCCTGTTCAACATCGGCGCCGAGGGCCAGGTGCTGATGGGCGGCATGGCAGCCGTCATCGTCGGCTTCGCCATCACCGGCCTGCCCTTTGCCCTGCACCTGCCGCTGGCGTTGCTCGCCGGCATCCTCGCCGGGGCCGTCTATGCCGGCATCGCCGGCTGGATCCGCGCCGCGACCGGCGCGCACGAGGTCATCCTGACCATCATGCTCAACCTGACCTCCTACCGGCTGGTCGACTACATGCTCAGGCTGCCCTCCATCCAGAGGCCCGGCCGCGCCGATCCGATCTCCAACTCCGTGCTGCCGAGCGCCGAGCTGCCGCGGTTGTTCACCTTCATCGACCCGAACCTGCGCCTCCACGCCGGCCTCTTCCTGATGCTGGCGGCGGTGTTCGCCGTGCACATCCTGCTCTTCCGCACCAGGCTCGGCTTCGAGTTCCGCGCCAGCGGCGAGAACCCCAACGCCGCGCGCGTCGCCGGCATGAAGTCCGGCGTGCTGATCGTAGCGGTGATGGCGCTCGCCGGCGCGTTCGCCGGCCTGGCGGGCGCCAATCAGGTCCTCGGCGTGCTCGGCCGCGCGTCGCCCGGCTTCTCGGCCGGCATCGGCTTCGACGCCATCGCCGTCGCCCTGCTCGGACGCTCGCATCCGGTGGGCGTGCTGATCGCCGGCATCCTGTTCGGCGCGCTCGAGGCCGGCGGCCGGCAGATGCAGGTCGACGCCGGCGTCAGCATCGACCTGATCGGCATCATCCAGGCGCTGATCATCGTCTTCATCGCCGCGCCGCTCCTGGTGCGGGCGATCTTCCCGTGGGGTTTCCGCGGGCGGACGAAGAAAGCCGGGGAGTGAACGTGATGGCGACCGAAACCGTCCCCGCCAACCGCAAGCTCATCACGCGGGCGCGCAGCGAAAGCCGCATTGCCGGCACGCTGCTCCTCCTCCTCGCCGTGCTCACCGCGATGGTCTTCGCCCCGGTCGAGGGCGGCGACGCGGTGTTCCGCCTGTCGCGCGCCACCGACGCCATCGTCCTGCCCGACCTCGTCGTGCCCGCCGGGCCGTTCAACTACGCGGTCGCCGCCGTCCTCGCTTTCCTCGGCGCGCGGCTGTGGCTGCGCACCGACGGCCGCTGGGTGTCGCTGTCGCTCGGCATCGGCCTGACGCTGGCGGTCGCCGCCTTCCTCGTCTGGGCGACGGCCGGCAAGGCGTTCTCGCTCACCGGCATGTTCCAGGCCTCGATCGTGCGCGCCGTGCCGATCGCGCTCGGCGCGCTCGCCGGCGTGCTCTCCGAGCGCGTCGCCGTGGTCAACATCGCGGTCGAAGGCATGCTGCTCGCCGGGGCCTTCACCGGCGCGCTGGTCGGCTCGCTGCTCGGCGGCTGGGGCGGCATCGCCGCCGCAATCCTCGTCGGCGGCCTGTTCGGCTTCCTGCTCGCCGCGCTCGTCGTCACCTACCGGGTGGACCAGATCATCGCCGGCGTCGTCATCAACCTGTTCGTGCTCGGCGTGACCTCCTATGTCAGCAGCCAGGTCTTCCAGCAGTATCGGTTCCTCAACAACGCGCCGGTGTTCCGCTCCTTCGACATCCCGCTGCTCGCCGACATCCCGGTGATCGGGCCGGTGTTCTTCCAGCAGAACATCTTCGTCTACGGCGCCATGATCATGGTGGCGGTCGCCACCTACTATCTGTTCTACACGCGCTCGGGCCTGCGCGCCCGCGCCGTCGGCGAACATCCGAAGGCCGCCGACACGCTCGGCATCGACGTCTACAGGATCCGCTACGTTAACGTCACAATCGCCGGCATGGTCGCCGGCTTCGGCGGCGCGTTCCTGACGCTCGGTCTGGTCGGCCGCTTCGACGAGAACATGACGGGCGGCCGCGGCTTCATCGCGCTGGCCGCGATGATCTTCGGCCGCTGGCATCCGGTCGGCGCGCTGATGGCGGCGCTGATCTTCGGTTTCGCCGATTCGCTGCAGCAGAAGATGGCCCTGCTGCAGACCCCGATCCCGTCGGAATTCCTCGCCATGGCGCCCTACATCGCCACCATCGTCGTCGTCGCCGGCCTGATCGGCAAGGCCCGCGCGCCGGCCGCCGACGGCAAGGCCTACATCAAGGAGTAGGCGGGTAACGGCGCCCGTCCTCGCCCCCCCTTGCGGGGGAGATGGCCGGCAGGCCAGAGAGGGGTGCTGGACGGAGTGCAACGCTCGCGATGTCGGGTGTGAGCATCCGCGGGGACAAATCCGCCGCCGGCCGCGCGGCGGCAGAGAATAATCTCATGTCCCTTCAATCCCTTGCGCGATTTCTTCGCCTTCGGACGCACAGCTTTTGTCCCCCTCCCTTGAAACGCGCGTAGGCTTTGTCGCAGTTCCTCCCATGGGAACACCGGTCGCGACGGTGATTGCGTGGGGAGGGACCGGCGCCTCCGCGCGGCCGCCAACGTAGCGGTCGCTCCGGGGGGTCCGTTCCGGTTCGTCCAGGGGGGCAACAAGACCCCCGCGTGCGCCGCGTCGCACACAACCGGAGGCGTGTTGCTGCAGACGTTCCGGCGACAGATCTGCCGGCGGCCGCACTGGCGTCTCCGGGTATAAGGATGGAGCGGGCCGAAAAATCGCCGGCGGGGCGCATGTGTCGCGCCACGTATTTCAGTTTCGGAAGGCACGGCCAGGCGCCCCGCTTTCCCACCTCTTCTTCAATGGCCAGGGCCGAAAGGCAGCGTGGCGAGGAGAAGGCGTGTC
>CAYJMY010000073.1:0-20635 GCA_964371125.1 uncultured Mesorhizobium sp. | reverse complement strand
TCCCAGCGCAGGCGCGCGATGCGCGGGAAGCGCATGGCGACGCCCGAGCGGTGGCGCTGCGAGCGGTTGAGCCCCTCGAAGGCGACCTCCAGCACGAGGCCGTTCTGCCGGTCGGCGCGCACCGAGCGCACCGGCCCGAACCGCTCCAGCGTGTTGTCGCGCACATATTTGTCGATCTGCCTCAGTTCCTCGTCGGTGAAGCCGAAATAGGCCTTGCCGACCGGCACCAGCTCCGGCGCCTCCTCCGGCCCCGACCAGACGCCGAACGTGTAGTCGGAATAGTAGCTCGAGCGCTTGCCATGCCCGCGCTGGGCGTACATCAGCACGGCGTCGACGGTGTAGGGGTCGCGCTTCCACTTGAACCATGGCCCCTTCGGCCGTCCGGCCATATAGGGCGAGCGCCTTTCCTTGATCATCACGCCCTCCACCACCGGGTGCGGCGGCGCCCTGCGCAGCCGCTCGAGATCGGCCCAGTCGTCGAACGGAACCATCGGCGAGAGGTCGAAGCGCTCTCGATCGAGGCCGGCGACGAATCCCTCGAGCTCCAGCCGCCGCTCGGCAAAGCCGAGCCCGCGGAGGTCGTTTTCTCCTGCCTTGAGAAGGTCGTAGCAGCGCACGAAGACCGGGTACCTGGCGCGCATCTTCGCCGCCACCGTCTTGCGGTTCAGCCGCTGCTGCAGGTCGGAGAACGTTCCCGTCCACTCCGGCGGCCGCCCGACCAGCAGTTCGCCGTCGATGACGCCGTCGAAGTCCATCGCCTCGACGAGGTCGGGAAAGGCGCCGGAAATGTCGTCGCCGGTGCGCGAATAGAGCCGCCGGATCCCGCCTTCCGCCGACACCTGCACGCGGATGCCGTCCCACTTCCATTCGGCCGCATAGTCGGCCGGGTCGAGCTTCTCGAGATCGCCGTCGCCGACTGGATTGGACAGCATCACCGGCCGGAACAGCGCCCGGGCGGCCTTCTCCGGTTTCGGCGCGGCGCCTTCCAGCCAGGCGAACAGGTCGGCATAGGGCGGCTCCAGCCCGTGCCACAATTCCTCGATCTCGGCGATGTCGACCTTGCCAAGGTCGGCCAGCGCCTGCTTCGCCAGCCTGGCGGATACGCCGATGCGCAAGCCGCCCGTCACCAGCTTGATGACGGCGAATCGCGCCGGGACGTCGAGGCGGTCGAGCAGCCCGGCGACGACTTTCGGCCCGTCGGAGCGGCTCGCGGCCTGTAGTTGGCCAACGACGACGCCGAGCGTCGGCACCGCGTTGGCGCGCGGCGCGTCGGCCGGCTCGGGCCAGACCAGCGAGATGGTCTCGGCGAGGTCGCCGACATAGTCGTAGGAGTAGCCGAACAGTATCGGGTCCATCCGCTCCATCACCAGGGTCCTGAGCATCGCCGGCTTCACCGCCGCGATCGACAGGTCGCCGGTGATCGCTGCCAGCGCCAGCCCGCGGTCGGGATCGGGTGTTGCGCGAAAGTAGCCGCAGAGCAGCGTCAGCTTGCCGTTGCGCGACGGCGTCAGCACCAGCCCCTCGAGGGGCAGGGAATCGCTGGCACGGCGCGATCGTCCATCAGTCCCCCTCGTCCTCGTAGCCGACGAGGTTGAGCGGCCGTGCGGCGATGCCTTCCAGCTGGCACCAGCGCACCAGCGCCTCCTCGCGGCCGTGCGTCACCCAGACCTCGCCGGCAGCGGTCTCCCTGATCGTCGCGGTGAGTTCGTCCCAGTCCGAATGGTCGGAGATGATCAGCGGCAGCTCGACGCCGCTTTGCCGGGCGCGCTGGCGGATGCGCATCCACCCCGAGGCGAAGCACGAGATCGGGTCGGGAAAGCGCCGCGCCCAGCGTTCGGCGAAAGCGGAGGGCGGCCCCACCACGATGGCGCCGGCGAATTCGCCCTTCGCCGAACGATCGACCGTTGCCGGCTCCAGCGGTCCCAGATCGATACCGGCGTCCTGGTAGTAGCCGCTGATCTTCTCCAGCGCGCCGTGCAGGTAGATCGGCCGGTCGTAGCCGGCGTCGCGGATCAGGCGGACGACCCGCTGCGCCTTGCCGAGCGCATAGGCGCCGACCACATGGGCGCGCTCGGGAAACTGTTCGACGGAGCGCAGCAGTCCGGCGATCTCGTGATCGGCAGACGGGTGGCGGAAGACCGGCAGGCCGAAGGTCGCCTCGGTGATGAAGACGTCGCAGGCGACCGCCACGAAAGGCGCGCAGGTCGAGTCCGGCTGCCGTTTGTAGTCGCCCGACGCGACGATGCGCAGGCCGCCGTGCTCGACGGCAATCTGCGCCGAGCCGAGGACATGGCCTGCCGGATGGAAGGTGACGGTCGCCTCGCCGATACGGATCGTCTCGCCGTAGCGTGTCGCCTGCGTCGCGCCGGCAAAACCGGGGCCGAGGCGCAGCGCCATGATGTCGAGCGTCTCGCGCGTCGCCAGCACGCTGCCATGGCCGAGGCGGGCGTGGTCGGAATGGCCGTGCGTGACCAGCGCCCGCGCCACCGGCCGCACGGGATCGATGAAGAAGTCGCCCGCCGGGCAATAGAGCCCTTCGGGGCGGGGATGGAGCAGGTCGGAGGCGCGCATTCTGCCTGGAAGATAGGGATTTTGCGGACAGCGGAAAGCCCGTTGCCCGATGCTGCTGACAACGGCTATAGCCGCGCATCCTTTTTGAAGGAGGCTTCCGTGACATCCTTGCCGCGCTCCTCGGGCGATCTACTCGCCGACAGGCGTGCCGATTATGCCGAAATGTTGTTCGCCTCCGGCGATCACGCGGCAGCGGCGGAGATCATGCTCGGCGCGCTGGAACTCGCCCCCGGCTGGGCCCTCGGCTGGTTCCGCCTGGGCGAGATGCACGAGGCGGCGGGCGTCCTTCCCGCGGCCGCCGAAGCCTGGCGCATGGCGTTGAAGCTCGACCCGGCGGACCGGACCGGCGCCGGGCTGAAGCTGGAACTCGCCGGCGAAGCGCCGGTGTCGACCGCGCCGCCGTCCGCCTTCGTCGAAGAGCTGTTCGACCAGTATGCGGGGAACTTCGATGCCTCCCTGGTCGGCAAACTCGCCTACCGTGTGCCGGAACTCCTGGCGGAGGCCATTGCCCGGCAGGGCCGCGCCCGCTTCGACCGTGCCGTCGATATCGGCTGCGGCACCGGCCTGATGGGAGAGCGGCTGCGCCCGCTCGCCGAAGCGCTCGAGGGCCACGACATTTCCGCGGCCATGCTGAGGAAGGCGGCGGCGCGCGGCTGCTACGACCGACTCGTCAAGTCCGACCTGCAAGAGCTCGATCTGGCACCCGCCTCGGCCGACCTGGTCACGGCGGCCGACGTCTTCATGTATGTCGGCGCGCTCGACGGCATCATCGCCCGCGTTTCGACATGGCTCAAGTCGGGCGGCCTGTTCGCCTTCTCGGTCGAGCGGCATCCCGGCCCCGAGGATTTCGTCCTTCGCCCGTCGCGCCGCTATGCCCATTCCGACGCCTATGTCCGGCGGCTGCTCGACGCGGCCGGTCTTGCGATCGCGTCCTGCGATGCGGCGACGATCCGGATGGACCGCGGCGAGCCGGTCGAGGGGCTGATCGTCGTGGCGGAGGAAGCGTAAGCACTTGACTGTTCCTGGAACCTCAAGGCCTGAGCGGTCCCAGGCCCTGCCGGCGGCTCAGAACTCCGGAGCGCGATAGTCCGGCAGCCAGGAGAAGGTCCGGTGGTTCGACCGCACTTTCGCCAGTCCGGCGTCCTGGAGATCGACGCTGAGGATTTGCGCCTGTCCGGTCATGTTGGCAAATCGCCGCTTGAAGGTGAGGACTCCCATGCCATTTTCGCCGGAAGGCGCACCGCCGAACCAGACGGGCCTTTCGCCCAGGATATCGATCGCTCGGTCGAAAAGCAGATAGGCGCCGAAATCGCGCAGCGCGCCGGCGTCCACCAGAAAGCTGTGAGCGTGCCAGCTTCGCCCGGAGATATCGGAGAAGAAGAGAAACACGCCCGTGAGCGCGCCTGAATCGCGACGGCGCAACACCACGCATGCACTGGTCTCGTTCCGCCCGCCGAATGCGGCGATCAATCCAGAAAAATGTGCCGGTACCGGCGAGGACGCATCTGCGATGGATCGGAGCGCCTTCAGCCGACACTGCCATCCGGACATGACTTCGTGATCGGCGGACAGGTCCTCCCGTTCGGCGGAGAACACGCCGGCGGCGTGGTCAAGGCGGCGCCGCGTGCGTCGCAAATAGCCGTCACGCGCCGGCGGCCGGGCAGGGCTGTGCCCCAGGTGACGCTTCAAGGGGCGGAACTCGGTACGAAACTGCTTGCGTATCGTCGCCAGTCCCGTCGCCGCGACCTCCGGATCGGTGTCGGGTCTGATGACCGCGGTAAGACTGAGGGGAGCAAATCCCGCCAGATCGCGCAGTGCCTGAAGCTGCTCGATCGCCGGCAGGGACTGGTAGGGCCAACTGCCCCTGGCATCCCAGTGGGATCCGTCGAACCGGCGCAACACCGCACGTCCCGCCGGGGTGACGACGATTCTTCCAAGCCAGCCGAGCAGGTCGATGTACCGCGGGGTGTCGAACAGAAGCATGTACTTACCTTCGAGCGGATTTCACTCGAGTCGCGGGTCGGCTCCCGCCATCGCTGGCTCGTCCGGTTTCCGAGGTCATGAAGTGCCCGAACGCCGGCCTATCCGGTCCGCATCGCATGTGAACCATGCTATGGATTCCCGTAACGTCACCATGGTCGTTCCCTTCATACAACTTCCGACGCCGATCGCATGCCCCTCTCGCAAGATCCCCGCCTGCAGCGACTGCGACTGCTTTTCGATGCGAGCCTGCCTTTTGGCGAGAAGGACCACTTCTTCCATTTTCTTCACGGCTACCTGATCCCCGGCCTCAGCCTGAGCCTCGCCCGCGGCGTCCGCGCGATCGGTTTCGAAGATTGCGGCCCACTCATGAACCCGAAGATAGCCGAAGCCTGCAATCTTGCCGGCCTCGATCTCGAAGCGCCGGAATCCTCCATCGATAACGCCTCATCCGAGGGCTGCACGGTCCCTCGCTGGGACGGGCTGTTGTTCCGCCTCGACGGCGCGCATCAGACACGGGAAGAAATCCGTTCCTTTCGCGGCTTGACGGATCGCGTACGCCTGCTGCTGCTCGATCGCGCCGAAGATGCGTGCCGGCAGCGTGGCACGTTGGATAGCTGGCGATGCACCGATGTCCTGGTGCTGAAGAGGTCGCCGGATCACCCCTACTACGCGCCCGGGGGGAGTTCGCGTTTCCCGCGATACGGCAGTGGCCGGCGGGCGCTTCTCAACAGTGCGCAGATCGCGGAGTGCCTCGCGGCCTCCGGCCTCAAGGCGCGGGAAGTCGACATGGGCGCCCTTCCGTTATGGGACCAGATCATGGCGTTCGGCAATGCGTCGGCGGTGGTCGGCGTGCGAGGTGCGGAATTCGCCCATCTGTTCTGGATGCGGCCCGGCACGAGCGCCGTGATGTTGGCGCCACCCGTCAAGCAGGAGAACCATGCCTCGCGGTCTCTGTCGGAGATTTATGGGGTCCGCTTCGTCGCACCCGCCGTCACTGGCGACTTCTTCGCGATAGCGCCTGAGAAGGTCATCGACTACCTCGCCGGACTCTCCTCTCCGCCTGACCTTTAGGGCGTGCAGGCGTCTCCCGCTTGGCGGTTGGCCCCTGCCGCGCTACGTCTGCCGTCGTGTCGGAACCAGCAGCCCTCGATCCCGCTTCGCCGCCCGCCAGCTTGCCGCGGCCGTTCCTCGAATGGTTCGCGACCAAGGGCTGGGCGCCGCGCGCCCACCAGCTCGACCTGCTGGCGCGCGCGCAAGAGGGTAAGTCCGTCCTGCTGATCGCGCCGACCGGCGCCGGCAAGACGCTGGCCGGCTTCCTGCCGGCGCTCACCGACCTCGCCGAACGGCCGAAGCGGCGTCCCGGCGAGGCGCATCGCGGCATCCATACGCTCTACATCTCGCCCTTGAAGGCGCTCGCCGTCGACATCGAGCGCAACCTCGGCAAACCCGTCGCCGAGATGGCGCTGCCGATCGCCATCGAGACCCGGACCGGTGACACGCCGGCGCACAAGCGCCAGCGGCAGAAGCTCGTCCCGCCCGACATCCTGCTCACCACGCCCGAGCAACTGGCGCTGCTGATCGCCTCGGCGGACGCGCCGCGCTTCTTCGCCGGCCTGCGCTACGTCGTGCTCGACGAACTGCATTCGCTGGTAACATCGAAGCGCGGTCATCTCCTGGCGCTCGGCCTCGCCCGGCTGCGGCGCTTCGTGCCCTCGCTCCAGGCGATCGGCCTTTCCGCCACCGTCGCGGAGCCGGACGAACTGCGCCGCTGGCTGGTGCCGCAGAACCCGCCGGGCGGCCTTGCCGAGATCATTACCGTCGCCGGCGGGGCGAAGCCGGAGATCTCAATCCTGGACTCGCGCGAGCGCGTTCCGTGGTCCGGCCATTCGGCACGCTACGCGATCCCCGAGGTCTACGAGGCGATCGCGGCCCACAAGATGGCGCTGCTCTTCGTCAACACGCGCAGCCAGGCCGAACTGCTCTTCCAGGAACTATGGCAAATCAACGAGGACAGCCTGCCGATCGCGCTGCACCACGGCTCGCTCGACGTCGGTCAGCGCCGGCGGGTGGAGAAGGCGATGGAGGCGGGAACCTTGCGCGCCATCGTCGCCACCTCGACGCTCGACCTCGGCATCGACTGGGGCGACGTCGACCTCGTCGTGCATGTCGGTGCCCCGAAGGGCGCGAGCCGTCTCGCCCAGCGCATCGGCCGCGCCAACCACCGCATGGACGAACCGTCGAAGGCGATCCTGGTGCCGGCGAACCGCTTCGAGGTTCTCGAATGCCGGGCGGCGCTCGACGCCAACTATCTCGGCGCGCAGGACACGCCGCCGCTGGTCGACGGCGCGCTCGACGTGCTCGCCCAGCACGTGCTCGGCAGCGCCTGCGGCGCGCCGTTCTCGGCGGACGTGCTCTACGAGGAAGTCCGCTCGGCCGCACCCTATGCCGGCCTGCCGCGCCGCGACTTCGACCGCATCGTCGACTTCGTCGCCACCGGCGGCTATGCGCTGAGGACCTACGAGCGCTACGCCCGCATTCGCCCGACGAAGGACGGGCTGTGGCGCGTATCCAATCCGCAGGTCGCCCAGCAGTACCGTCTGAACGTCGGCACGATCGTCGAATCGCCGATGCTCAACGTGCGCTACGTGCGCAGCGGGCGCGGTGCGGCTTCCCGCGGCGGGCCGGTGCTCGGCAAGATCGAGGAGTACTTCCTCGAGACGCTGGCGCCGGGCGACACCTTCCTCTTCGCCGGCAAGGTGTTGCGTTTCGAGGGCATCCGCGAGAGCGAATGCTACGTCTCCAGCGGCGCCGGTCTCGACGCGAAGGTGCCCGTTTATGCCGGCGGCAAGTTCCCGCTGTCGACCTACCTCGCCGACCAGGTGCGCGCCATGCTCGCCGATCCGCAAAGCTGGAGCGCGTTACCCGAGCAGGTCGCCGACTGGCTGCGCATCCAGAAGGACAAGTCCGTCCTGCCTAGGCGCGGCGACCTCCTCGTCGAGACCTTTCCGCGCGGCAGCCGCTTCTTCATGGTCGCCTATCCGTTCGAGGGGCGGCTGGCGCATCAAACGCTCGGCATGCTGCTCACCCGCCGGCTGGAGCGGGCCGGGGCGCGCCCGCTGGGTTTCGTCGCTACCGACTACGCCCTGTCGGTCTGGGCTCTGGAGGATCTCGGCCATCTGTTCAGGCGCGGCAAGCCGTCGCTCGGCCAGCTCTTCGACGAGGACATGCTCGGCGACGACCTCGACGCCTGGATGGCCGAGAGCTGGCTCTTGAAGCGCACCTTCCGCAACTGCGCCGTCATCTCCGGCCTGATCGAGCAGCGCCACCCCGGCAAGGAGAAGACCGGCCGCCAGGTGACGGTCTCGGCCGACCTGATCTACGATGTGCTCAGGACCCACGAGCCCGACCACATCCTCCTTCAGGCGACCCGCGCCGATGCCGCGAGCGGCCTGCTCGATGTCAGGAGACTTGCCGAGATGCTCTCCCGCGTGCGCGGCCGAATCGTGCATAAGGCGCTGGACCGCATCTCGCCGCTGGCGGTGCCGATCATGCTCGAGATCGGCAAGGAATCGGTCTCCGGCGAGGCGCAGGACACGCTTCTGGCCGAGGCGGCGGAGGATCTCGTCGCCGAGGCCATGGGATGAGGAAGGAAGGAGACGCGTGACCGGCAGGAACAGGCTCGCTCTGGCGACGGCGGACGTCCCGCTCGATCCGAACGCGGCTTCGCGCACGGCGGTCGCGGGCGTCGAGGCCGTCTGCGATCCGTTCGGCGCGCTCTTCCTGCCCGACACCCGGACGCTCGTCGTCTCCGACCTGCATCTGGAGAAAGGCGCGGCCTTTGCCCGGCGCGGCAGCCTGCTGCCGCCCTACGACACGCTTTCGACACTGACCATCCTCGACGCCGTCATCGCCCGCTACGACCCGCGCGTCGTCGTCTCGCTTGGCGACAACTTCCACGACCGGGTCGGCGCCGCGCTTCTGCCCGACCTGTTCCGCGACAGGATCGTCGCCATGGCGCGCGGACGCGACTGGATCTGGATCAATGGCAACCACGATCCCGACGGCGCGGCGGACCTGCCCGGCATGTCGGCCGACGAACTCCATTTCGCCGGCCTGGCATTTCGCCACGAGCCGTCGGCCATCGCCGTCGCCGGCGAGGTCGCCGGCCACTTGCACCCGGCGGCGACGGTGCGTCGTCGCGATAAGTCGGTCAGGCGCGCCTGTTTCGCCACCGACGGCGCGCGCATGGTCATGCCGGCTTTCGGCGTGATGACGGGCGGGCTCGACTTGAGCCACAGGGCGCTGGCTGCGCTGTTCGACAGGGACAGCCTGGTGGCGCACATGCTCGGGCGCGACCGTATCTATGCGGTGCGCTTCGCCAACCTGAACGGCTGAGCGTCGGCTGAGGAGCCGTCAGCCCGTCGCGAAGAACGCCAGCACCAGCGCCGCGACCACGACGGCCGTCAGCCCGCCGCGAAGCCTTCCGTACCAGCGCGGCGCCGCGCCGGAATGGACGGCGAAGGCATCCCATGCGCCGTGGGCAGCGAAGGCGGCCGCAAGGACCGCGAAGGTGTAGGGCAGCGGTACGGACAGGCTCGCCCAGGCGACCAGCGGCGGCAGCACCGTCATGGCCAGGTCCAGCGTCCGCGCCGGGCCGGCATGGCGCATCGCGAGGCCCCAGCGTATGCCGCCGAGGAACGACAGCACCACGGCCGAATACTGCGTCAGCAGCAGGATCGTCGCCGGCCGCCATGGATGATCGCCGGCGATCCCGGCAAGCCACAGCGATAAGGCCAGGAAGGGCAGGGCCCCGAGCATTCCCAGGCGGACGGCGGTGCGGTCGGCGGCGGCCGTCTCTCCGTCTGCCCGGTCGATGTCGAAAGGCGCAGCCATGGCCTCAATCCCTGCGGAAGATGATGCGGCCAAGCCATCCCGTGAGCATCGCCAGCGCCACGGCGAAGATACCGTAGAGGAGGCCGTAGTCGAGCGATGAGCGGAAGACCCACTGCTCGAAGCCGGACTTGACGATGGCGAGCTGGGCGGACGTCTCCATGATGAAGATGCCGTTGCGGAACAGGAAGGCGCGGGCCTTGTGGGTGCCGACCGGAATGTTCGGTGCAAGTGCGACGGTCGCGCGGAACAGGTTCTGCGAGAGGAACTGCACGCCGCCGATGCGCTCGCTGTAGAGGCCGGTCGCCTTCTTGCGGTCGCGCAACGCCCGCGTGAACTCCTCGATCGTCTTCGGCGATTCCGTGCGATCGAGCGGTTCGACGTAGATGTTCTCGGCGCCGAGCGACAGCTGCCGGTAGTTGTTGGCGTCCGTGATGTCCTGCATCTGCCGCGTCGTTGCCACAGAATAGGACACCGGCACGTTGATGAACGTCTCTGACACAGTGTTCATCCACACGCCGAAGACGCGGTCTTTGCGCCGCACCACCACCGGCCGCGCCGGACCTTCGAGCACCACGATCACGTCGTAGCGGCCCTGCCGGTTGATAAGCGGGTCGGCGTTGTCGAGCGCGCCGAAAATGGTCAGGTCGGCGCCGGAGAAATCGGCGGTGATGGCGATGAGGTCGGTGGAGAGGCCGATCTCGATCTTTTCCGGATTGCCTTCCTGCGCCTGCGATCGCGCCGGTCCAGGTCCCGCAAGCAGGGCGACGGCGGCCAGGACGAGGAGGGCGCGAAGCGACGTCATCGGTCAGCTCGCGCCCAGCGAGGTCAGGGAATAGAAGTTCTGCGGCGGTACGAACAGGTCGAATGCCAGCCGAAGCGCCACGGCCAGCACGAGCAGGGCGAGCAGCGCGCGCAGCTGTTCGCCGCGCAGGCGCTGACCCACCTTGGCGCCATACTGCGCGCCGGCGACGCCGCCGACCATCAGGAGAAAGGCGAGGATGACATCGACCGTCTGGTTGGCGGTCGAATGCACGATCGTGGTGAAGGCCGCGGTGAAGATGATCTGGAACAGCGACGTGCCGACGACGACGTTGGTCGGTACCTTGAGCAGGTAGATCAGCGCCGGGACCATGATGAAGCCGCCGCCGACGCCCATGATGGCGGCGAGAAAGCCGATTCCGACGCCGATGCCGATGACGGGTATGACGCTGACGAAAAGCTTGGAGGTGCGGAACCGCATCTTCAGCGGCAACCGGTGAATCCAGTTGTGCTGGCCCGACTTCTTGATCGGCTGCGCCGCGCCGCCGCGCGCCTTGCGGATGGCATTGACGCTCTCGACGAGCATCAGCCCGCCGACGATGCCGAGGAACACGACATAGAAGATCGAGATGAAGAGATCGAGCTGGCCGAGCCGGCGCAACAGGGCGAACACATAGGCGCCGACCGAAGACCCGGCAATGCCTCCGAGCAGCAGCACGGTGCCGAGCTTGACGTCGAGCGTCCCGCGCTTGAAGTGCGCGAGGGCCCCGGAGAACGAGGAGGCGATGACTTGGTTCGCGCCGGTCGCCACGGCGATGGCGGGGGGGATGTTGTAGAAGATCAGCAGCGGCGTAATGAGGAATCCGCCGCCGACGCCGAACATGCCCGACAGGAAGCCGACCGCCGCGCCCATCGCCAGCAGGACGAAGACGTTGACCGACATTTCAGCTATCGGCAGATAGATGCCCACCCGTCTTGCTCGACTCTCTTGCGGGCACGCCTGCCCGATCCCGGAAACCTCTTCCCCAATAGGCACTTGCCCGGAAAATCAGGCTGTTCTTGGGCCGACCGGCGGGTGAAGTCAAACGGCTTTGGCACGAGAGGTTAAAATGGCGCAGGCGGGAAACCCGCCTGCCTGTCACGCGTCGTTCGGCTGCCGTAAGGTCACTTCTTTTCCAGGAGCAGCTTGACCAGCTTTTCGTCGATTTCCCCGGTCGGCTCGAGGCCGTTGTCCGTCTGGAAGGCAATGATCGCGTTCTTCGTCTTCTCGCCCATGACACCGTCGGCGCCGCCGGCTTCGTAGCCGTTCTTGTTCAGGATCTTCTGGACGTTGGCGATCGCCTTCTTCATGTCGATGCTGGCGGTCTTGGTGCCGGGCTCTTCCCACCCCTCGGGGATCTCGACGACGTTCGCGTCGTGATCGACGGGTTTCGGCTTCCACAGCTCCACCGTGGCGCGGGCACGGGCGAGTTGCTCGGGACGCAGCGCGTTGGCGACCTCGTCGCGCTTGGCCGCCGCGTCGCGGTCGCCGGTCTTGGCGACCAGCGCGAACCATTTGTAGGATTCCTCGAGGTCCTGCGGCACCCCGACACCCTTTGCCGCGAGGATGCCGAGGTTGAACTGGCTGTCCTTCACGCCGAGTTCGGCGGCCTTGATGAACCAGCGCGCGGCGGAGTCGTTGTCGGCCACGCCGTCGGCGCCCATCGCGTAGAGCACGGCGAGGTTGTGCATGGCGCTGGCGTTGCCCTGCTCGGCCGCCAGTTGATACCACGTCTTCGCCTTCGCGATGCTGCGTTCGACGCCGGTGCCCTTCTCGAGGAAGTTGCCGATCCGGTACTGTGCCGGCGCGAAGCCCAGTTCGGCGGAACGCTCGTACCATTTCGCCGCAGCGGCCACGTCGGATTTGACGCCGCGGCCTTCGGCGTAGCGGGAGCCGACCTCGAACAGTGCCTTCGCGTCGCCGGAATCCGCGGCTTCGCGAAGCGCCACCGGCCCCGCTTCGACCGGAACCGGCTCGAAGCCCGCGATCTCCTCATCGGCTGCGGCCGGCGCCGAAGCCACCTGCTCGCCGCCGTCGGCCGGCACCGAAGCCACTTGCTCGCCGCTGGCGACCGAGGCGGCCACGTCGTCCTTCGACGGGACTGGATCGGGGGCCGTTGCTGCCGCTTGGGCGGTCTGCGTGGACGGTCGGGCTGGCCGCGGCTCCGCGACGGCAGCGGTCTCGATCGGGGAAACATCCTTTGACGCCTTCGGGCCGGCGTCTGCGGCAGTGGCCGCTGCCGCGGAGACGTCCTGCGCGGACGTGCCGAGAGCTGCCGGTTCGGCTCCGCGGTCGGCGACCTGGGGATCGCCGGCGAAGAATGCCTTGCCGAGCTGGAGGCCGGCCAGCGCCAGCATGATGGCCACCGCGCACATCAGGATCGGCTTGCGGCGGCTGCGCAGGAGGTTGCCGATCCCCGACGATTTCTTCACGTCGTCGCTCTGTACGCTGCGCCTGATCGTTCCGGCCTCGGCGGCTGCGGCCTGGGCGGCGCGGCGCGCTGCCGCGATGAAGTCCGAGCGCGCCGTCTCCGCTTCGCCCTGCCGGCCGGCCTGCGGGCGCTCGCCGCGAACGCGCTTCATGATCGCCTCGACGTCGGGGGCGCCCGACCCGGGCTCGAGAGGCCGGTTGGCCACCTTGGGATCGAGCGGCTGGTCGAGTTCTACGCTCGGCGGCGTCATCGGCGCCTCGAGGGCGGCGCTGTCGGCGAGCACCGGCTCCTCCTTGGTCTTGCGACCGGAGAAAGCGCGCGTCAGGCCGCCCAGCATCGAACGCACGCGCCGCGGCTGTTCGGTACCTTCGCCTTCCTCCGAACCCATCGCCGCCACCGCGGCGGCCGCAGCCGCTTCGGCAGGGCTGCGCCGTGGCGCCGCAGCCGAGCCGAAAGCCTCCACGTCGATCGGCGGGAAGGCGTCGTCGGTCTCGATGGACGGGGCTTCCTCGACATGCACCATGGACGGAGCGGCGGCAGGGATGGGAGCAAGCGCAGCTGCCGCCGTGGCGGGCTTGGCGTCTGTCTCCTGCTCGATCGATCCGAGACGATCGACGATCTTCAGCAGCGTGTCGTGGATCGCTTCGAAGGTCTTGGTGTTGCGTTCGTCGGAACGCCGGGTCAATGCTTCGAGCGCCTTGAGGTCCTCGGCAAGTCCGGTTACGGCCGCGGTTTCCGCACCACGGCCGGCGAAGCCGGCGACGGCTTGCTGGGCGGCGTCGCGCGCCGCTTCGAGGATCGAGTCCCTGCTGGCCGATATCGAGCGCTCGATTTCCTCGAGGCGAGGCGCGATGTCCTCCCGCTCGGGGAGCGGCGCGCTCGGCCGCGACAGGTGCGCCGACAGCTCGGCCACCTGGGCCTCCAGATCGCGGATGATCGCCGGATCGATCATGGCGATCTGCGCGGCGGACGATTCGAGCCTGGAGGAAATGTCCTCCAGCCGGGCTTCGACCTGCTTCATCGCCTCGCCGCCCAGCTCGGCGCGCGGCGTCTCCAGCTTGCGCGCGAGCTCGGCGAAACGCTCGTCGATGGCGCTCATGATGCCGCTGTCGTCGAAGGCGGGCACCGCCTGCCGTTCGTCGAGCCTGGAAGCGACTTGCTCCAGGCGGCGTTCGAGGTCGCGGAACAGGGTCTCGCCATGCTCCATGGCTTCCCCCTGGCGGCGGTCGACAGTCTCGGAGAGCGACATGAACCGCGACTCGATATCGCGCATGACCTGGTCGGCGTCGATCGAAGGACGGCCTGCGTCGATCCGGCCCGCCACTTCGTTGAGGCGCTGTTCGAGATCGCGGAACAGGTTCTGGCCGTACTCGACCGCGGCGTCCTGCCGCCGGTCGAGCGCCTGCGACAGGACGTCGAAGCGCTGCTCGATGCCGCGCAGGATGGGCTCGACGTCCGGCGTCGCCGGCATCCGCTCGATGCGCTCGGCCACGGCCGCAATCTGCTTGCCGAGGCGTTCCATCGCCTTGTCGGGTCCTTTTCCGCGGGCTGCGAGTACGTCGACCTGCTGCGCCAGCGTGTTGAGACGGGCGATCACCTCGACGACCGGCCGGTCCTCGGTCAGTTCCTCGACCTGCCGCGCCAGCGAAGCGATCCGTGCCTCGATGCGTTCGAACGGCTCGGGATCGAAGTGCGGGGTGCTGGCCGCCGCACTCGACGCCACGATGGCGCGGGAGATCTCGTCGAGGCGTTCCCCGATCAAGGCGAACGTGTCGTGGCCCTTCTGGTCCTGCTGGCTGGCGAAATGGTCGAGCGCGGCGGCGAGCACCCGCACCTTCTCCTCCAGCGACCGCAGCGACAGCGATTCGGGCAGGCCGCTCACGGCGTCGGTGATCTGTTCGAGCCTCTTGTTCAGGGCGTCGAGGGCCGGATCGGCGGCCGGCTTCGACCGCTGTGCGTAGTTGTCCTCGAACCGGGTCCAGCGCTTGTCGAAATCGTCCCACCGGCGGTCGACCGCGCGGACCGTCTCTTCGCGCGCCAGGGCGCCGAGCGCACCTCTCACCTGTTCGAGTTCCTCGCGCAGCATGCTGACGCCGCGGTCGTCGCTGCGGTCCGCGAGATGCTGGATGGTCTCGGAGAGCCGTTCGAACTCGGCGCCCAGTTCCGCGCCGTCCCGTGCGGACGGCTGGCTCGCATAGGCGCGGGCGATCTCGGTGCGCAGCGCGTCGAATTCGCGACGGACCCCGGCCGTCATCTGATGGCGGAGTTCGTCGCGCAGGCCTTTCAGTTCCCCGGCGATGCGGCCGATCGACGCCGCGCCTTCCTCCTGGCCGCGGACGCGGTCGATGTCGCGCGCAAGCGTCTCGTAGGATGCGCCCGGCTGCGTCCGTGCTGCCTGCCTGGGCTCGTCCCAGGCTCTCGCCCGCGGCTGCTCGTATCCGGCCCCACGGCGGCCGAAGGGCTCTGCCTCATCCGCATGGCGGCGGTCGGGAGCAGGTTCGCCGCCACGGTCGAGCCGGCTCTCGAGATTCTGGAGGGAGCGGTTCAATTCCTCGAGCGAGGCGCTGTGCCGCCTCGGGCGTCCGGCATTCAATGTGTCGAGATAGGACCGCTTGCTGTTCATCGAAACGTCCGTTTGCCAAACCGTGCCGGCGTTAGGCCGGCTCGCCAAGTCATCGTCGGTGAGGGTGCGACCGTCAGACGCACGGCAGGACGTTTCTCGCGTCCTGGGGGATTTTGGCCCCGCCTCGAAAACCGTGTACAATGTGAAACTGGCGAAGCACGGGATACCGACGCGTCCACAATTCCCCGAACGTGGTAAACAAGGCGTTAACCAACCTTACCGCCGCGGAAACTAATCGCCGGATTGCATGGCAGGCATGCGCGGTGCGCCCTTGCAAAGCGCCGGGGCCATAGCTATCTATTTACGTAAACGTAAGAGGCGTGGAACCCGCGCCTCTTTTCTTTTAGAAACGCGAACGAAGCGTAGCCCCAGGCGCCTTCGTTCCACGCGGCCGCGATCGGCAGCCGCATGCTGGGAACGCGCAATGGAAAACACGTGGTCAGAGGCTGGCAATGCGGCGGCCGAAATCAACAATTCCGCAGACACGACCGATGCCTATGTGCGCATCGGCGAGATGGCGAAATCGTTCGGGGTGACGCTCCGGGCGCTGCGTTTCTACGAGGACAAGGGGCTGATCTCGCCGCGGCGGGAAGGGGCCACGCGCCTCTACTCGCGTCGCGACAGGGCGCGGCTCAAGCTCATCCTCCTTGGGCGGAAGGTCGGCTTTTCGCTTCGCGACGTGAAGCAGATGATCGATCTCTACGATCCGAAAGGCACCAACGCGCGCCAGCTCAAGACGACGCTCGACAAGTCCGAGAAGCAGCTTGCCCGGCTGCACAAGCAGCGCGACGCGGTCGACGAGGCGATCTCCGACCTGACGGATGCGATCTCGCATGTGCGCCGCGCACTCGCCGATCGGCAGGCGTCGGCGAACCAGTAACGGCCCCGTAAGGTCCTGGTGGGGCGGCGGTCCGGAAACGGGCCGCCGCCCTTCTTCGTTTCCGGTCTTCTTTTTTCGCCCTCGCCGCCGGCAGAAATTCGCCGGCCGAAAAAAATTGACGTTTACGCAAACGTCAATATTTGCTAAATGACTTTCGGATAGTTTTGTCGTGTCCTCCTACGGAGGACGCGAAACACGCGTTTTCGGAGGAAAGACCCCCATGCCGTCCTACAAGGCGCCGGTCCAGGACACGCTGTATGTCCTCAATGACGTGCTCGGCTACGAACGCTACAGCAACCTGCCCGGCTTTTCCGACGCCACGCCCGACGTGCTCGAGGCGATCCTCGGCGAGGCGGCTAGACTCGCCGAGAACGTCATGCACCCCCTCAACCGGGTCGGCGACATGGAAGGCTGCGTGCGCCGCGACGATGGTTCGGTGACGACGCCGAAGGGCTTCAAGGAGGCCTACGACCAGTATCGCGAGGGCGGCTGGATGTCGCTGGCGATCCCGGCGGAATATGGCGGGCAGGGGCTTCCCTACACGGTGCACTCTGCGGTCGGCGAGTACATGTCCTCGGCCAACATGGCGCTGATGATGTATCCGGGCCTGACCCAGGGCGCCATCGCCGCCATCATCGAGCACGGCTCCGACGAGCAGAAGCAGACCTTCGTGCCGAAGATGGCCGAGGGCCGCTGGACCGGCACGATGAATCTCACCGAGCCCCACTGCGGCACCGATCTCGGCCTGCTGCGCACCAAGGCGGTGCCGGCCGGCAACGGCGCCTACAGCATTTCCGGCCAGAAGATCTTCATCTCGGCCGGCGAGCACGACATGAGCGAGAACATCATCCACCTGGTGCTCGCCCGCATCGAGGGCGCGCCGGAGGGGGTGAAGGGCATCTCGCTGTTCATCGTGCCGAAGTTCAAGCTCGACGCCGACGGCAATCCGGGCGAACGCAACGCCGTCTCCTGCGGCTCGATCGAGGAGAAGATGGGCATCCACGGCAACTCGACCTGCGTCATGAACTATGACGAGGCCGAGGGCTTCCTCATCGGCCAGGAGAACGGCGGCCTCAAGGCCATGTTCGTCATGATGAACGAGGCGCGCCTCGGCGTCGGCATGCAGGGCCTGTCGATGGGCGAGATCGCCTACCAGAACGCCGTCGCCTATGCGAAGGAGCGCATCCAGGGCCGGGCGCTCACCGGTCCCAAGGCGCCCGACAAGAAGGCCGACCCGATCATCGTCCACCCCGACATCCGCCGCAAGCTGATGGTCATGCGCGCCTTCAACGAGGCCGGCCGCGCGCTCGTGCTGTGGACCGCGCTCAAGTCCGACGTCGCCCACCGCTCCGGCGACGAGAAGGACCGCGAGGCAGCCGACGACCATCTCGGCCTGATGACGCCGATCATCAAGGGCGTGCTCACCGACAAGGGCTTCGAACACGCGGTGATGGCGCAGCAGGTCTTCGGCGGCCACGGCTACATCGAAGAGCACGGCATGAGCCAGTTCGTGCGCGATGCCCGCATCGCCATGATCTACGAGGGCGCCAACGGCATCCAGGCGCTCGACCTCGTCGGCCGCAAGCTGGCGATGAACGGCGGCCGCGCCATCCAGGCCTTCTTCAGGGAGGTTGGCGAATTCTGCGAGGAGAACCGCGCCGACGAGGCGATGGCGCCGCTCACCAAGGCGCTGAAGAAGGGTTTGAACGACCTGCAGGCTGCCACCATGTGGCTTATGCAGAACGCCATGGCCAAGCCCGACAACGCCGGCGCGGCGTCGACCGACTATCTGCACCTCTTCGGCCTTGTGGCGCTCGGCTACATGTGGGCGCGCATGGCGAAGGTCTCGCAGGCGAAGCTCGCCGAAGGCGCCGGCTCTTTCCACGAAGCGAAGGTGATCACCGCCCGCTACTTCATGGAGCGCGTCATGCCGGAGACCTCGGCGCATCTCGCCCGCCTGTCGACGGGCGCCGATGCGATGATGGCGCTCCCCGCCGAAGCATTTTGACGGCGATCCAGCCGCTACTCTGTTCAGTATTGAACAGAGTAGCTATATAGAGAGCCAATTGGGAGGCATGCTTGGCGACCAATCCCGCATCCGTACTCGAACTGCCGAAGGCCCGATGGGTCTCCGACGATGTCGCCATGCTCTACGACATGGCGACGCGCTTCCTTTCGGAAGAGATCGCGCCGAAGTACGACGCCTTCGAGGAGGCCGAGATCTTCGATCGCGAGAGCTGGAGGAAGGCCGGCGAACACGGCCTGCTGTGCGCCTCGATGCCGGAGGAATACGGCGGCTCGGGCGGCACCTTCGCCCATGAGAGCGCCATCATCGAGGCGATCAGCCACGTCGGCGTCGACGGCTTCGGCATCGCCCTGCACAACTCGATCGTCGCCCCCTACATCCTCCACTACGGCTCGGAAGAGCAGAAGAAGAAATGGCTGCCGAGGATGGCGACGGGCGAACTGATCGGCGCCATCGCGATGACCGAGCCGGGCGCCGGCTCCGACCTCCAGGGCGTCAAGACCCGCGCCGAGAAGGATGGCAACCACTACCGCATCAGCGGTTCCAAGACGTTCATCACCAACGGCCAGCTCGCCAACCTGATCATCGTCGTCACCAAGACCGACCCGGCCAGGGGCGCCAAGGGGACCTCGCTGATCGTCGTCGAGACCGACGAGGTCGAGGGCTTCCAGCGCGGCCGCAACCTCGACAAGATCGGCCTGAAGTCGAACGACACGTCGGAGCTGTTCTTCAACGACGTGCGCGTGCCGACGTCGAACCTGCTCGGCCATGATGAGGGCCAGGGTTTCGTCCAGCTGATGCAGCAACTGCCGCAGGAGCGCCTGCAGATCGGCACCACGGCGATCTCAATGATCGAGCGCGCGCTGGCGCTAACCATCGACTACGTCAAGCAGCGCCAGGCCTTCGGCAAGTCGATCCTCGAATTCCAGAACACCCAGTTCAAGCTCGCCGAGCTGAAGACGGAGGCGACGATCGGCCGCGTATTCTATAATAATTGCGTCGAGCGCCACGTGAACGGCGGTCTGGACCCCGTAACCGCCTCGATGGCCAAGTACTGGCTGTCCGATCTGCAGGGCAAGGTCGTCGACGAGTGCCTGCAGCTTCACGGCGGCTACGGATACATGAACGAGTACCCGATCGCGCGCATGTACCGCGACGCGCGCGTTCAGCGCATCTACGGCGGCACCAACGAGATCATGAAGTTGCTGATCGCGCGCTCGCTCTGAGCCCGATCCGGAAACCCGAGGAGACGAAAATGGCAGACGTGTTTGTCTATGACGCCGTGCGCACGCCGCGCGGCCGCGGAAAGAAGGACGGCTCGCTCCACGAGGTGCCGGCCGTGCGTCTCGGCGCCAAGGTGCTGGAGGCCGTGCGCGACCGCAATGGGCTCGACACCGGCACCGTCGACGACATCATCTTCGGTTGCGTCGATCCGGTCGGCGAAGCCGGTTCGGTGATCCCGCGCGCCGCCGCCTTCGAGGCCGGCTACGACCTCAAGGCGCCCGGCATTCAGATCTCTCGCTTCTGCGCCTCCGCCCTCGACGCCATCAATCTCGGCGCTGCCAAGATCGCGGGCGGTTCCGATGAGATCGTCATCGCCGGCGGCGTCGAATCGATGTCGCGCGTCGGCATGGGTATGTCCGGCGGCGCATGGTTCATGGACCCGTCCGTCGGCCTGCCGGCCTACTTCGTCCCGCAAGGCGTCTCCGCCGACCTGATCGCCACCAAGTACGGCTTCTCCCGCGCCGACGTCGACGCCTACGCGGTCGAGAGCCAGAAGCGCGCCGCCCATGCCTGGGAGAAGGGCTGGTTCAAGAATTCGGTCGTCCCGATCAAGGACCAGAATGGGCTCACCATCCTCGACCGCGACGAGCATATGCGGCCGTCGACCGACATGCAGAGCCTCGCCTCGCTCAACCCGTCCTTCCAGATGCCGGGCGAGATGGGCGGCTTCGCCTCGGTCGCCATCCAGCGGCACCCTGAGGTCGAGGAAATCAACTACGTCCACCATGCCGGCAACTCGTCAGGCATCGTCGACGGCGCCGCCGCCGTGCTGCTCGGCTCGAAGAAGGGCGGCAAGTCGATGGGGCTGAAGCCCCGCGCCCGCATCCGCGCCTTCACCAACATCGGCTCCGAGCCGGCGATCATGCTGACCGGCCCTGTCGACGTCACCGAGAAGCTTCTGGCGCGGGCCAAGATGAAGATCGAGGACATCGACCTGTTCGAACTGAACGAGGCCTTCGCCTCGGTCGTGCTGCGCTTCATGCAGGCCTTCGACGTGTCGCACGACAAGATGAACGTTGCCGGCGGCGCCATCGCCATGGGCCATCCGCTCGGCGCCACCGGCGCCATGATCCTCGGCACTGTGCTCGACGAACTGGAGCGCCGCGACCTGAACACGGCGCTCGTCACGCTGTGCATCGGCGCCG
>CAYJMY010000072.1:0-20820 GCA_964371125.1 uncultured Mesorhizobium sp. | reverse complement strand
CCTCAAGGGGGAGGGAAAGACCTATCCTTCAGCGCCCCCCACCCCTCCCATGTCGCTTTCCTCGCCTTCGAGCGGCGAAAAAGCGGCGATGGTCGGCACGGAAGCGACTCCGTCCACGTCCCGGATCCCATGGCAACGCAGGTCCGCCACCCCGACTGGCTCCCCGCCGTTCGCCCGCCCGGCGCGCGCACGTTTGCCCTGCTCTACGCGCTGGAATCGATCGCCCGCGCCTCGATCTCCTCGGTGATCCCGATCCAGGCCTACGACCTCTTGAGGAACGAGCAGCACGTCTCCATGCTCTACACGCTGGTGGCGCTGCTCGGCCTGTCGGCGACGCTGTTCATGCCGATGGCGATCGCGCGGTTTGCCCGGCGCTTCGTCTATACGGCGGGCGTCGTCGCGCTGATGGCCGGGTCGCTCGCCTTCCTCGTCGACACGCTGCCGGCGCAGATGGCGGGCATGCTGCTCCGCGTCATGGGGGCGAGCGCGCTGTCGATCACGCTCAACCTCTACATCATGGACCATATCCGCAAGACCGAGTTCGTCGCCGCCGAATCGACGCGCATGGCCTGGTCGACGCTGTCGTGGACGGCGGGGCCGACGCTGGGCGTGTTCCTCTATTCGCACTACGGCCTGTGGGCGGCGCATCTGGTGGTGCTGGTGTCGTCGGCGATCCTTCTGGCGCTGTTCTGGTATTTCCGCCTCTCCGACAACGTCGCCATCCGCCCGGGAAAGACCAGGCCGGCGAACCCGCTCGCCAACATCGGCCGCTTCGTCCGCCAGCCGCGGCTGAGACTGGCCTGGCTGATCGCCTTCGGCCGCTCCTGCTTCTGGACGACCTTCTTCGTCTACGGGCCGATCCTGATGGTGGCGACCGGCGAGGGCGAACTCGCCGGCGGTCTGCTGGTCTCGGCCGGCAACGCGCTGTTGTTCACCGCGCTGATCTGGGGCCGCGCCGGAAAACGCTTCGGCGCGCGGAACGTCATGGCCGGCGCGTTCATGGTGCTGGCGGCAATGCTGCTGCTCGCCGGGATGGCGGGCGAGGCGGCGCCGCGCATGGCGGCCGGCTTCCTGCTGGCGTCGGCCTTCTTCGCCATCGCGCTCGACGCGCTGGGCTCGACCGCCTTCATGCGCGCCGTGCGCTCCTTCGAGCGGCCGCAGATGGCGGCGGTCTACCGCACCTATCTCGACCTGTCGGAACTGTTGCCGCCGCTCGCCTATTCGGTGGTGCTCGCCTTCTTCGGGCTCGGCGCGGTGTTCGTCACGCTGTCGCTGTTCTGCGCGGTGTGCGGGGCGGTGACGTTCCGCTACCTGCCGAAGTCGATGTGAGGCGGGTTCAATCGACTATGCCGGACGGCAAGATCGCTCTTCGCGCCGCACGTGCGAGCAGGCCGGGGAGCAACCTCCCCTCGGGGCCGTAGAGGCCGTAGCCGTAGTCGCATTCCTCCTGTGGAAGCGGTGGCGGCGTCGGCAGGCCGATGATGGGCGCCGTGATCATGGAACTGCTCGACTGCGCGTGCGCCGAGACGATCGAGGAGGAGGGAAGCCCGACCGCAGTGGCGACCTCGAAGGCTCGGTCGCGGTCGAGCGAAATGCCTTCGCATTCCTCGGCATAGCGGATGGCTTCGCCGATGCGCGCCATGGCGTCGAGCCGCGCCTCCTTTGCATAATCCGCCTCGGTGGCGATGGGATCGTAGGCAGTCTGCTCCTCGGCCCTAACCGGCATGGCGAGCAGCACGGACAAGGACAGAATTCCCGCCGTCGCCGTAGCCGCTGCCGTGAGGTGCCCTACTTCGTGCACCCTTTCTCCTTCTCCACCTTGCGGATGCGGGAAACGTTCTTCTGCTCGTTGGCGTTGAGCGGCAGCGACGACGCGTCGTAGGTGGTGCAGTCGAAATTGTCGAAGGCGGCCTGCGCGGCGGCCGTGCGGAAGCACAGGCCCGCCTCGTTGTAGATGTTGTTTCGCACGTACCAGAGGTTCTGGCACGACAGCTTGCGCAGGTCGGAATAGGAAAAGACCTCGCGGTCGGGGCAGCCGGTGGAGCCGAGGTCCTCGTAGCAGGCCGCCGACGCGGCGGTGGGCAGGGCGAGCGGCATCGCCAGCAGCGCGGCGAGGAAAAGGCCGGCGCGGCGGGCGAGTGGCTTGGAACAGTCAGGCGTCGTGTTCTGCATGTCGGTCGCGGACCCAGTTGTGGAAGCGGTGGATGTCGTATTCCTCGGGCATCAATACGCCGCGATCATGGCGCGCCGAATGCAGTCCGCGCTGGTTGACTTCGCAGATCGCGGCGTCCTCCTCGAGCACGCGCAGGCCGAAGTCGACGATGTTGGCGATGTCGAAGCCGGGCGCGGCGAGCTGCTCGGGCAAGAACAGCCATTCGGCGGTGAGTTCGGTCTCCTCCGGCCCGAGCGGGGCGAGGCGCACCGTGCGCACATAGTCGACATGGCCGACGACGAACATCGACGGCAGGTTCATGACGTAGGTCTGGCCGGCGGCGCGGTCGCGGTCGGAGAGGCCGGGGAAATGCGGCCCGCGGGCGCGGCCGTCCTCCGACCAGGTTTCGGCGCCGGAGCGCAGGCCGCCGGAGAATTCCGGTGCGTCGTTGTCGGCATGCGCCGCCCATTCCGGATCGTCGTGGCGGGCCATCAGGCCGCGCCCGTAGATCGGCACCAGCGAAGACAGGTGCTTGTGCACGCCCGGGCAGTGCAGGCACTCGTTGAAGTTCTCCCAAAAGACCTTCCAGTTGCATTTGAGCACGGTGCGGAAGACGTGGCCGGCCACCAGGCTTTCCAGCGGCCAGTTGGAGAGGTCGCCCGATTCGCGGTCGAAACCCTGCGCCAGCGGCGCGTCGGGCCTTTCGGCGAGGTTGACGAAGACGAAGCCGCGCCATTCCTCGAGCGCCACCGCATAGAGCGGGAAGTCGGCGCGGTCGAAGCCTTCGGGCAGGGTCTTCGACGGCACGCGCACGAGGTCGCCGCGCAAGGAGTAGGACCAGGCGTGGTAGGGGCAAGTGATCAGCCGCGCCTTCAGCCGGCCCTGGCTCTCGCGGCAAAGCTGGGCGCCGCGGTGGCGGCAGGTGTTGTGGAAGGCGCGAAGGACGCCGGTCTCGTCGCGCACGACGACGATCTCCTGGTCGCCGATGCGCGCCGTGCGGAAGGAGAGCGGCCCGGCGAGCTCGGCCGCGCGGCAGACCAGCACCCAGCTGCGCTGCCAGATGGACTTCAGGTCGCGGCGGTATTCGTCGGGATCGTGGTAGGCGGCCGACGGTAGCGTCGGCTCGGCGCGGCGCAGGCCGTTGTAGGGATCGGGCTTCGCAAGCGTCTGCGACATGGGTCGACCTCCGGCGGCGCTGGAGGAAGCGGACACCGACCAGAGCCGGTTGTCAATCGGGGGGTGTGGGGCAGCGCCGTCACGGCTTGGCCAGCGCCTGGCGGATGAGCTCGATCTTCTGGTCGACGAGGGTCACCAGCGGGGCGTAGCCGGCTTCGACAAAGCCTTCCTTCGCCGTCTCGAACTTTTCCAGCGCCGCCTCGTATTCGGCCGCGCCGCCGCCGCGCGCGGCGAGCGACCAGTGCACGTCGCCGATGTTGTTGACGGCGAAGGCCCATTGCAGCGGCTGGCTGTCGCGTGTGAACACCTCGGTCGACGCCTCGAAGGCCGCCATGGCCTCGGGGAGGAGCGCGGCGTCGCCGGTGAAATTGGAGAGGTTGAGCAGGCAGGTGCCCAGCCCGTTCTGCGCCTTCGCCCATTCGATCGGCGCCGTGTCAGGGGTGAGCACTTCCAGCGCGGCGCGGCGCGCCTCGACCGATTCCTTCAGGGTCGCCACCGGGTCCTGGTGGGCGGCGAGCGACTGGAGCGCGCTGCCGACCCCGCCCTGAGCCAACGCCCACTGGCGCGGTGTCGCGTCCCGCCGGTACACCTCGAGCGCGGCGCGGTAGGTGGCGAGCGCCTGGCGCAGCAGTTCGGCATCCTCCTTGAACTGGCCGGCCAGCAGCAGGGAATTGCCGAGGTTGAAGTTGGCCATGGCCCAGTCGAGCGGCACGCGGGCGCGGGTGTATTCCTCCAGCGCGGCGCGGAAGGCGGCGGCCGCTTCCTCGATCCGGCCGACGTCGGAGTTGCGCTGACCGAGCGTCAGCAGCGCCGAGCCGAGATTGTTCTGCGCCGAGGCCCAATCGAAGGCGCTGTGCTCGCGCGTGAAGATTTCGAGCGCGGCGCGGAAGGACGCGGCGGACTTCTCGAGCGCCGCCGTGCCCGGCTCGAGCAGGCCGATGTGGCCGTACGCGTTGCCGAGATTGACCATGCTCGACGCCCACAGCATCGGGAAATGCTCCCTGGTGCGCACCTCCAGCGCGGCGAGGAACGCTTCCGCGGCGCGCTCGTAAGGCTCGATGCGGTCGCCCTGGTTGCCCAGCGCGACGAGCGTGTTGCCGAGATTGTTCAGCACCATCGCCCGCTGCAGGGGCGCGCGCTCGCGCGTGTACTCTTCGAGCGCCGCACGGTAGGCGGCCTCGGCCTCGACGAGGCGCGCGGGGCCGGTCTCGCGCTCGGCGAGCGAGAACAGCGCGATGCCGATGTTGTTCTGCGTTGCCGCCCAGTCGAGCGGCACTGAGGCGCGGTCGCGGCGTTGGAGCGCGGCGCGGAAGGCGGCGACCGCCTCCTCGAGACGCGCCGTGCCGGTCTCGCGCTGGCCGAGGCGGGAAAGCGTGTTGCCGATGTTGTTCTGCGCCGCCGCCCAGTTCAGCCAGTCGGCCTCGCGCTCGAACACGGCGAGCGATTCGCGGAAGATGCCGAGCGCTTCTTCCAGGCTCTTCGTGCCGGTCTCTCGCTCGCCCAGCGTCTGCAGGACGACGGCAAGGTTGTTGCGGGTGATCGCCCAGTCTTTGGTCGGCTCGTCGTCGGGGAGGAAACGCAGGATGGCGCGGTAGGCCTCGACGGCGCGTTTCAGCGCGCCGCGGTTGCCTGTCGCGGCGCCGTGGGCCTGGAGCGCCTCCGCCTCCTGGTTGCGGTAGTTCCACTTCAGCTTCTCGTCCCATTTCTCGACGAGCTCGAACGCCTTTCCATAGTCCTCGGCGGCCGCCTCGAAGTCGAAGGCGAGCGCGGACGCCGCGGCGCGCTGGGCGTAGACGGCGGCGTCGGCGATGCGTTTCTGCTTGATCGCCTCCTCGGCGGCGTCGACGGCGCCGGCGTCCTTCTCGACGGCCTTCACCGCATCGTCGAGGAACTTTCGCGCCGTGGCGATGGCGCCCTGGTCGATGGCGCGGCCGGCCGCCTCGGTGAGCCGGGCGATCTCGGGATCGTCGACGGAAAGCGCCTCGCGCTCGGCGATCATGGCCTTCAGGCGTCCGGCCTGGCTTTCGAGCAGGGATTCCAGCTCGTCCGGGTCGTCCGGCATCTTCGTCGTGCCGAGCGCGCGCAGCACGCCGAACAGGGCGTCGAGCGGCACGCCGTCGCGCGCCGCGACCGTCTCCACCTGGGTGCGGTTGGCGGCTGCGAGGTCCGAGATGGTGAGCAGGAGCTGCCGGCGCTCGCCGGTGATCGCGCCGTCCTCGCCTTCCGGCGCCGGCTGGCGCACGCCGAAGAAGAGCAGGCGGCGCAGGCTCTCGTTGACCCAGGGCCGCTGCCGCGCCCTGGTGTCGAGATAGACTTCCTCCGTCACCATGCGCATGACGGCGCCGAACTCGACGCCCTCCATGGCGCCGAGATGGCGAATGAGCGCGGCCGGGTAGGGGCTGTTGCCGCCGCTGGCGCCGGCGAGCGCCGGGCGGCGGGGTTCGGCGGCGAAACCGATCACCGTGCCAAGGTTTTCGGCGGCAGGGGCGTCACCGACGAGCGCACGCGCGCCGCGCACCGGGGTCAGGCCTTCGCTGGCGACCGCAGCCCCCGGCTCGCCCGGCGCCTTGATGACGAGCGCGCCCGGAGGGAAGGGATTGGTGCGGCAGGCGTCGAGGAGAAGGATGGTCACCGGAACCGTGCGCTTCAGCTCGTCGAGCACGGCGGAAAGCGCCACCAGGTCTTCTTCGGCATCCGAGAGCGACGATATGTCGGCGTCGACCGGAACCAACCAGTTCTCGCCGCCGGCCTCGATGCCGTGGCCCGAATAGTAGAGGAAGGCGACGTCGGCGCCCTCGGCGTCCTCGACGAAACGCTCGAGGTCGCGCTTCAGCTTGCGCGCGTCGCGGTCGGTGACGCTGCGCGCATCGAAGCCGAGGTCGGAGAGCAGCTTGACCATCTCGCGCGCGTCGTTGGCCGGATTGGGCAGCGCGGCAATGTGCTCATACTTCGACTGGCCGACGATCAGCGCGACGCCCTTGAGGCTCGGCGGGTCTTCCGCGCGGGCGGCGAACACGAGCAGGCCCAGCAGCGCCAGCGCTGCCGCTGCCAACCTCCACCCCATCCTCGCGCCGGTTACGATCATCTCTGCCTTACCCGTCTTTCGCCACGATATGTCATCGGCCGGGGAAAATGTCCAAAACCGCTAGAGCCAGCTCGCGGGAAAATTGTGGCGGCGATTGCGGCTTCGCTGCGGCTCGCCTATCACGCGGGCATGTCGGCGCTCAGCGAAACAGTCCTGTTCATCTTCGGCCTGGTCGCGCTCGGCTACCTGTCGGGGTGGTCGGGCCTGCTGCGGCCCTCGACCGGCGACGGCCTGTCCGAATTCGCCGTGGGCGTGGCGCTGCCGGCGCTGCTCTTCCGCACCATGGTGGGAGCCGATTTCCACGGAACCGTGCCCTGGCTGCTGTGGCTCTGCTATTTCGCCGCGGCGGGCCTCACCTGGACCGTGGGCCATCTCGTCACGACGCGGGTGTTTCGCCGCGACGCCGCGGCGGGCGTGGTCGGCGGCGTCGGCTCGGCCTTCTCCAACACGGTCCTGCTCGGCATCCCGCTGGTGCTCGGCGTCTTCGGCCAGCCGGGCATGGAGATCCTGTCGCTGATCGTGGCGGTGCACCTGCCCATCCTGATGGCGGCCTCGATCATCCTGTTCGAGATTTTCGGCCGCCGCGACGGCGAACCGCTGCCGCCGAGCGAACTGGCGCTGGAGTTCCTGCGCAAGCTGACCGCAAATCCGCTGATCGTCGGCATCCTCGCCGGCCTGGCGTGGCGCATCGCCGGCCTGCCGCTGCCGCCGCTGGCGGTCCGCTTCGTCGACGCGCTTGCCGGGATCGCCGGGCCGCTGGCGCTGTTCGCCATGGGACTCGGCCTGCGCAAGTTCGGCATATCGGGCAACGTCGTGCCCGCCGTCACCCTCTCGGCGATGAAGCTCCTGCTGATGCCGGCCATCGCGCTGGCCATCGTCTGGTTCGCCGGCCTGCCGCCGCTCGTGGCGAAGGTGGCGGTGGCGACGGCGGCCCTGCCTTCGGGCATCAATTCCTACCTGATCGCCGTACAGTTCGGCACCGGCCAGGCGCTTGCCTCGAACCAGATGACCATATCGACGGCATGCGCCGTGCTGACGACGGCGCTGTGGCTGTCGCTGGCGCAAGCGGTGTTCGGCTGAACGTCAGCGAAGCTCGGACGCGTAGTGGATGCCCTCGGTGAGGCAGCGCGAGACGCGCAGCTCGACCGGGCTGCCCTCGAGGTCGTAGGCGACGCGGGCAATCTCGAGCAGCGGCGCGCCGGCCGGGCAGCCGAGTTCGCGCGCGTCGGCAGGTGCGGCGGCGACCGCCTTCAGGCGCTCGGCGGCGCGGGCGATGGTGACGCCCCAGCCCTGCGAATAGAGGCGGTAGACGTTGTTGGGGATATCGGCCATCGCCTCGATCGCGGAAAAACGCTCATGGGGCAGCGAGATCGTCTCGACGATGAGCGGCCGGCCGCCGAGATTGCGCACGCGCTCGATGCGTACGACGCGGCTCGCCGGCCCGAGCTGGAGGCGCTTGCGCTCGTCCGCGCCTGCCGGCGCCGTCGACCGCGCCAGGATGCGCGAGGTCGGGAAAGCATGCTGGCCGTCGTCGCCGACGAGCCGAAAGAACTGGAACAGGATGCGGCTTTCCTCCGGCTCGGCGACATAGGTACCGCGACCCTGGCGGCGCACGAGCAGGTTTTCCCCGGTCATGGCGTCGAGCGCCTTGCGGATCGTGCCCTGGCTCACCCCGATCTCGCGGGCGAGCTCCATTTCCGACGGGATCAGCTGACCCGGCAGCCAGGCGCCGTCGATGAGGCGGCGGACGAGGCGGTCCTTCACCTGCACGTAGAGGGGACGGTAGGCAAACGCCGGCTCGGCCGCCTGGGACATTCGTTTCCTCGCAAGATCGGTCGCCGGTTTCTAGCCGTTGGCGGTTGACTTTGGAAGGGTTTCCTATCTTATATCTTATATAAGACTAACGGCCACAAAGTACCCCGGACCATGACCATCCCCCACCTCCTCGTCCACGACCACAAGGACAACGTCGGCGTCGTCGTCGTCGAAGGCCTGCGCGCCGGCACGAAGATGCTCGGCGTCGTCACCGCCGACAATTCGTCTTTCGAGCTGGAAGCCAGGGCCGACGTTCCCATCGGCCACAAGGTGGCGCTGCGCGACCTCGCCAGAGGCGACACCGCGATCAAGTATGGCGAGGACATCGGCCGCTTCGTCGCCGACGTCGCCCGCGGCGGCCACGTCCACGTCCACAACCTCAAGACCAAGCGCTGGTAGGTCGTGCGGCCGGGCCGGCACGCCCGGCTGCGCCACCTCGGACAGGAACGCAGATGAGCTCGAAATACGCGAACATGACCTTCCGCGGCTACCGGCGCGACAACGGAAGGGTCGGCGTGCGCAACCACGTCGTCATCCTGCCGGTCGACGACATCTCCAACGCCGCCTGCGAGGCGGTGGCCAACAACATCAAGGGCACGATGGCGCTGCCGCACGCCTACGGACGCCTGCAGTTCGGCGCCGATCTCGACCTGTTCTTCCGCACCATGATCGGCACCGGCGCCAATCCGAACGTCGCCGCCGTGGTGGTGATCGGCATCGAGCCCGGCTGGACGAGCAAGATCGTCGACGGCATCGCGGCGACCGGCAAGCCGGTGGCGGGTTTCTCGATCGAGCAGAACGGCGACCTGAAGACGATCATGGACGCCAGCCGCAAGGCCAAGGAATTCGTCCACTACGCCACAGAGCTGCAGCGCGAGGAGTGCTCGATCTCGGAACTCTGGGTGTCGACGAAGTGCGGCGAGAGCGACACGACGACGGGCCTCGGCTCCTGCCCGACGGTCGGCAACATGTACGACAAGCTGCTGCCGGAGGGCATCTACGGCTGCTTCGGCGAGACCTCCGAGATCACCGGCGCCGAGCACATCGCCAAGGCGCGCGCCGCCACGCCGGAGGTCGGCGAGCGCTGGTACGCCATGTGGAAGGCCTACCAGGAGGAGGTCATCGAGGCGCACAAGACCGACGATCTTTTCGAGAGCCAGCCGACCAAGGGCAATATCGAGGGCGGCCTGACCACCATCGAGGAGAAGGCGCTGGGCAATCTGGAGAAGATCGGGCGCACCTCGCGCTATATCGACATCCTCGAGCCGGCCGAGGCGCCGAAGGCCGGCAGAGGCCTCTACTTCATGGATTCCTCTTCGGCCGCGGCCGAATGCGTGACGCTGATGGCGGCGGGCGGCTACGTGGTGCACACTTTTCCGACCGGGCAGGGCAACGTCATCGGCAACCCGATCGTGCCGGTGGTCAAGATCACCGCCAACCCGCGCACGGTGCGCACCATGGGCGAGCACGTCGACCTCGACGTGTCGGGCATCCTGCGCCGCGAAATGACCATCGACGCCGCCGGCGACGCGCTGATCGATATGATCGTCCGGACGGCGAGCGGCCGCGCCACCGCCGCCGAGGCTCTCGGCCATCGCGAGTTCGTCATGACCAAGCTCTACCGGAGCGCGTGAGGGTCAGTTGCCGACGTCGGGGAAGTCGGCCTGGGCTCGGCGGACTGCAACTTCGAGCGCGTCGAGATGGTTGACGCAGATGTGCCACAGAATCGCCGGATCGGTATTGTGATAGGCATGACGCAGCACGTCGCCGAGGTCGGCAACCCTTCGCCACGGGATCGCAGCGTTGCTTTCCGTGATCGAAGCCGGAAGGTGCCGCGACGCTTCGCTGATGATCTCGAAGTATCTTTCGACCACAGGGCGGACAGGGCGGTGCCTTCGGAACGTGCCGTAGTCCTACTCGTCCAACGCGGCCCTGATATCCGCGATGGCGTCGAGTATGTCGGGCAGCCGGTGTGCCGTCCGCCGCTCAGATTTCACCAGAAGACCGTCACCAGATCGGGTGTGAATTCCCGACGGTGCCGTTCCTTTATCCCATCGTGATCGGCGACGACGTTGGTCTCGATGCCGAGTTCCTCGCTCAGATCGGACCCGATGCCGAAGAAATCGAACCCCGAGACATCGCTTGAAGGCCGATACACGATCAGCAGGTCGAGGTCGCTGTCGGGTCGCTCGTCGCCGCGGGCGCGCGAGCCGAACATCTGCATGCGCGTGATGCCGCGCGCGCGCAGTTGCGGTTCCATGGCCTTCAGCCTGGCGATGATCTCGTCCCGCGTCATGGGGCCGTTCCATCCAGTTCCCGATGCCTTAAATATAGTGCACTCCGGCAGGAATCGCGAGCCGGAGCCACCTGAAGCCCGAACGGGGGTGCCATGCCCGACATCGTGATCAGCGAGTTCATGAGCGAGGCTGCGGTCTCCCGTCTCGCCCGGCGTTACGACACGCTCTACGATCCGAACCTCGCCGACAGGCCGGCAGATCTTGCCGAGGCGGTGCGCGAGGCGCGCGTGCTCATCGTGCGCAACCGGACCCAGGTGCGCGGCGCGCTTCTCGAAGCCGCAACGCGGCTCGCCTGCGTCGGCCGCCTGGGCGTCGGTCTCGACAACATCGACGTCGACGCCTGCAGGGGCCGCGGCATTGCCGTCTACCCGGCGACCGGCGCCAACGACCAGTCGGTGGCGGAATACGTGATCACGGCGGCGCTGATGCTGCTGCGCGGCGCCTGGTTCGCGAGCGCCGACGTCGCCGCGGGCCTGTGGCCGCGCCAGCGCCTGATCGGGCGCGAACTGGCGGGCCGCACGATGGGCCTGGTCGGTTTCGGCGCCATCGCCCGCGAGGTGGCGTGGCGGGCGCAGGCGCTGGGCATGCAGGTCGCGGCCAACGACCCGCACCTTCCCGCCGGCGACCCGGCGTGGCGGATGGCGCGCAACGTCTCGCTCGACGGGCTGCTCGATATCGCCGACGTGGTCTCCCTGCACGTGCCGCTGACGGACGCGACGCGGCATATGATCGGGGCCCGCCAGTTTGCGTCGATGAAGAAGAGCGCGATCCTGATCAACGCGGCGCGCGGCGGGGTGGTCGACGAGTCGGCGCTGGTCGAGGCGCTGCGCGGCGGGCAGATCGGCGGGGCGGCACTCGACGTCTTCGCGACCGAGCCGCTGACGGCGGAAGCGGGGGCGGTCTTCGCCGGCATCCCCAACCTTGTGCTGACCCCGCATATTGCCGGGGTGACGGCGGAATCCAACGAGCGCGTCTCCGAACTGGTTGCCGACCTTGTCGCGGCGCATCTGGAGCAGTCGTGATGGGCGAGGTGCTGCTCTCCGTCGACGAGGCCTACGCGCTGGTCGAGGCGGCGCTGACCGCGTCGGCGACGTCGGCCACCAACGCCGTCTCGGTCGCCCGCGCGCTGGTCGGCGCCGAACTCGCCGGGCAGGGCGGGCACGGCCTGCGCCGCGTGCCGGCCTATGCCGCGCAGGCGCGCGCCGGCAAGGTAGACGGCCATGCCGTGCCCGCGGCCCAACGCACGCGGCCGGGCGCCGTGCACATCGATGCCGGGCACGGCTTCGCCTATCCGGCGCTCGACCTCGCCGTCGAAGAACTCGCCGCGATCGTGCCGGCGCAGGGCATCGCGGCGGCCGGCATCTTCCGCTCGCACCATGCAGGCGTGGCCGGCCTCGCCGTCGAGGCACTGGCGGAAAAGGGGCTGGTGGCATTGCTGTTCGCCAACGCGCCGGCGGCGATGGCGCCCTGGGGCGGGCGGCGGGCGCTCTACGGCACCGATCCGATCGCTTTCGCGGCACCGGTGGACGGCGGCGAGCCGATCGTCGTCGACGTGTCGCTGTCGAAGGTGGCGCGCGGAAAGATCATGGCCGCCGGGCAGAGGGGCGAGGCGATCCCGGAAGGCTGGGCCTTCGACGCGGAAGGGCGCCCGACGACGGACGCGCAGGCCGCGCTTTCCGGCACCATGGCGCCGCTCGGCGAGGCCAAGGGCACGGCGCTGGCGCTGATGGTGGAACTGCTCGTGGCGGGGCTCACCGGCGCCAATTTCGGCTACGAACAGAGCTCCTTCTTCGACGATCACGGACCGCCGCCGGGGACCGGTCAGCTGATGATCGCAATTGATCCGGGGGCGTTCGGTGGGGTAAGAGCAATGGCCCGGTTCACCGAGATGGCCGACGCCATCGCCGTGAGCGGCGGCGCGCGGGTGCCTGGACGAAGGCGCCAGGAACTGCGTGTCCGGCTGCGGCGGGACGGCATACCGTTCGATACCGCCCTTGTCGACCAAATCCAGAGGATCGGCGCCCGATGACGCCGGCGGAGGACGAGCAAATGCTCCGGAAAACAAGCCCCTAGATGCGCCTGGCGAACCTGTTCGGCGGCGACTGGGTGCGGGCCGATTCCGGCGCGACCATCGACGTGGTCAACCCGGCGACCGGCCTGCAGCTCGGCACCGTGCCGAAGTCGGGCAGAGCCGAGACGCGCGGCGCCATCGAGGCGGCCGACGGGGCATTCGGCCCCTGGAAGAAGACTTCCGTTCTCGATCGGCATCGACGACTAGCTCGACACGAAATATGTCTGCATCGGCGGACCGGGGCTTTGGAAAGATGATGGACGGCCAGCTCTTCGGCACCACGGCGGAGGGCGAGGCCGTCCACCGCTATTCGATCGGCGGCGGCGGCCTGACCGCCTCGGTGATGACCTGGGGCGCGGCGGTCCAGGACCTGCGGCTTGCCGGCCATGACGCGCCGCTGGTGCTCGGCTTCGACCGTTTCGAGGACTATCCGGCGCACTCGCCCTATATGGGCGCCATCGCCGGACGATACGCCAACCGTATCCGCGGCGGCCGCTTCCGCCTCGAGGGCGAGCGCCATCAGGTCGACACCAACTTCCTCGGCAAACACATGCTGCACGGCGGTGTGCGCGGCTTCGGCAAGCGCTGCTGGACGGTGGCGCTCGCCGGCCCGGACTTCATCACGCTGACGCTGCATTCGCCCGACGGAGACATGGGCTTCCCGGGCACGCTCGCGGCGACCTGCACCTACCGGCTGAAGATCCCCGGCACGCTGTCGGTGGAACTGACCGCGACCTGCGACCAGCCGACGCTCTGCAACCTCGCGCATCACTCCTACTTCAACCTCGACGACGGCGGCGCCGGCGACGTTCTCGACCACCGGCTGATGCTGGCCGCCGGCGCCTATCTGCCCGTCGACGAGGAACTGATCCCGACCGGCGTCGTCCAGCCGGTCGACGGCACGCCGTTCGATTTCGCCATGGCGCGGCCGGTGCGCATGGAGATCGAGGGCGAGCAGGTCGCCTACGACCACAATTTCTGCCTCTCGGCCGCGCGCGGGCCGCTGCGCCAGGCGGCCTGGCTGCAGGGCGGGTCTTCGGGCGTCGAGATGGAGGTTTGGACGACCGAGCCGGGCATCCAGTTCTATGCCGGGCACAAGGTGGCGCGCGACGTCCCCGGCTTGGGCGGACGCCGTTACCGCGCCTATGCCGGCATGGCGCTCGAGCCGCAGATATGGCCGGATTCGCCGAACCGGCCGTACTTTCCGCAGGCCGTTCTGTGGCCCGGCGGGCTCTACCGCCAGGTGACGGAGTACCGGTTCCGCTGAACTGCGCCGCTCAGGCGAAGGCTTTCTGCAACGTCGCGAACGGCGCCAGCGCGCCGCGTACCTGGACGACCGCCGCGGCGACGCGGTGGGCGCGCCTTGCCGCGTCGACCGGACCGTCACCGGAAAGCCGCGCGGCGAGATAGCCACCGTTGAAGCTGTCGCCGGCCCCCGTCGTGTCGATGGCGTCCACCTTTACCGCCGGGACGGATATCGCCTCTCCCGAGGCGGCCACCAGGGCAGGGGATTCGCCGTCCTTGACGACGATCTCGCCGACGCCGGCGGCCGACAATCGTTCCACGGTCGCTGATGGCGTCGCGTCGCCGAACAGCGCCTGCTCGTCGGGAAAGGTGGGAAGGGCGATATCGGCGACTTCGAGCGCCTCGGCGATCGCCGCCCGCGCCGCCTCGGGCGAGGACCACAGGCGCGGCCGGTAGTTGGGATCGAAAGCCACCTTCGTGCCGCCGGCGCGGACGGACTTCAGCACGGCGAAGAGGGTCGCGCGCGCAGCAGGTTCGAGGATCGCCAGCGTGATGCCGGAGAAATAGGCCAGTGCACGTCCGTGGAGGCTCGCGCGCAGCGCCTCGGCATCGTCGGCGAGGCGGCGCGCGGCGGCGTCGGCGCGCCAGTAGGTGAAGGATCGCTCCGCGCCGGTGAGCGTGATCGCGTAGAGGCCCGGCCGAGCGCCGGCGATGACCGGGCTATTGGCGATACCGATGCCGTGGTCGCGGAAGAAGGCGATCTGGTCGCGGGAGAAGGGGTCGTCGCCGAAGGCGGAGACGTAGGCGGCGGCGACGTCCTCCGGCAGGAGGGCGCGCAGCGCCCACAGCGTGTTGAACGTGTCGCCGGCAAAACCCATGCGCCAGTCGCAGCCCTCGCGCGCCGAGAGTTCCAGCATGCATTCGCCGACTGCGGCCACGCCATTCCGTCGCATGCCGAACCTCCCCTTCAGACGGTTTCGCCTCTACACTCGCAGGTGACGCGAAGTCACGAAAAAAGACGCTTGACCTTCCAGTCGCGGGAAGGCCTAGAGCCGCCGCATCAACGGAAAAGAGCAGGAACGAGCAACAAATGAACAGGCGCACCATCCTTGTCGCCCTCGCGGCCGTCGCCATCGTCGCAGTGGCCGCCTTCATCGCATTCCGCGTGATGATGACGCCGCCCGAAGGGCTGGACCTCGCCCGCTCGAAAGCCTCTGCGAAGGGACTCTACGCCGTCGCCATCGCGCCGGAGACCGAGCCGCTGCAGCAGGGGCCGCTGCACAACTGGATCTTGACCGTCAAGACGCCGGACGGCGCGCCGGTGGAAGGCGCGACGATCGCGGTCGGCGGCGGCATGCCGCAGCATGGCCACGGCCTGCCCACCCAGCCGCAGGCGACCGCCTATCTAGGCGAAGGCCGCTACCGGATCGAGGGCGTGCGCTTCAACATGAGCGGCTGGTGGGAGTTCACGTTCGACATCAAGGCCGCCGCGGGAGACGATTCCGTCGTCTTCAACCTGACGCTCTAGGAGAAAGCAGTGCGCACGCGGATCATCCCCGTCCTCCTGGCGCTAGCCGGCCTCGCCGCCTGCCAACCGGAGGACTTCACCGAGGCCGAGAAGACGACCATCGCGTCGCTGTCGCTTTCGGCGCTGCCGCCGCTTGCCGCCGACACGACCAACCGCGTCGCCGACGATGCGGCCGCCGCGGCCTTCGGCGCGACGCTGTTCTTCGAGCAGCGGCTGAGCCGCGACGGCACGGTCGCTTGCGCCACCTGCCATCTGATCGACCGCCAGTTCCAGGACGACCGGCCGCTCTCGGTCGGGCTGGCGACGACGAACCGGCGGGCGATGCCGCTGGCCGGCGTCGCGCGCAGCCCGTTCCTGTTCTGGGACGGGCGCAAGGACAGCCTGTGGGCGCAGGCGCTGGGGCCGCTGGAAGACGCGCGCGAGCACGGCGGAACGCGGGCGGCCTACGCCCACTTCGTCGCGAATACGTTCGGCGAGCGCTACGAGCGCATCTTCGGGCCGCTGCCAGACCTGGCGGCAGTGCCGGCCGCGGCCTCGCCGCTCGGCTCGGAGGCCGAGAAGGCGGCGTGGCAGGCGATGCCGGACGGGAAGAAGGGCGAGATCGACACGGTCTTCGCCAACCTCGGCAAGGCCATCGCCGCCTTCGAGCGGACCATCGTCCACCAGCCGACGCGTTTCGACCGCTTCGCCGAAGCGGTGGCCGCCGGCCGGACGCCGGAAGGGGATGCCGCGCTCACCGAGCAGGAGGTATACGGCCTGCGCCTGTTCATCGGCCGCGCCAACTGCGTCACCTGCCACAACGGCCCGCGTTTCACCGACGACCATTTCCACAACACCGGCGTGCCGCCGGTCGACGGCCTGCCGGACGACACCGGCCGCGCGGCGGGTGCGAAGAAGGTGCTCGACGATCCGTTCAACTGCCTGGGCATCCACCGCGACGGCAGCGAGGAGGCCTGCGGCGAGTTGCGCTTCATGGTGAAGGAAGGCGAGGAACTGGAACGGGCCTTCAAGACGCCGTCGCTGCGCGGCGCCGCCGCCCGGCCGCCCTACATGCATTCGGGTCAGATCGCGACGATTGCCGACGTCGTCGACCATTACGTGCGGGCGCCGACGAGCGTGTCGGGCCATTCGGAACTGGAGCCGCTGAAGATGTCGGAGAAGGAGCGCGCGGCACTGATCGCCTTCCTCGGCACGCTGGCGGAGTAGGGGATACGGCAGGCTCCCTCAGCACCAGCCGTTGCGATTATCGCAAAAAAGATATTCGGCGTTCATGCGATGGTCGGTCCACCTGCTGGACGGAAACTCCGCGCGGAGATGGAATCACTGCCGAAGGACGTGATCGCCAGCTTCCTGCGGATCTCCCGTCTCATCGAGTCCGAAGGACTGGAAAACGTTCGCGAGCCTTATGTGAAGCATCTCGAGGGGCCGTTGTGGGAGATGCGCATGAAGGGACGCGACGGTATCGCGCGAGCACTCTACGTGACGGCGACCGGGCGCCGGGCGGTCGTGGTGCGCGTCTTCGCCAAGAAGACGCAGAAGACGCCGCGCCGCGAGATCGAACTCGCGCTGCGCCGCGCCAAGGAGGTCAGATGACGAAGAAGACGATCCCGGTCGAGGAGGTGGCGCAGGACTGGCTCTCCGATCCTGAAATCCGGGCCGAGTTCGATGCGCTGGAAGAGGAATTCGAACTGGCGAGGGAACTGATCCGTGCAAGGGGCGCTGCAGGGATGACGCAGGAACAGGTCGCGGCGGCGATGGGCACGACCCAGGCGGTCGTCGCCCGGCTAGAAAGCGGCCGCGTCAAGCCGTCGACGCGCACGCTCCAGCGCTTCGCCCAGGCGACCGGTTCCCGGTTGCATATCAGTCTCCAACCGGCGAAGCCGCGCCGAGCGCAGGGTTAGTACCTGTCCTTCACCGTCTCCATGGCGACGAAGGTCGAGGTCTGCGCCACGTGGGGCAGCGCCGAGATCTTCTCGCCGAGAACCTTGCGGTAGGAGGCGATGTCCTTCGTGCGCACCTTCAGCAGGTAGTCGAAGCTCGCCGCCATCATGTGGCACTGCTCGATGGCAGGCACGGCCTGGACGGCGCGGTTGAAGGCGTCGAGCGCGGCGGAGCGCGTGTCGGAGAGCTTGACCTGGACGAAGGCGACGTGACCTTCGCCCATGCGCTCGCGGTCGACGAGGGCGGAATAGCCGCGTATGAAGCCGTCGGCCTCGAGCCGCTTCACCCGCGCCTGCACCGGCGTCTTGGTCAGGCCGACCTTGGCCGCGAGTTCGGCCATGGACAGCCGCCCGTCGGTCGAGAGCGCCCCGAGGATGGCGCGGTCGAAACGGTCCAAATGGTCCCCTGCTGTCGACATGACAGTTCGCTCTATTCGAATGGTCGGCAAATAATAGACCAAACGGGCCAAAAAATCCAACAAGTCGGAACGGACCAATTTGCTCCGCCCGTGCTATCCACGCTCCGCCGGCGCGCTTGCCAGCTCGCGCGATCGGGATCACTGTCCGCCAGTCTCGGGGATGCCTTCATGCCAGCCCAGCCGCTCGACGCAATCCGTTCCGACATCCGCGCCAATGTCCTGCCCGATGAAGCCGCCGCACTCGCGCGGCTGATCGCTCTCGCCGATCTCTCCGATGCCGACCGCGCCGCGATCTCGGCGCGTGCCGCCGACCTCGTGCGCGCCGTGCGCGGATCGTCCGACCCGCGGCTGATGGAGGTGTTCCTCTCCACCTACGGCCTGTCGACCAAGGAGGGCGTGGCGCTGATGTGCCTCGCCGAGGCGCTGCTGCGCGTGCCCGACGCCGGCACGATGGACGATCTGATCCGCGACAAGATCGCGCCGCACGACTGGTCGTCGCATTCCGGCGGCTCCAGCTCGATCTTCGTCAACGCCTCGACCTGGGCGCTGATGCTGACCGGCAAGGTGCTCGACGAGGGCGAGGGCGGCATCGAGGGCACGCTGCGGTCGATGGTGCGGCGGCTGGGTGAACCGGTGATCCGCACGGCGGTTGCGGCGGCCATGCGCGAGATGGGCGAGCAGTTCGTGCTCGGGCGGACCATCGCCGAGGCCGTGAAGCGCGGCCGGCCGATGACACAGAAGGGCTATCTCTATTCCTACGACATGCTCGGCGAGGCGGCGCGCACGGAAGAAGACGCGCTACGCTACCACCGCGCCTACGCCGACGCCATCGCCGCGCTCGCGGCGCATTCGACCGGCACGGATATCCGCCGCAACCCCGGCATCTCGGTGAAGCTCTCGGCGCTGCACCCGCGCTACGAGGTGGCGCAGAAGGAGACCATGCTGCCGGTGATGGCGGAGCGGTTGCTGTCGCTGGTCAAGGCCGCGCGCGACGCGCGCATGGGACTGAACATCGACGCCGAGGAGGCCGATCGCCTGGATCTGTCGCTCGACGTCATCGAACGCGTGCTCGCCGACGACAGCCTCGCCGCCTGGGACGGCTTCGGCGTGGTCGTCCAGGCCTACGGGCCGCGCGCCGCCTTCGTCATCGACCGGCTGCATGCTCTGGCCGAAAAGCTCGACCGGCGCATCATGGTGCGCCTGGTCAAGGGCGCCTACTGGGATACCGAGATCAAGCGCGCGCAGACGCTCGGGCTCGCCGGCTATCCGGTGTTCACGCGCAAGCCGAACACCGACGTCTCCTACGTCGCCAATGCGAAGAAGCTGCTCGGCATGACCGACCGCATCTACCCGCAGTTCGCCACGCACAATGCCCACACCGTCGCCGCCGTGCTGGCCATGGCGCCCGACCGCGACAGCTTCGAGTTCCAGCGCCTGCACGGCATGGGCGAGGCGCTGCACGAGGCGGTGCACGCCGCGGAAGGCACGCGCTGCCGCATCTACGCGCCGGTCGGCGCGCATTCCGACCTGCTCGCCTATCTCGTCCGCCGGCTGCTCGAGAACGGCGCCAACTCGTCTTTCGTCCACCAGATCGTCGACGAGGACGTCTCGGCCGAGGAGATCGCCCGCGACCCGTTCGACCTCGTGGCGGCGCAGGGACCTGCCGCCAATCCATCGATCCCGAAACCGGCCGACATCTTCGGCGCCGGGCGGAAGAATTCGAGGGGCTGGGACATCACCGATCCGACGACGCTGGCCGAGATCGAGGCTTCGCGCGCCGCCTTCGCCGGCCCGGACCGCTGGACGGCGAAGCCCGTGACCCGCGCCGCGGGTTATGCGCGGACGCGCAAGATCGTCAACCCGGCGCGGCCCGACGACATCGTTGGCACGGTGCACGAGGTCGACGCAAAGCAGGTGACGACGGCCGTGCGCTTCGCCGTCGAGGCGCAGCCGGCCTGGGCGGCGCGGCCGGTCGCCGAGCGCGCCGCCGTGCTCAATCGTGCCGCCGATCTCTACGAACGCCACGCCGTCGAGTTCTTCGCGCTGGCGACGCGGGAAGCGGGCAAGACGCTCGCCGACGCGGTGGCGGAAGTGCGCGAGGCGGTCGACTTCCTGCGCTATTACGCCGCCGAGGCGGCCGCCACGGAACAGGGGACGCGGGCGCGCGGCGCCATCGTCTGCATCTCGCCGTGGAACTTTCCGCTGGCGATCTTCACCGGCCAGGTGGCGGCCGCGCTCGTCACCGGCAATGCGGTGCTCGCCAAGCCGGCCGAGCAGACGCCGCTGATCGCCGCGCGCGCCGTGGCGCTGCTGCGCGAGGCGGGCGTGCCGGAGGACGTCATCCAGCTTCTGCCGGGCGATGGGCCGTCGGTCGGCGCGCCGCTGACCGCCGATCCGCGGATCGCCGGCGTGTGCTTCACCGGCTCGACCGAAGTGGCCAAGCTGATCGAGCGGCAGCTGGCGAAGACCGCCGCGCCCGACGCCATGCTGATCGCCGAGACGGGCGGGCTCAACGCGATGGTGGTCGATTCGACCGCGCTGCCCGAGCAGGCGGTGCGCGACATCCTCGCCTCGGCCTTCCAGAGTGCCGGCCAGCGCTGCTCGGCGCTGCGCGTGCTCTACGTGCAGAAGGACGTCGAGAAGAAGGTGCTCGCCATGCTCGAAGGCGCCATGCAGGCGCTGACCGTCGGCGACCCCTGGCAAATCGTGACGGATGTCGGCCCGGTGATCGACGAGGATGCGCGGGCGCAGATCTCCGCCTACTGCGATTCCATGGCGGCGAAGGGCCGGCTGGTGGCGAAGCGCGAGGCGCCGGACAGCGGCCTGTTCGTCGCGCCGCACGTGCTGCGCGTCTCCGGCATCGAGGAGATGGAGCGCGAGGTCTTCGGCCCCGTGCTGCACGTCGCCGCCTTCGAGGCCGACAGAATAGACCGCGTCATCGACGCCATCAACCGCAAGGGCTACGGCCTGACCTTCGGCCTGCACACGCGCATCGAGGCGCGGGTCCAGCACTTCGTCGACGGGGTGCACGCCGGCAACATCTACGTCAACCGCAACCAGATCGGCGCCGTTGTCGGCGCGCAGCCCTTCGG
>CAYJMY010000071.1:0-21020 GCA_964371125.1 uncultured Mesorhizobium sp. | reverse complement strand
GCGCGGCGTCATCCAGGTCAACCACGGCCTTGCCGAACACGCCGTGCGCTATGCCCGCTTCGCCGGCGCCATGGCAGCGCGCGGCTTCGACGTCTATGCGCACGACCACCGCGGCCACGGCGCAACCCGCGCGCCCGACGCGCCGCCCCGCCAGTTCGCGGCGGAGCGCGGCGGCGACAAGGTACTGGCCGACGTCGCCGCAGTGCACGACCGCATCGCCGCTGAGCGGCCGGGCGCGCCGGTCATCCTGTTCGGCCATTCGATGGGCGGGCTGATCGCGCTCAACTTCCTCATGCACCATTCGGACCGTGTCGCGGCGGCAGCGATATGGAACGCCAACTTCTCCGCCGGCACGCTCGGCCGCGTCGCGCAAGGCATCCTCGCCTGGGAGGCGTTCCGGCTCGGCTCCGACATGCCGTCGCGGATCCTGCCGAAGCTCACCTTCCAGGACTGGGCAAAGAAGGTGCCAGACCGGCGCACGGCGTTCGACTGGCTGTCGCGCGAGGCGGCGGAAGTCGAAAAATACGTCGCCGACCCGCTGTGCGGCTGGGACGCCTCGGTATCGATGTGGCGCGACGTGTTCGGCTTCATCTTCGCCGGCGCCGACGACCGCAACCTCGCCGGCATCCGCAAAGACCTGCCCGTTAATCTGCTCGGCGGCGAAAAGGACCCGGCGACGGCCGGCGGCAGGGCCGTGCTCGACCTCGCGCAGCGCATGAGGGCGATCGGCTTTTCGAATCTCGAATCAAAGGTCTGGCCGGAAACGCGGCACGAATCGCTGAACGAGGTGAACCGCGACGCGATCACCGAGGATTTCGCGGCGTGGGCGGAGAGGATCGCGCCGGCGTGATCCGGCGTGCCGACGGCCTGGTCTTTCGGAGACCTCGCCATCTGCGCTTGAAGGAGACGCATCATGGACCGGTTCACGGGGGGCTGCCTGTGCGGCGACGTCCGCTTTGTCGCTACGGGGCGGCCGTACCGCGTCGGCATCTGCCACTGCCTCGACTGCCGCAAGCACCACGGCGCGCTGTTCCACGCGTCCGCGATCTTCCCCGAGGACGCGGTGACGATCGAGGGCGAAACGCGCGACTGGGCCGGACGGTACTTCTGTCCCCGCTGCGGATCGCCCGTCTTCGCCCGTAGCGGCGACGAGATCGAGGTGAACCTCGGATCGCTGGACGAGCCCGACCAATTCAGGCCGACCTACGAACTGTGGACCGTCCGTCGCGAGTCCTGGCTACCGCCGTTTCTGCTGACAAGGCGGTACGAACGGGATCGCGACGCGACGAACCGCACCGAAGAATAGCTGGCGGACGGGACCGGCCGGGCCGTCGTGCGGATTTTCGATTCGCGCATCAGAGGCTTGGCGAGAAGCGCGGCACGAATGCGTCAACGCGCTGATTCATCACCTGAGACGCCTGGCCGGATAACTACCGCCGCACGTAGGCCAGCCGCGGCCAAAGCCGGCGTGACACCGACACGGCTTTCTTGCTAGGGACGGCGGATCGTTCCGATCCCGTTTTTTCGCAGGCAGACCATGGCCGAACCACCGCTCAAAGGCGTCCGCGTCATCGAACTGGCGCGCATCCTTGCCGGCCCATGGGCGGGCCAGCTCCTCGCCGACCTCGGCGCCGACGTCATCAAGGTGGAAAACCCCGACGGCGGCGACGACACGCGCAAGTGGGGGCCGCCCTTCGTCACCGGCGCCGACGGCGAGAGCCTGTCGGCCGCCTACTACCACTCCTGCAACCGCGGCAAGCGATCGATCGGGGTCGACTTCTCGACGCCGGAGGGTGCGGAGATCGTACGCCGGCTGGCGGCGACGGCGGACGTGCTGATCGAGAACTTCAAGCTCGGCGGGCTGAAGAAGTACGGCCTCGACTACGAGAGCCTGAGGAAGATCAATCCGCGGCTGGTCTACTGCTCGATCACCGGCTTCGGCCAGGACGGGCCCTACGCGCCGCGCGCCGGCTACGACTTCATCATCCAGGGCATGGCCGGCATGATGTCGATTACCGGCGAGCCGGGCCGCGAGCCGCAGAAGGCGGGCGTCGCCATCTCCGACATCTTCACCGGCCTCTATTCGGTGATCGCCATCCAGGCCGCGCTGCGCCACGCCGAGGCGACCGGCGAAGGCCAGCACATCGACATGGCGCTGTTCGACACGCAGATCTCGGTGCTCGGCAACCAGAATCTGAACTATCTCGTCTCCGGCACGTCGCCGGCGCAGATGGGTAACGCCCACATGAACATCGCGCCCTACGAGGTGCTGCCGGTGAAGGACGGGCACTTCATCCTCGCGGTCGGCAATGACGGGCAGTTCCAGAAGTTCTGCGCCGTGGTCGGGCTCGACGATCTGCCCGGCAATCCCGACTTCGCCACCAACCCGGCGCGCGTCGCCAATCGCGCTGCGCTGCGCGCCAAGATGATCGAGAGACTGGCGACGCTGGAGCGCGACCCGCTGCTCGCGGCGCTGGAGAAGGCGGGCGTGCCGGCGAGCCCGATCAACACGATCGGCCAGATGTTCGCCGACCCGCAGACGATCGCCCGCGGCATGCGCATGGATCTCGACGACGGCCACGGCAACCGCCTGCCTTCGGTGCGCGCGCCGATGGTCATGTCGGGGACGCCGCTCAAATACGAACGGCCCTCGCCGCGGCTCGGCGAGCACACGGCGGAAATCATGGCGGAACTGGAGAAGAGCGGATCATGAAGACCGGCGGACAATTGATCGTCGAGGCCCTCGAGGCGAACGGCGTCGAGCGCGTCTATTCGGTGCCGGGCGAGAGCTACCTCGCCGTGCTCGACGCGCTGCACGATTCCGGCATCAAAAACATCGTCTGCCGCCAGGAAGGCGGCGCGGCGATGATGGCCGATTGCGAGGGGCGCCTGACCGGCCGGCCCGGCGTCTGCTTCGTCACGCGCGGACCGGGCGCCACCAACGCTTCGCCCGGCATCCACATCGCCCGGCAGGATTCTAATCCCGTCGTCATGTTCGTCGGCCAGGTGGCGCGCGGCAATCTCGAGCGCGAGGCCTTCCAGGAGGTCGACTACAGGGCCTTCTTCGGCTCGATGGCAAAATGGGTGGTCGAGATCGACGACGCCGCGCGTATCCCCGAACTGGTCACGCGCGCCTTCTCGGTCGCCGCGTCGGGCCGGCCGGGGCCGGTGGTCGTGGCACTGCCCGAGGACATGCTGACCGACGAGGTGGAGGCGCCCGCGCCCCTGCCCTTCGTACCGGTCGAGACGGCGCCGGGCGAGGCCGAGATCGCGGCGACGGTGGCGCTGCTGGAAAAGGCGGAGCGACCCTTCGTCATCCTCGGCGGCACGCGCTGGACGGCGGACGCCGTCGCCGCCATGTGTGGCGCGCTGGAGACCTGGAAGCTGCCGGTCGGCTGTTCGTTCCGCCGCCAGGCGCTGTGCGACCAGCTGCATGCGTCCTATGCCGGCGACGTCGGCATCGGCATCAACCCCAAGCTCGGCGACTACATCAAGAAAGCGGACGTGGTCCTTCTGGTCGGTTGCCGCTTCGGCGAGATGCCGTCGTCCGACTATACGCTGCTGAAGAGCCCCTACCCCGATCAGAAGCTGGTCCACGTCTTCCCCGACCCGCACGAGCTTGGCCGCGTCTACCGGCCGACGGTCGCCATCAATGCAACGCCCACGGCCTTTGCCAGAGCCTTCGCGGCGACGGCGCCGAAGGCGACGCCGGTCTGGGCGAACCGCACGGCCGAGTTGCACGAGGAGTATCTCGCCTGGTCGACGCCGCCGGTCGAGGGACCCGGCCCGGTGAAGATGGGGCCCATCATGGCCTGGCTGGAAAAGACCCTGCCGGAGGACGTGATCATCGCCAACGGCGCCGGTAACTTCGCCACCTGGGTGCACCGGTTCCACCGCTTCCGCCGCTACGCCAGCCAGGCCGCTCCCACCTCGGGCTCGATGGGCTACGGGGTGCCGGGCGGCGTCGCCGCCAAGCTGATTTTCCCGGAACGCGAAGTGATCGTCTGGGCGGGCGACGGCGACTTCCTGATGAACGGCCAGGAATTCGCCACCGCGCTGCAATACGGCGCGCCGGTGATCGTCGTCATCCTGAACAACGGCATCTACGGCACGATCCGCATGCACCAGGAGCGCGAGTATCCGGGCCGCGTCTCGGGCACGACGCTGAAGAACCCCGACTTCGCCGCGCTTGCCCGCGCCTATGGCGGCCATGGCGAGACGGTGGAGAAGACCGAGGATTTCGCCGCCGCCTTCCAGCGCGCACGGGCGAGCGGCCTGCCGGCGATCGTCGACGTGAAGCTCGATCCGGAGGCGATCACGCCGACGCGGACTCTGACGCAGATCCGCGAGAAGCGGTAAGGCCGGACCAGGCCGCGGCCCGCAGGCGCCGCCCTGCGGCGGTGAGACGCCGGCCCGACGGCCGGTTGGCATCGACGGCGCTTCGGTGATATTGAGGCCGCGGTTTTCTGGAAGCTGCGAATGAAGAACGTGCGACACACCGACCTGTCAGTCGTGATCCCTTGCCGGAACGAGGCCGAGAACTTGGCGTTCCTGCTGGACGAGGTCGATGCGGCCCTTGCCGGCCGGTCCTTCGAGGTTATCGTCGTCGACGATGGCTCGACCGACGGCACCAGCGACGCGCTGCACCGGAGAATCGAGGGCGGTGCGGCGCATCTGCGCTGCATCCGCCACGAACGCTCGGCCGGCCAGAGTGCCGCCATCCGCACCGGCGCGCTCGCCGCGCGCGCGGCGGTCGTGCTGACAATGGACGGCGACGGCCAGAACGATCCCGCCTACCTGCCGAAACTGGCCGACGCGCTCGCAACCTCCGGCCCGAAGACCGGCATCGTCGCCGGGCAGCGCAGGAAGCGCACCGACACACTGATGAAGCGCCTCTCGTCCCGCTTCGCCAATGGCCTCAGGCGAGCGATCCTCAAGGACCAGACCAGCGATACCGGCTGCGGCCTCAAGGCGATCCCGGCCGATATCTTTCGCCGCCTCCCCTTCTTCGACGGCTGGCACCGCTACCTACCGGCGCTGGTGCTGCGCGAGGGCTACGAGGTCACCCATATCGAGGTCGTTGATCGGCCGCGTCGTCACGGCAAGTCGAACTACGGCATCCTCGACCGCGGCCTGCGCGGCGCCCTCGACCTGTTCGGCGTATGGTGGCTGCGCCGCCGCTATCGCCCCGTCGCGGTGGCCAGGGAGTCGGTCGCATGAGCGAGTTGTTAGCCCAATTCGCCGATTGGCTGCATCGCGTCTTCGTGGAACAGTTCGACGCATGGATCCTGCTCGGCTTCATCGCCCAGACCATGTTCACGATGCGTTTCCTGGTGCAATGGATCGCCTCGGAGCGCGTCCGGCGCTCGGTAGTTCCCGTCGCCTTCTGGTTCTTCTCGCTCGGCGGCGGCGTCCTGCTGCTTGTCTATTCGATCCAGCGCCAGGATCCGGTATTCATCGCCGGCCAGGCCTTCGGCGTGATCATCTACGTCCGCAACCTCTGGCTCATCGCCAACGAACGCAGATCGCTGAAGGCCGCCGGAGGCCGATCCGAGGATCCGCTTTAGTGATCGAGGCACGCCGATGACCGGGGCAAGTGTGGACGCGCAGATGGGCGAACAGGGCGGCGACTTCATCTCGGTCGTCATTCCGGCCAAGAACGAGGGAGAGAACCTGCCGGCGGTCTTTGCCGAACTCGGAACGGCGCTGGTGGGCCGCCGTTTCGAGGTGATCCTGGTCGACGACGGCTCCACCGACGATACGGCGCGAATAGTGCGCGCCGAGCGGCGAAAACACCCATTCGCGATCACCCATCTGCGCCACGATCGCTCAACCGGCAAGAGCCTGGCGCTGCGCACCGGCGTCTTCGCCGCCAAAGGTAATCTCGTGGCGACGATCGACGGCGACGGCCAGAACAACCCCGTCCATGTCGCGGAACTGGTCGATGCGATCGTGGCCGGCGGGTCGGGCGTCGGAATTGCCGTGGGTCAGCGCCTGAAGCGTGGCGATTCCGACCTGAAGAAATATGCCTCCCGCTTCGCCAACAAGCTGCGCCGCTGGCTTCTCGAAGACGACACGACCGACACCGCCTGCGGCCTCAAGGTTCTGCGCACCGACATCTTTCGGCGGCTGCCCTTCTTCGAGGGTAGCCATCGTTTCCTGCCGGCACTGGTGCTGATCGAAGGCTACGGCGTGGTGCACCGCCCGGTCGTCGACCGGCCGCGCCTCCACGGGAAGTCGCATTACGGCATTGTCGACCGTGGCGTGCACGGCGCGCTCGACCTATTCGGCGTGTGGTGGTTCAAGCGGCGCCGCAATGTCCGGCCCAAGATCGAGAGAATCGCCGATGAATGAGGTCCTCGACCGCCTCGCATCTGCCGGATCGGCGCGCGCTCACCTCCTCAAGCTGCTGTTCCTCGTCCTGCTCTGCCTGACCACCTTGTCTCCAGGCATCACCCGGCTCCCGGTCACGGACCGCGACGAGGCCCGCTACGTCCAGGCCACGCGCCAGATGGCCGAGACCGGCAACTACGTCGACATCCGCTTCCAGGACAAGCCACGCTACCTGCAGCCGGTCGGGATCTACTGGCTTCAGTCCGCCGCCATCATCCTCACCGGCACCGGTCCCGACGCGCCGGTGTGGGTCAACCGCCTCGTATCGCAGGCGGCGGCGATCGTCGCCGTCCTGATGACCTACCTCGCCGGTACCCGCCTGTTCGGCCCGGCGGTCGGTTTCATTGGCGCGATCGGCCTCGCCGGCATCGTGATGCTGAACTTCGAAGCCCGCATCGCCAAGACCGACGCCACCGTGCTCGCGGCGGCGGTGACCATGCAATACATGCTGGCCCAGATCTATCTCGGCATACGCCAGCAGAAACCGGCCTGGCGCTTCGCGCCGTGGCTGTTCTGGATCGCGGTCGGCTGCGGCGCCATGGTCAAGGGGCCGATCGTTCCCGGTATCGGCCTACTGACGGTGGTGGCACTCTCGATCCACGACCGCGACCTGTCGTTGGCGAAAGCGCTGAGGCCGGTGCGTGGGCTGCTGCTCGTCGCGCTGATCGCCGCTCCGTGGCTGATTGCCATCACGCTGACATCCGGTACGACCTTCTGGTACGAGGCGATCATCAAGTCGTTGTTCAGCAAGATCAAGTCCGGGCAGGAGTCGCACGGATTCCCGCCGGGCTACTATTTCGTGGCGTTCACCGTGTTCATATGGCCGTTCGCGCTGGAAAGCCTCCGCGGCGGATTGAAAGGGCTGCGCGCTTTCCGCACGGATCCGCGCGCGGCCTTCTGTCTCGCCTGGATCATCCCGATCTGGATCGTCTTCGAACTGGTGCCGACGAAGCTGCCGCACTACCTGCTGCCGACCTATCCGGCCCTGCTGATCCTTGCCGGCTGGTGGCTGACCGACGGAAGCCGTGACGCCCCGCGTCCCCGCTGGGAGATCTGGCTCATCCGCCTCGGCGTACTGGGCTGGACGATCGTCACGCTCGGCCTGGCCATCGCCTGCATCGCCGCACATCCCTATCTGCTGGGCCGGTGGAGCTCGACGGGACTGGTTGCGGGCATTCTGATCCTGATTGCCGGCTGGCTGGGCTCCGGCTTCAGGGCGCCCTTCCCGTCGCCGGTGTCGCGCATGCTCGCAGCTTCGCTGGCGGCGGGGCTCGCCTTCGGCATCATGACCTTCAAGCTACTGCCCGAGGTGAAGTCGCTGTGGCTCGGCCAGGAAATCGGCCTGAAGTTCCACGAGGTGAAGCCATGCCCCGGATCGTTGCTCGCTTCGTCGGCCTTTCTCGAGCCGAGTCTCGTCGTCAATGCCGGCACCCGGACCATCCTCACGGACCCGAAAGGCGCCGCGGCACATCTGATCGCTGATCCAGCCTGCGCGCTCGCCGCCGTCCGCGACGACCAGCAGGAGGTATTCCGGAGCGCGCTCGGCGGCCGCGAGACGGAGGTTCTGGCGGCGATCTCCGGTTTCGACTACACGAAGGGAACAGGGCGCGACATCGAGATCCTGCGGATCGCTCCGTGAGGCGGGCGGACGGCGCTGCGGCGTCACCGGAAGCGGCCTCCCGAGGCTGGCCGGCCCGGGCGTCCGCAACGCCGGCGGTAGCGCCAGATGCCGCCCTGCCCGCGCGGCAAGTCGCCGCTAAGGGTAAGCCGGCCGGGCTGACGGATCGACGGTCCAACCTTTGCGAAGTCTAGCGAATGCGTGTTCTCCTCACAGGTGCGGCCGGTTTCATCGGATATCATTCAGCGCGGCGTTTCCTCGAGCGCGGCGACACGGTCGTCGGCGTCGACAATCTCAGCGACTTCTATCCGGTCGCGCTGAAGAAGGCGCGCCTCGATAGGCTGTCGGCGTTCGACCGCTTCCGCTTCGCCGCAGCCGACGTCGCCGACCCCACACAACTCGCCGACGCCACCGGGACGGAGCGCTACGACGCCATCGTCCACCTCGCGGCGCAGGCCGGCGTGCGCTATTCGCTCGAGAACCCCTTCCCCTACGTGCGGACCAACGTCGCCGGCCAGGTCGCCGTCTTCGAGCACGCGGTCCGCCTCGGCCGGGTCCCTGTCGTCTACGCGTCCTCGTCCTCGGTCTACGGCGCCAACGAGACGATCCCCTTCGCCGAGGCCGACCGCGTCGACCACCCGGTCTCGGTCTATGCGGCAACCAAGCGGGCGGGCGAACTTCTCGCCCATGCCTATGGCGAGACGCACGGGATCGCGTCCACGGGCCTGCGCTTCTTCACCGTCTACGGACCGTACGGCCGGCCGGACATGGCGCCATGGCTGTTCACCGACGCCATCCTGAAGGGCGAACCGATCCAGGTCTTCAACAACGGCGATATGGAACGCGACTTCACCCACGTCAGCGACATCACCGCCGGCGTCGTCGCCGCCGCCGACCGCATCCTCGCCCGGCCGGACGCGACCGAGCCGATCTACAATCTCGGCAACAACGATCCCGTGCGCCTGCTCGACTTCATCGCGGCGATCGAACGGGCCACCGGCCGGCAGGCGAAGCTGGAGATGCGGCCGAAGCCGCCCGGCGACGTGGTGCGCACCTATGCCGACATATCGCGCGCCGCGCGCGACCTCGGCTTCAAGCCGTCCGTGCCGCTCGAGGAAGGGATCGCCGACTTCGTCGCGTGGTTCAGGGTCTACAACGGACCGGGAAAGGACGCCGCCGCGTCCTGAGGAAGAGACGGCCGCGCCCGCGGCCCTTACGCGGTCGCCTGGAACGTGATCTCGCCGACGAGCCTCTCGGCCGTCGACAACGCCACGCCGGCCGCCATCGCCATCTGCGGAAGGAGCATCCATTCGAGGGTCCAGGCGGCGCCCGACCGCTCGCCCTCGTGGACCAGCGACTGGTGCATGCCGGACAACAGCGTGGCGTTGAAGCGCGCCAGCGTCACCAGTACTTCGGCGCCGACCGGATTGACCTTGTGCGGCATGGCCGAGGAGCCGCCGCCGGCGGCGAGGCGGATCTCGCCGACCTCGCTCTGCGCCATGAGCGCGATGTCCTGGCCCATCTTGCCGAGGCTGCCGGTGACCAGCGAAAGAAACGAGGCGAGTTCGGCGACGCCGTCGCGCTCGGAATGACGGGGACGATGCAACGGCACCAGGCCGAGCGCCGATGCGAGCCGGCGGACGACCGCGTCGGCCTTGTCGCCCAGCGCCTCCAGCGAGCCGACCGCGCCGCCGAAATGCAGCACGCCGACATGGCCGCGCACCGAGACCAAACGCGCCTGGTGGCGGATCAGCGGGTCGCGCCAGCTGGAAATCTTGCGGGAGGCATCGACGGGAAGCGCCGCCTGCATGCGCGTATGCGCCATAACGCGCTTGCCGCCGTCGCGGCGGGCGAGCGCGTCCAGCGCGTCGGCGGTGCGCGCGAGCCGGACGCCGAGAATGTCGAGAACCGCGGAAAACCGCAGCGAAAGGCTGGTGTCCACCGCGTCCTGGCTGGTGGCGCCGTGATGGACATGCTTCGCATGTGGCTCGCCGACGGCGGCGCGCAACTGGCGGACCAGTTCCGGGACCACCAGGCCGTCGCGCCCCGCACCCTGGCGCAGCAACGCCATGTCGGGTTGAAACGAAGCCACGGCGGCGGTGATCGCGTCAGCCGCGGCGACGGGGATCACGCCTTCGGCCGCTTCCGCCCCGGCCAGCGCGCGTTCGAAGCGGACCATCGCGGCGACGTCGGCCTCGGCCGCCAGACAGGCGCCGGTCTCCTCGTCGCCGAGGAGACCGGACAGGAAGGGATGGTCGAACGGCGATGCCGTCATGTGCCCCAGGTCTCAGATGTCGAAGAAGACCGTCTCGCGGTCGCCCTGCAGGTGGATGTCGAACGTATACACGTTCCCCTCCCGCGGCGCGATCAAAGTCGGGACCCTGACCTTGTGCTCGATGCGCTGCAGCACCGGGTCCTCGGCGTTGGCCTTCTCCTCGTCGCCGAAGTACATGCGCGTGTGCAGGCCGATGTTGACGCCGCGCGCGACGATCCAGAAGGTGATGTGCGGCGCCATCGGCCGGCCGTCGCGGAACGGCACGCGCCCCGGCTTGATCGTGTGGAAGACGAACTCGCCGGTGTCCATGTCCGCCGGGCAGCGGCCCCAGCCGGTGAAGTTGGGATCGGCCGAGCCGCGCATTTCCGCCGGCGAATTGTAGAAGCCGTCGGCGTCCGCCTGCCAGATCTCGACCAGCGCGTCGCGGAGCGGCGTGCCGGAACCGTCGATCACCCGCGACTTGATCGTGATGCGCTCGCCGCGGGTCTTGTCGTTGGCCATCGAGGTGCCGAGATCGGCGCTGTAGACGCCGCCGATGCCGCAGAAGTTCGGAGTCAGGCCGATGTGAACGTAAGGCCCCGCGGTCTGCGAGGGCGTTTCCTTGAAGCGTCCGAGATTCTGAACCATCAGTTGCCCTCCTTGCGGTTCTCGAAGAACGTCGAGCGGCGCCCGCGCAGCACGATGTCGAACTTGTAGGCGCGCGCGTCCATCGGGATCGTCGCCTCCATGTCGAGCGGCGCGATGAGCCGCTCGATCGCGGCGCGGTCGGGGATGGTGCGGATGATCGGGCACTTCCAGATCAGCGGGTCGCCCTCGAAATACATCTGGGTGATCAGGCGCTGGGCGAAGCCGTCGCCGAAGATCGAGTAGTGGATGTGCGAGGGCCGCCAGTCGTTGACGCCGTTCGGCCAGGGATAGGGACCCGGCTTGACGGTGCGGAACGTGTAGAATCCGTCCTCGTCGGTGATGGTGCGCCCGCAGCCGCCGAAATTCGGGTCGAGCGGGGCGAAGTACTGGTCCTTCTTGTGGCGGTAGCGGCCGCCGGCATTGGCCTGCCAGAACTCGACCAGGGTATTGGCGACGCCCTTGCCGCGCTCGTCGATGACGCGCCCATAGACGATGATGCGTTCGCCGATGGCGCTCTCGCCGGGCCTGGCGAAGTTGTGGACGAGGTCGTTGTCGAGTTCGCCGATGATGTTGTGGCCGAAGCGCGGCCCGGTGATCTCGCTGATCGTATTGTCCATGGAGATCAGCGCCCGCTGCGGCGAGCGCAGTACGGACGTCTTGTACCATGGCGTGAGTGCCGGCGGGTGCCAATCGCGGTCCCGCTGGAAGAAGGAGCCCGTCTCGGGCTTCAGGTTGGACATTATGTTCCTCCGTTCAGGCGGTCGTCCCGCCTTCCATTTCCGCAAGCGTCTGCTTGACGATCTTGTACGCATGGTTCGCCGCGGGCACGCCGGCATAGATTGCCACGTGGAGGAGTGCTTCGCGAACGTCCTCCGGTGTCGCACCCGTGTTGCGGGTGGCGCGCACATGCATCGCCACCTCGTCGTAGTGGCCGAGCGCGGCGAGCAGCGCGATGGTGACCATCGAGCGCTCCCGCTTCGTCCAGTTCGGCCGGGACCAGACATGGCCCCAGGCCGCTTCGGTGATCAGATCCTGGAACGGCTCGTCGAGCGCGGTCTTCCTGGCCTGCGCGGCGTCGACATAGGTTGCGCCGAGCACCTGCCGCCGGGTCGCCATGCCCTCGCGATACCGCTCGGACTTTTCTTCTTGGTCGGCCATTTGGCTTATTCTCCCTCGAGGTCCGCAGAGAACCACATCAGGACTGTTAAGAAAAATAGCCGTTCTGGCGTATCCGATAGCTTTTCTGGTATGAATTCGGGATGCAGATCAAGTTCCGTCACGTCCGAACGTTTCTCGAGGTCGCCCGCACCGGCGCCATCGGCAAGGCGGCTTCCGTACTCAACGTGTCGCAGCCCGCCGTCACCCGCACCGTGCGCGAGCTCGAAGAGGCCCTCGGCGCCGCGGTGATCGAGCCGGACGGGCGCGGCATCAGGCTGACGGCGGCCGGCGAGGAATTCCGCCGCCACGCCGGAGCCAGCCTGGCGGCGCTGCGCCAGGGCGTCGACGCCGTGCGCGCCGCGGGTGCGGAGGCCGAGCAGCCGCTGAGGGTCGGCGCCCTGCCGACGGTCTCGGCGCGCGTCATGCCGGGGGCGGTGCGCAAGTTCCTCGCCGACGTGCCCGGCGGGCGGCTGAAGATCGTCACCGGCGAGAACGCGGTCCTGCTCGACCAGCTCTCGTCGGGCAGCCTCGACCTCGTCGTCGGGCGGCTGGCCTCGCCGGAGCGCATGGTCGGCTTCACCTTCGAGCACCTCTATTCGGAGCAGGTGCTGTTCGTCGTCAGGGCGGGCCATCCCCTGCTCGCCCGCGCGCCGTTCGACATCGCCGAGATGGCGCGCTTCCCCCTGGTGATGCCGACGACGACCGCAATCATCCGGCCCTATGTCGAGCGCTTCCTCATCGCCCACGGACTGCCCGATCCCGGCGCGCGCATCGAGAGCGTCTCGGATTCCTTCGGCCGCGTCTTCGTCCGCGACAGCGACGCGGTCTGGGCGATATCGGAGGGCGTCGTCATCGGCGACGTCGCCGCCGGCGCGCTCGCCGCATTGCCGATCGACACCTCGGAGACGCGCGGCGCCGTCGGCATCACGCTGCGCGCCGACGCCGAGCGCACCTCGTCGATGCCGGCGCTGATCCGCGCCATCCGCGCCGCGGCGCCGCAACCGGCGCCAACGTCCGCTCAGTAGGGAAGGCCGACGTAGTTCTCGGCGAGAGACGTCGACGCCGCGGTGGAGTTGAACAGGTAGTCGAGCTCGGCTTCCTGCATCTTCTGGCCGAACGGCCCGGTTTCCGGGAACTTGTGCAGCGTGTTGGTCATCCACCAGGAGAAGCGCTCGGCCTTCCAGATGCGCGACAGCGCCCGGGCCGAATAGGCGTCGATGCCGGCACTAGACCGCTCGTCGTAGAATTCGCGCAGGCCGTCAAAGAGATAGCGCACGTCGCTGGCGGCGAGGTTGAGGCCCTTGGCACCGGTGGGCGGCACGATGTGGGCGGCGTCGCCGACCAGGAACAGCCGGCCGAAGCGCATCGGCTCGGCGACGAAGGAGCGCAGCGGCGCGATCGACTTCTCGATCGACGGCCCGGTCGTCATCGCCTCCGCCGTCGCGGCGGGAAGCCTGGCCCTGATCTCGTCCCAGAAACGCGCGTCGGACCAGTCCTCGACCTTGTCGTCGAGCGAGCACTGCACGTAGTAGCGCGAGCGCGTATGCGAGCGCATCGAGCAGAGCGCGAAGCCACGCGGGTGGTTGGCGTAGACCAGCTCGTAGCTGACCGGGGCGACCTCGGCGATGATGCCCAGCCAGCCGAACGGATAGACGCGCTCGTAGAGGCGGATGGCGCTTTCCGGCACCGACTTGCGCGAGACGCCGTGGAAGCCGTCGCAGCCGGCGATGAAGTCGCAGTCGACGCGGTGGGAGACCCCGTCCTTCTCATAGGTCACATAGGGGTGGGCGCCGTCGAAGTCGCGCGGGTCGACCCTGTCGGCCTCGTAGACGGTGACGGCGCCGCTTGCCGCGCGCTTGTCCATCAGGTCGAGCGTCACCTCGGTCTGGCCGTAGACCATGACGCGCTTGCCGCCGGTCAGGCCGAACAGGTCGATGCGGTGACGGCGGCCGTCGAAGGCGATGTCGAAGCCGTCATGCGGCAGCCCCTCGCGGTGCATGCGTTCGCCGGCGCCCGCCTCGTCGAGCATCGCCACGGCGCCCTCTTCGAGCACGCCGGCGCGGATGCGCGACAGGACGTGGTCGCGGGACGACCGCTCGAGGATGACGTTGTCGATGCCGGCATTGGTCAGAAGCTGGCCGAGCAGAAGGCCCGACGGACCCGAACCGATGATCACGACTTTGGTGCGCATGACGTTCCTCCCGATGCGACGATGCCCAAGGGTGATGCGCGCGGGGCCCGCCGGCAATGGACAGGATCGGCAATTTCTTGCACTTTACGAACATGACGACAGCGGAAACCGCATGACCAGGCACGTCCCCACCTACCAACTCTACGGCGAGGATGCCGAACGGACCGGCCGATTCTGGCTGCACTGCGAGTCGATCCCCGAGCGCAGCCGGCTCCACGACTGGGAGATCCGGCCGCACCGGCATGAGGCCTTCTTCCAGTTTTTATACATTTCCCACGGCCGCGGCGAGGCGCTGATGGGCGGCACTTACAGGCCGTTCGCGGAAGAATCAGCGCTGTTCGTGCCGCCCGGCGCCGTGCACGGCTTCCGCTTCTCGCGCGACATCGGCGGCCTGGTGCTGACCGTCGTGCGCGATCGGCTCGATGCCGTGGCCGCCGTCGACCGCCATGTCGCGGCCTTCGTCGCGACGCCGAGGATCGTGCCGCTGGAGGCTGGCGAAGGCAGGGACGCGGCGGAAAGCCTCGTGCGCCTCGGCGCCGAGATCCAGGGCCACGGGGTGGGCCGCGCCGCCATGCTGGAGGCGCTGGTAGCGGCATCGGTGGTCGGCGTGGTCCGCGCCTCGGGCCGCCGCGAGGCGCAGGGCGAACCGCTGCGCGACCGCGACCAGGAGCGCATCGAACGCCTCGGCGCCCTCGTCGGCGCGCATTTCAGGGAACATCGCGATGCCGCATTCTACGCCGGCGCGATCGGCATCTCGACGGCCCATCTCAACCGCATCCTGCGCGCCGCCACCGGCTGCAGCCTGCAGCAACTGCTCAACCGCAGGATCGTCGAGGAGGCCAGGCGCGACCTGGTCTTCACCTTCCTGCCGGCGCAGTCGATCGCACTGGCGCTGGGATTTCCGGATCCGGCCTATTTCAGCCGCTTCTTCCGCCGCGAAACCGGCATGACGCCGGGCGAATACCGGAAGGCCGAGCGCGCGGCACTCAGGTTCTGAGGACCGTCGCGGCGGGCAGAAGCGGCAACCGGCGGGACGATCGCGTCTCGAAACAAAAAAAGGGGCGGTCGCCCGCCCCTTTCCGTCCGATCGCTCGGGAGCCGCTGCCTACTTGATCGCCTTGTCGGTGATCGCCGACGTCCAGGCGCCGGACGGCTCCTTGGCAATGATCTTCTGCGCCACGAGCGCGTCGGCGGTGCGCTTGTAGGCGGCTTCGATCAGCTTGCCGTCGGCGTTGTCGATGAGCTTGGCGACCTCGCCCATCATGCGCTTCTGGTGGTTCTCGTCCTGGCCGCCATTCTCGACGACGATGCCGGCGGCCTCGTCGGAATTCTCGGTCGCGTACTTCCAGCCCTTCATCGAGGCGCGGACGAAGCGGACCATCTTGTCCTCGAAGGCCGGGTCCTTGAGCTTGTCCTCCATCGTGTAGAGGCCGTCCTCGAGCAGGTCGACGCCCATCGCCGTGTAGTTGAAGACGATCAGGTCTTCCGGCTTGTAGCCGGCGTCGATCAGCTGCCAGTACTCGTTGTAGGTCATGACGGAGATGCAGTCGGCCTGCTTCTGGATCAGCGGCTGCACGTCGAACGACTGCTTGAGCACGGTGACGCCGTCGGGGCCGCCCTCGGTCGACAGGCCGAGCTTGTTCATCCAGGCGTAGAACGGATACTCGTTGCCGAAGAACCAGACGCCGAGGGTGTGGCCCTTGAAGTCGGCTTCGGTCTTGACCGGGCCGTCGGCGGGGCAGACGAGCTGCATGCCGGCCTTCTTGAATGGCTGGGCGATGTTGACGAGATTGACGCCCTTGTCGCGCGCGGCCAGCGCCGCCGCCATCCAGGTGACGATCACGTCGGCGCCGCCGCCGGCGATCACCTGCTCGGGCGCGATGTCGGGGCCGCCGGGGTTGATGGTGACGTCGAGGCCCTCCTCCCCGTAGAAGCCCTTCTCCTTGGCGACGAAATAGCCGGCGAACTGAGCCTGCGTGACCCACTTCAGCTGCAGCGTGACCTTGTCGGCGGCCCACGCCTGGACCGCTGCGAGCGACATGGCGCCCGCGAGCATCGAAACCATCAATCTCTTCATCGTCTTTTCCTTTACCCTCTGAAGTTTGCCGTGGCGTCCGGAGGGGCGCCCCGGCTTCGCCTATCCACCGCGGATAGACGGATGCCAGAACGTGACGGCCCTTTCCAGAAGGGCGACCACGCCATAGAAGACCGAACCGGCAACCGCCGCAACAGCGATTTCCGCCCACACCATGTCGACGTTCATACGCCCGATCTCGGTCGAGATGCGGAAGCCCATGCCGACGATCGGCGTGCCGAAGAACTCCGCGACGATGGCGCCGATGAGGGCGAGCGTGGAGTTGATCTTGAGCGCGTTGAAGATGAAAGGCGCGGCGGCCGGCAGGCGCAGCTTGGTCAGCGTCTGCGTATAGCTCGACGCGTAGGTGCGCATCAGGTCGCGCTCCATGTGCCCCGACGCGGCGAGCCCGGCGACCGTGTTCACCAGCATCGGGAAGAAGGTCATGATGACGACGACCGCCGCCTTGGACTGCCAGTCGAAGCCGAACCACATGACCATGATCGGCGCCACGCCGATGATGGGGAGCGCCGAGACCATGTTGCCGATCGGCATGAGGCCGCGGCGCAGGAACAGGAAGCGGTCGGCGAGGATGGCGACGATGAAGCCGGAGGCGCAGCCCAGCACATATCCGGTCAGAACCGCCTTGAAGATGGTCTGGTAGACGTCGGCCGCCAGGATCGGCACCGACCCGGCAATGCGCACGCCGATCGCCGAGGGCGGCGGCAGCAGGATGAAGGGGATGCCCGCGCCGCGCACGGCGGCTTCCCAGATGATGAGGATCCATGCGCCGAAGAGGAGCGGGACAGACAGGCGCAGCAGGATGTTCGGCGCCAGTGACGACAAGACGCTGGCCAGCCGCCAGGCGAGAAGCCATGCGGCAGCCAGCAGGATGAAGAACGACAACCGGGCGGCACCGCTTCTGTCGCCGATCTCCGAAAGCAGCAGCCAGACCACGCCGTGCGCGGCAAGGAACAGGACGGCCGCCCTTGCCGCCGGCCCGACCCGCGACCCGTCGACGATCGCCGCGCCCCAGACAAGGCCGATCGCCATGGACGCGACGAACATCGACACACCGGGCGCCGCGAAGGCCGCGTCGGGCGACGCGATGGGCAGCAGGAACGCCGCGACGAGCGCCAGACACGACGCCAGGGCACCCTGCCAAGAGATCCGCAACCCGCTCATGCCGGCCGCGCCCCCATCGCCCGCTCGGTGAGGCGCCCGGCGAGCCCGACGACGCTGACCAGGATGATGGCCACCACCGAACCGGCGACCAGCGCCGCGAAGATGTCGATGGTCTGGCTGTAGTAGGAGCCGGTCAGCAGCCTCGAACCTATACCCGCCACCGCTCCGGTCGGCAGCTCGCCGACGATGGCGCCCACCAGGCTCGCGGCGATGGCGACCTTCATGGACGCGAACAGAAAAGGCACCGACGCCGGCACGCGCAGCTTCCAGAAGGTCTGGGCGCGGCTGGCGTGGTAGGTGCGCATCAGGTCGAGATGCATCGCCTCCGGCGAGCGCAGGCCTTTCACCATGCCCACCGCGACCGGGAAGAACGACAGGTAGGTCGAGATCAGCGCCTTGGGGATGAGGCCGGTGATGCCGATGGCGGCGAGCACGACTATGATCATCGGCGCAATCGCCAGGATGGGGATGGTCTGCGAGGCGATGATCCAGGGCATCAGGCTGCGGTCGAGCGTGGTGACGTGGACGATGCCGACCGCGATCAGGATGCCGAGCGCGGTGCCGAAGGCGAAACCGAGCAGCGTCGCCGACAGCGTCACCCAGGAATGGTAAACGAGGCTGCGGTTCGACGTCGGCTTGCGCAGGAAGGTGTTCTCGTAGACGTTGACGACGACCTGGTGCGGCGCCGGCAGCGTCGGTTTCGGCTGGGTCATCGTCTTGACGATGAATTCCCACGTCGTCGGCGTCTCGCCCGCACGGCGGTCGAGGTCGCGCTGGAACGGGGCGTTGAGCGCGTAGGCGCCGACGTACCAGATCGCCACGATCGCGGCGAGGATGGCGAGGACGGGCAGGATGCGGGAGTGGAGCGAGGTCATGGGAGAAGGCCCCGCATGCAAGACGGCGTGGCCGGCGCCAGTCCCGGACGGCCGTTCCCGGCCCCCTTACCCGGCTCGGGCTTCGCCCTCGCCACCCTCTCCCCGCCGAGGAGAGGAGAAAGCGCGTCGCGACCCTCAATCATCATAGGAGTGCCCTGCCCTGAGGCCCTCGCGGACGCGGTGGGCGATCGCCAGGAACTCCGGGCTTTCGCGGATTTCCAGCGGGCGTGCGCGCGGCAGCGTCGATTCGATGACGTCGGTGACACGGCCCGGGCGCGGCGACATGACGACGATCTTGGTCGACAAGTAGACGGCCTCGGGGATGGAATGGGTGACGAAGCAGATGGTCTTCTGCGTGCGCGCCCAGAGAACCAGGAGTTGTTCGTTGAGGTGGTCGCGTACGATCTCGTCGAGCGCGCCGAACGGCTCGTCCATGAGGAGCAGGTCGGCATCGAAGGCCAGCGCACGGGCGATCGAGGCGCGCTGCTGCATGCCGCCCGAGAGCTGCCACGGGTACTTTTTCTCGAAGCCCGTTAGGTTGACGAGTTCGAGGGTGCGCCTGATGCGTTCGCGCTGTTCGGCAGCCGGAATTCCCATGATCTCCAGCGGCAGGGCGACGTTGCGTTCGATGGTGCGCCAGGGATAGAGGGCGGCTGCCTGGAAGACGTAGCCGTAGGCGCGCGCCTTGCGCGCCATCTCCGGCGTCATGCCATTGACCGTGATGGTGCCCGCCGTCGGCTGCTCGAGATCGGCGATGACGCGCAGGAACGTCGTCTTGCCGCAGCCGGACGGGCCGATGAAGGAAACGAATTCGCCCTTGTCGATCGTCAGGTCGACGTTCGACAGAGCCTCCACCGGGCCGTCGCCGGTCTGGAAGGTCAGGCCGAGCCTGCTGGCGGCTACGACGCTCATCAGCGCACCCGCATCGCAGGACGATCGGGACAAAGTTTTGTCGGCGTTCGCATGAATCCCCGTTTGGTGTAGTTTGGCGCCGGCGATCCGCCAGCCGAAGAGGAGCAGACAAAAGCATGTCCACCCCGCCCAAGCCCACCTGCCGCGTCATCAGACCCGGTTCGGCCTATGACGGCAAGCAGGGGTTGAGCTATTTCGAGGGTATCGCGGCGGAAACGGTCGGCGCGAAGGGCCTGTGCATGCACGTCCTGACCATTCCGCCCGGCGCCCGGGCGAAGGCGCACCTGCACGAGGACCACGAGACGGCGGTCTACGTGCTCGCCGGCGAGGCCCGCACCTGGTACGGCGAGCGGCTCGAGCACTACGCCGACATGACCGCCGGCGAGATGATGTACATCCCCGCGGGCGTGCCGCATCTGCCGGCAAACCTCTCCGACAGGCCGTGCACGGCGGTGATCGCGCGCACCGACCCGAACGAGCAGGAAAGCGTCGTGCTTCTCCCCGAACTGGACGCGCTGGCCGTGTAGTACCCGCTTCACGGGCATGACTTCACCTCGTCCCAGGGCGCGCCGTATTCGTCGCGGATCTGCAAAGCGGCAGGATCGGTCTTGCTCGGCGCGACGGTGAACAGGCTGACCGAACGACCCTCCTCGCCCTCGATGTCGCACAGCGCCGTAATCACTTTCGTCCCGTCGGCCGCCTTCAGCACTTGCACGAACTCGCAGGCGAGTGCGGCCGATTCGAAGCGGTCGGGCCGCACGACCAGCGCTTCCGCGCTGGCCTTCTCCTCACCCTTGACAACACGGCAGCCTGCCTCGTTTCCGTAGGGCTGGGCGATATCGAGCGTCTGGGCGAAGGCAAGCGAGGGCGCGAGGACGCACGCCGCGGCAGCCGCCGCCAGCTTGCCACGACGCGGGGCGTGCATCGGGAAAGCCGTCATCGGCACGGTTCCACTTCGCCGTACGGATCGCCGCCCTGTCCGAAGATGGCGTAGGCGTCCCTGCCGGTGGTATCCTTGACGATGCGCATGAACTCGATGGTCTGCGTTTCGTCGCCCTCGTGGCCGCACAGCGCCGTGACCACCTGGCTTGCGTCTTGCGCCTTCAGCACCTGGAGGAATTCGCAGAGCGTCACGTAGGTCTGGTACTCCTCGGCCTTCAGCAACACCATGTCGTCGTCGACATAGTTGCCCGACGCCGCGTACTTGCACCCGTTGGCGTTGCCATAGGTGCCAGCGAGTCCCGACAGCGCCTCGGCCGAAGCGCTGCCGGCAAGGGCCGACAGCGCGGCCGCGACGATGGCGAACCTGCCGGGCAAGCGATCAGACCCCGCTGGCCGGGATGCCGGTGCGCTCGACCTTGCGCGGCGCCACGATCTCCTTCCAGGTCGACAGCGCGCGATTGACCGGCCCGTTGGGCTCGCGGGCGACGAACTCGCCATGGCCCGGCCTGGCCGAGACCTTGCTCTCCTCGATCACCAGCTCGCCGCGGGTGAAGACGAAGCGCGGCAGGCCGATCACCTCGATGCCCTCGAAGACGTTGTAATCGATGACCGACTGCTGGGCGGAGGCGGCGATGGTCTTCCTGCGCTTCGGGTCCCAGACGACGAGGTCGGCGTCCGCGCCTTCGACGATCGCGCCCTTTCTCGGGTACATGCCGAGGATCTTGGCGATGTTGGTCGAGGTGACGGCGACGAACTCGTTCATGGTCAGC